>NZ_JBWAVA010000003.1:0-487134 GCF_056121505.1 Paenibacillus sp. LS-5 | reverse complement strand
AGGCCGTTACCCCACCAACTAGCTAATGCGCCGCAGGCCCATCCTTTAGTAGCAGATTGCTCCGCCTTTCATCCTAAACCCAGGAGGGTAAAGGAATTATCCGGTATTAGCTACCGTTTCCGGTAGTTATCCCAGTCTAGAGGGTAGGTTGCCTACGTGTTACTCACCCGTCCGCCGCTAAGTTAATCGGGAGCAAGCTCCCTCATAACTCCGCTCGACTTGCATGTATTAGGCACGCCGCCAGCGTTCGTCCTGAGCCAGGATCAAACTCTCCAAATTGGTATTTAGAAAGAGCGATTGCTCATTTTGAAACATCTGACGAGAATTTGCATTCTCTATTTTGGATCTCACTTGCGTGAAATCCCACTCACTCGTTGTTCAGTTTTCAAAGATCAAGCTCGTTGTCGGCGCCGTTTATCTCGTCACCAGCAACTCTTATAATATATCATGTCCGACCGATGAATGCAAGCTCTTTTTTTCAACTTCATTTCGAGCTCGGCGTTACTATTTCTTGGCCGGAATAAGAATATACCATGTACAGGTTTTGATTGCAAGCTTTATTTTATTATTAATATACCTAATAAAAATGACTGCTCCTTTCTTAACCACCCAATGTTGCGCAGCAAGAAGAGAAACAGTCTCATAGGACAAACATATCAGATTGCCTCAAGCAATAATTTCTTGTATATACAACTCTCGCTCCAGCATTAAGTTAACAATCGCACCTTCCACTTGTACCATAGGGCGTGTGGGATTACTGCGGTCCGTAAAAATAATCTCACCATGACGACCATCACTAAGACGTATTCTTGTACCGTTATATAAGTTGGTTGTTTTCTGAATGAACGTCTGGACTATGACTGGATCCAGTTTGCCAAAGCTCTCTGTGAGCAGCTGCTCCAATACGAGATAAGGGGACTGCGCCTTTCTATAGGCCTTCACGAGTGTCATGGCATGGAATATATCTGCTACCGCCACAATCTTGGCATAGAAGTGGATCTGACTGCCTTCCATATGAAGCGGATAACCCGAGCCATCAATCTTCTCATGATGCTGCAACGCAGCCAGTCGAACGCCTTCATTGATAGCTGTTACATTACGCAGTAGCTGGTATCCATAAGTGGTATGCCTGCGAACTTCCTCTATCTCAGAAGCACTCAAGGGCGTTGGTTTCTGGAGCAGGTCGGCATCTACCTTTACGTTACCTATATCATGAAGCAAGCCTGCAAAAGCACACTGCATCCAATCCTTTTGGGGATATCCACACCATTGGGCAATCTTATAGGAGGTTAAGGCAGAGAGTACCGCATTGTGATAATTATATTCCTGTTCCAAAAGAACGCGTGGTGCAAATTTCAATACATGATAGTCCTTCAAGTAGCTGATTAGTGACTCTAACTGACTTCGTAATTCCAATATAGGTAGTGGGGCGGCAGCAGCTGAAGCATAGCTTTTCTTAACAAGTGCCACCATCTTCTCATACTCATCGTGAAGCGGAGAATTGCTTTTGGCCAGTTGAGACTCATTGATTACAGCACCGGATTTAGTGGAAACTGTCTGCTTCGTGGCTTTGGCTGTTTCAAGAGTATTATTTTCCCCCTGAGAACCTTCAATCTCTACTTGTTGAATCAAGAAGGCCTGCAAAATTTCAATGTCCCTCGGTAATATAATTTTACCTTTGGTGAAGAGGACCCCACCCAAGGGTGTGACCACATCTTTAATAATTTTTGTACCTGCCTTAATTTCCCCTACGGATATGCTTGGCATACATTCAGCCCCTCTGTTTCAGTGACACTTGTGTTCAGTGATTTATTTCCCTAATTATAGTATGGATAACCTCAAGCGACTAGATGGACAAGGCGTTTCCTGAAAATTAATTCCTATTATTAGTTCACTTCAACCCCATGTATGTAAAAAGAGCATGAGTCTCTGCAAGCAGAAACCCACACTCTTCATAATAATTTTATTCGAGGTTATCTTCGTCACCATCGGAGATAGGTTCGGACTGTCCTTCTTCAACAGTTTCTTCTGCTGCTGTATCCAAGTTGTCGTCACCAGTCTCTTGTTCGGAGAACTCATCCTCTTCATTCTTGTCAGCTCTGCAGAGCGTAGCCACTGCATCATCTTCACGGATATTAATCAGCTTAACCCCTTGTGCATAACGGCCCATGGTAGAAATGCCATCCATGCTAGTACGGATCAGAGTACCGCTCGTCGTAATGATCATGAGATCCTCATCTTTTTTGACAACCTTCAGTCCAACTACCGGACCGTTCTTGTCAGTAAGATTAATGGTCTTGATTCCCTTGCCACCACGGGTTTGAGAGCGATAGTCGATGGCAGGGGTACGTTTGCCGTAACCCTTGGTGGTTACAATCAGTACCTCAAGCTCCTTATCTACACAATCCATCCCTATGACCTGATCATTGTTATCCAGTGAAATACCTTTAACCCCGGTTGCGCTGCGTCCCATAGAACGAACATCATTCTCAGAGAACGTAATCGACATCCCACGTGCTGTACCGATAATCAGATTCTGCTCACCATCTGTCAGCTTCACCTCGATCAGTGAATCCTCTTCACGGAGATTGATCGCAATCAATCCACCTTTGCGGATATTGTTGTAATCCTCAAGAGGTGTCTTCTTCACGATCCCTTCCCGGGTAGCAAAGAACAGATATTTATCGCTGTCCGCATCTTCGACTTGGATTACAGCACTAATCTTCTCACCCTGTTCAATCTGAATCAGGTTGATGATTGGCGTCCCCCGTGCAGTGCGTCCCAGCTCCGGAATTTCATAGGCTTTGATCCGGTAGACCTTACCTTTATCGGTAAAGAACATCAGATAATTGTGGGAATTGCTCACAAAGAGATGCTCCACAAAGTCTTGATCTTTGGTATCCATCCCAATAACACCACGGCCTCCGCGCTTCTGGCTGCGGTAAGTGCTAACTGGTAGGCGCTTGATATAACCGGTATGTGTAATGGTAATAACAACCTCTTCACGCGGAATCAGATCCTCATCGAGGATACTTTCTTCCCCAACCGTGATTTCCGTACGGCGGTCATCAGAATACTTATCCCGAATCTCCTGAAGCTCATTGCTGATAATCTCCAGAACCAAATGCTCATTAGCCAGAATTTCGCGATACTCAGCGATCTTGGCCAAAAGCTCATTATACTCATTCTCAATCTTTTCCCGTTCCAACCCGGTCAGGCGCTGCATCCGCATGTCGAGAATGGCCTGCGCCTGTTCTATGCTTAGGCTGAAGGTGCTCATTAAGCCATCGCGTGCAATATCCGTAGTACGGGAAGCACGGATTAGGGCAATAACCTCATCCAAATGATCCAAGGCGATCCGAAGGCCTTCCAGGATATGTGCCCGAGCTTCAGCCTTCTTGAGATCAAAAATAGTCCGGCGACGGATAACTTCGATCTGGTGCTGCAAGTAGTGATAAAGCACATCACGGAGATTAAGAATCTTCGGTTCGTTATTAACGATAGCCAGCATGTTAATTCCAAATGTAGACTGCATCGAGGTGTGTTTGTACAGATTGTTCAGCACAACGCTCGGATTCACATCACGTCTCATCTCAACAACTACACGCATACCATTGCGGTCGGATTCATCACGCAGATCTGTAATGCCTTCAATCCGTTTTTCACGAACTAATTCAGCAATTTTTTCTACCAATCTGGCTTTGTTGACCTGGTAAGGCAGCTCACTAACAATAATCCGTGCTTTTCCGTTATTCTCTTCGATATTTGCTTTGGCCCGCATCGTAACCGATCCGCGGCCAGTTCGATAGGCTTGCCGGATACCTTCACGTCCCAAAATATAACCGGCGGTCGGGAAATCCGGGCCTTGAATATATTCCATGAGCTCCATGGGTGTAATATCAGGATTCTTAATCATGGCCTGTACACCATCAATAACCTCTCCCATATTATGAGGAGGAATATTGGTAGCCATACCAACAGCGATACCCGATACCCCATTTACAAGTAGGTTTGGATAACGGGCTGGCAATACTACCGGCTCATTCTCTTCACCATCATAGTTGGGTGCGAAATCCACTGTTTCTTTATTCAGATCGCGAAGCATTTCTCCGGCAATTTTGGAGAGCCTAGCTTCGGTATACCGCATTGCAGCAGCCATATCCCCATCAATGGAACCAAAGTTTCCGTGACCATCCACGAGCATATACCGCATTGAGAAATCCTGCGCCATACGTACCATCGTTTCATAAACAGCAGAGTCCCCGTGAGGATGATACTTACCAATTACCTCACCGACGATTCTCGCTGACTTCTTATGAGGTTTATCGGCAAACATTCCAAGTTCCGACATCGCAAACAAAATGCGTCGGTGGACAGGCTTAAGTCCGTCCCGCACATCCGGCAAAGCCCGGCTCACAATGATGCTCATCGCGTAATCCATAAAGGATTCGCGCATTTCCACACCAATGTCCCGATCTTTGACTTGCGGGTTATTTTGTTCAGCCATGAGTTGCTGGACCTCCTTCAGTTAAAAACCGCTACCCTTTATTATATTACTTTCACAAAAGTAGCACAATTAAACATGATAGCCTTTTATCTTCTAAAATGATTTCTTTTAGCGGAATACGGGTATACGCCCTCTCCGCAATTCTCTTCAGCACATAGACTGTACAGACAAGATGAATGTGCTTATATCCCTTTTTTTGTCTCAAAAGACATAGCCCCATATCCTTATATTATACCACTGTTTGTGTGGATTGTCCTGACATTTCCGTATGCTTAGTGTCAAACCCAATGTACATGAGACCAGTTTTTATGACTAGCAGATGAGTAATGGATCAGTTGCTTGTAATATTTTGAAGGAGGTAGATCATGAGCATTCAGCGGGTATCCAGCAAATGGGCCAAGACGAAAGTCATTCTGAAAAACCGCCAGTTGGCTGTATTCATCCCCGACACGCGCAAATATAGTCAAGAGGCGTTAATAGAACTACTTGGGATCTATGGAACGGTATATATTAAGCCAGATCGTGGCACTTACGGCAATGGTGTAATGAGGGCAGAACAACGCACGGTTCATTTAAGCCCAGCTGACCAACAGCCAGGTACTGATTGCTCTCCAAACCCTGAAATCGTAAGTACCGAAAAAATTGTTGAACCAAAGGTAATCTATATCCTTCGCTATGCAAAAGATGCAGAAGCCTTTTCGTCACTGCAAGAGCTACATGCAGCTTTATTGCCACGGATTAAGGGCCGTATCTATTTGATCCAGCAGGGTATTGATCTACTCTGTCATCAGGAACGGCCTTTTGATCTAAGGGTACTTACACAAAAAAACTTGTCAGGGGCATGGGAAACCACGGGAATACTGGGGAGAGTAGCAGCTCCACAAAAAGTCGTCACCAACTATCATAGTGGAGGCAGCATTCTTACTGTCCACAATCTGCTTAAAGAGCATATGGGTCCTTTGGAACTGAAAGCGACCATTCAGCAGTTGAAATCCTTAGGAGTAAAAATAGCCGCTCAGTTAGAAACCGCTTATCCGGATCTTAAAGAGATTGGACTTGATGTGGCTTTGGATCCGCATCACGATCTCTGGCTACTCGAGGTCAATACACTCCCATCCATTATTGTGTTCAGCAGATTTCAGAATAAAGCGATTTACCGCAAAATCAGCCTTTATGCCGCAGCATACGGCAGACTGAAGAGAAGCCGCACCTTGGTTCACCGGCACAAATAGAATAAAAGACCATAAAAAAGAGAACCTCCGCTCTCTCCTATTCATTACAAATAGAGAAAACGGAGGTTCACTATAACCACCAACAAATATTAGATATCCAGGTTTCGTACGGACTGCGCATGCTCCTGAATGAACTCCCGACGTGGCTCAACGTTGTCGCCCATCAGCGTATCGAAAATTCCATCAGCCAAAATGGCATCCTCAATGGTGACCTGCAACATCATGCGGGTCTCAGGATCCATAGTCGTATCCCAAAGCTGTGTCGCATTCATTTCTCCAAGACCTTTGTAGCGCTGAACGTTGACTTTAACATTCTCACCAAAGGTGGCAATAATCTCATCCCGTTCCTTCTCAGTTTGAGCATAGCGGATGACCTTGTTACGCTCAATCTTGAACAGTGGCGGCTGAGCGATATAAATATAACCTGCTTCGATTATCTTTCGCATGTAGCGATAGAAGAACGTCAGCAGCAAAGTTCTGATATGTGCTCCGTCGACATCCGCATCGGTCATAATGACAACCTTATGGTAACGGGCTTTTGACAAATCAAAGTCATCACTGATGCCAGTTCCCAGAGCTGTAATAATCGCCCGAATTTCAGCATTGGACAATATACGGTCGAGGCGTGCCTTCTCCACGTTCAGGATTTTCCCCCGAAGCGGCAGAATCGCCTGGAAATGACGGTCACGCCCCTGCTTGGCGGAGCCGCCAGCGGAGTCCCCTTCGACGATATACAATTCACTGATGGAGGCATCCTTGGAAGAACAGTCAGCCAGCTTGCCCGGCAGGGCACTAACTTCAAGTGCACTCTTGCGGCGGGTCAACTCACGGGCTTTGCGGGCTGCTTCGCGGGCACGGGAAGCCTGCATTGATTTCTCCAGTACACGCCGGGATACTGCCGGATTCTCTTCCAAAAATTCCTGCAGCTTTTCTCCGAAAAGGGATTCCACGATACCGCGCACTTCACTATTGCCAAGCTTGGTCTTGGTCTGTCCTTCGAATTGTGGCTCAGGAATTTTGACGGAAATGATCGCCGTTAAACCTTCACGTACATCATCACCAGTCAGGTTGGAGCTGCTATCTTTGATTACACCGGTTTTACGGGCATAATCATTAATGATTCTTGTTAATGCACTCTTGAAGCCGGATTCATGAGTCCCGCCCTCATGTGTATTAATATTATTGGCAAATGAGTAAATGTTCTCTGTATAGGAGTCGTTGTACTGTAGAGCAACTTCTACCGCAATCATATCACGCGAGCCTTCAACGTAAATCGGGTTCTCGTGCAGTGCTTCTTTTTTCTCATTGAGATATTTCACATATTCAACGATACCGCCATCGTATTTGAACACATTAGATGCGCCTGTTCGTTCATCCAGCAGCGAAAGCTCAATACCTTTGTTCAGAAAAGCTAATTCACGAACACGGGTAAGTAGTGTGGAATACTCAAACACAGTCGTTTCTGTGAAAATCTCCGGATCCGGATGGAACGTTGTAGTTGTACCTGTCTCCTCGGTATCACCGATAACCCTGATGTCATATTGCGGAGCACCGCGTCTATATTCCTGCTGGTAGATATGACCGTCACGTTTGACGTTCACAACTACCTTCTCGGACAAGGCATTCACGACAGATATCCCTACTCCGTGCAGACCGCCTGATACTTTATATCCGCCACCGCCGAATTTCCCACCCGCGTGCAGGACAGTCATAACGACTTCGAGCGTTGACTTCTTCAGCTTCACATTCTCACCAACAGGGATACCCCGGCCGTTATCAATTACAGTAACACTATTATCCTCGTGAATGATCACTTGAATCCGGTCGCAATAGCCTGCCAGCGCCTCATCGATACTATTATCGACTACCTCCCAGACCAAATGATGCAGACCTTTGGCGCTGGTAGAGCCGATGTACATGCCGGGACGTTTCCGAACTGCCTCCAGTCCTTCCAGTACCTGAATCTGGCTCTCATCATATGTCGGTTGATTCATTGACATGCCTTCACCTACTTCTTTCAGATTATCTCTTGTGCATCATACAATATTATATTTCCAACAAGATTTTGGCTCGTTTTTTGAGAGTGGAGGAAGAAATAGGGGAGTAATATACCGTGTTTTTGGTTACGACAATGGACTTCGCTTCCTCTTCACCGATTCGTTCCAGTTTTTTGTCCTGCTCGGAATGAACAATGAACTGCTTCGATACCTTAGAGGATTTCTCAATCGAGATATCAAATATAGCAATTAACTCTGAGGATCGAATAATCTTTTCTCCACCCAAATGAATATACATAGTCTTCCTCCGCTCTTAAATCTCCACTTTGCCGTCATGCACATGATATAGGCTTGCGCCCTTTAATTTATCGGCACTCAGACTTTCTACCCCGGTGGCGGTGATAAAGGTCTGCACCTTGCTTTGAAAAGTTTCGATAAGCTGGGTCTGACGATAGGGATCAAGTTCGGACAAAACATCATCAAGAAGCAGCACAGGATACTCTCCGATCTCCTCATGGATCAGCTCAATTTCCGCCAGCTTGAGCGATAAAGCTGCCGTGCGTTGCTGCCCTTGGGAACCGTATACCTGAGCTTCTCTTCCGTTGATAAAAAAGGACAGGTCATCCCTATGGGGACCCGTCAGCGTCATGCCGCGTCTGATTTCCTGATCTCTCGTTTGTGATAACTTTAACATAAAATTGTCTAATAAGACAGCTTCATCTTCCATCTCACGCTCACCAAAAGAGGGAACATACAGTAGTTTCAACTCTTCTCCACCATTCGTAATCCCCCGGTGAATGCTTTCTGCCCATATTTGCAGCTTCTTTATGAATTGTTTCCTTTTTTTGACGATTTTAACACCATGTTCTACAAGTTGGGCATCCCAAATCTCTAGAAGCTCTTTGCCAGCAGCTTCTTTTCCCAAAAGCTGCTTCAGCAGGTTGCCTCTCTGGAGCAGGACCTTCTGGTATTGCTGCAGATGAAACAGGTAGCCCGGCTGAACTTGGCCGATTTCCATATCGAGAAACCGGCGCCGGATGCCTGGTGTTCCTTTGACAATTTCGAGATCCTCTGGAGCGAACATGACTACGTTCAAAGAGCCGATAAACTCACTCAGCCTGCGCTGCTCCAGTCCATTAATTCTGGCTTTTTTCCCACCAGTAGTCAGGGTCAGCTCCAGCTTCAAATCCCCGTATTTACGTTCTACCTCGGCCACAATCTGCGCGGAGCCTGCTGGTGCGTCAAAGGAAATTAGCTCCTTGTCTTTGGAGGTCCGGTGACTCTTGGTCATTGCCAGCACGAACAGTGCCTCCATGAGGTTGGTTTTGCCTTGGGCGTTCTGACCAAGGATCAGATTTACATCGCCCAGATTCTCCAGACGCAGCAGCCCGTAATTGCGGTAATGCTGCAGACCGATATTTTTGACAAACACGAAGCTGTGCCTCCCCGAAGTATTACTCTTTTATTCCGCCGCCTTCAACCTCAAAAACGCCGTTATCCTGAACCTCTATTTTATCACCCGGGTACAGCTTTCTTCCACGCCGATCTTCTTTTTCTCCGTTAACCCGTACGTGTCCTTCCTGGAGCAGGGCTTTGGCCATTCCCCCTGTGGATACACAATCAGAGAGTTTTAAAAACTGGTCGAGCTTAATGTATCCACTGTGGATAAGTATTTTTTTCATGATTTTCGTCCTTTCAGCCACTTATCCACATGTGCATGGAGCGGCATTAATTCGTAGTCCGGTATGGGAGAATTACATAAAGACTTTGGCTTTCATCCAGTGGTTTAAGGATAATCGGGCTCATCATTCCGGTAAAAGCAATTACGAGCTGCTCACTTTCCACTACCTTGAGCACATCCAGCATATATTTGGAGTTGAAGGAAATCTTAAGCGGTTCGCCTTTAAAATCAATGACTTCCAGCTCTTCACGTACCTTACCCAGCTCCGATGAGCTGGATGAAATTTCAATATCGCCATTATCCAGCGTTTGCATACGAACAATGTTTGTTTTCTCCTCGCGGGACAACAAATAAGCACGGTCAATGGATTCGCTGAGTTTTTTTGTATCCAAAGTTAGTTCTGTTTTATAGGCAGTCGGAATAATTCTAGAAGTATCAGGATAAATTCCGTCCAGGATCCGTGAATAGAACAGCACCTTATCGATCTTGAACAGCACCTGGTTGTCGGCTACTACAATATCCACCAGCATATTCTGGTCCGGAATAATTTTACTGAGTTCATTCAACGTTTTACCGGCAATAACAACATTAGCAAATTGGACACTTTCGGTACCTTCCAGATGTGCAGCTCTTGTCGCCAGACGGTGGCGGTCGGTGGCTGTGAACTTGAATTCATTATCGCTAAGGTTCCACAGAATCCCTGTCAGAATAGGAGTTGTCTCCTGGGTAGAGATGGAGAAAGCCGTTTGTTTGATCATATTCTTCAGCAAATCACCAGGCATTGAGATGGTCTCGTTCTCCTCAATACTAGGCAGCACAGGGAATTCCTCTGGGTCAAGGCCGACGATTTGAATCTCGGTGGAACCGGAAGAGATATAGGTTTGAAAGCCTTCCTTGACTTCCATGTGAATTTCTTTGGAGGGAAGCTTCTTGATAATCTCAACGAAGAACTTGGCTGGAAGCACAACACTTCCGGGCTGCTCGACTTTTACAATCGTATGGCTGTCATCTTCTGCAGGAATGAAGGATTGGATGGAGATATCCGTATCGCTGGCAGTCAAGGTAACTCCCTGATGGCTGACTTCAAACTTGATGCCGGTCAGAATCGGGATGGTGGTTCTGCTGGAGATTGCCTTGGATACGTGACCTATCGATTCGTTGAGTTCATTTTTAAGAATGCTTATTTTCATGATTTCACTCCTAGCTGAAAAATTGGGAATTCGGTGATGGTCTTACTCTTTGAAACTCGCCTTTTAGAAGATGAATTATTATAGTTATTTATTAGTATTAGTAGTAGGGGCTCCGTTTATGTGGATAACCCCGAAAACAGCATAAAATTAAGCCTACCCACATGTGTATAGATTGTGTATAGGCTCTTTGTTCCTCTTAGGAAGGATTTTTAATTTTCTCCGCAAGATTATTTACCACTTTGTACAACTCCTGGTCTACCTTTAATGACTGTGTAATCTTCTCATGGGCGTGAATAACGGTTGTATGGTCTCGCCCTCCGAAAGCTTCTCCGATCTTAGGCAGCGAATAATCCGTTAACTCCCGGGAAAGGTACATGGCGATCTGTCTTGGAAAAGCTACAGCCTTCGTGCGTTTACGCGCTTTGAAGTCTTCCATGCGTAAATTGTAATATTCGCCGACTTTTTGCTGAATATCATTGATTGTGATCATCTTCGGCCGGCTGGAAGGGATAATATCCTTAAGTGCTTCGGCTGCCAGATGAGTCGTTACATCCTGGTTGGTCAGGGAAGAATAGGCGACTACGCGAATAAGTGCACCTTCCAGTTCCCTAATATTCGTATCGATCTGATTGGCAATGTACATCATTGCTTCATTCGGAATGTCGAGGTTCTCTGCCTTGGCTTTCTTACGCAGAATGGCAATACGCGTCTCCAGGTCCGGCGGCTGAATGTCGGTGATGAGTCCCCATTCAAACCGGGAGCGCAGCCGTTCTTCCAATGTGGGAATTTCCTTTGGTGGACGGTCGCTAGAGATGATAATTTGTTTGCGTTCTTCGTGCAAAGCATTGAACGTATGGAAAAATTCCTCCTGCGTTGACTCTTTGCCGGCGAGGAATTGAATGTCGTCAATGAGCAATATGTCAACATTGCGGTACTTGTTACGGAAGCTTTCTCCGCGGTTGTCACGGATGGAATTGATGAATTCATTCGTGAATTTCTCGGACGAGATGTAGATAACCTTATTGTTCGGGTTATGTTCAAGCACATAGTGTCCGATTGCATGCATTAAATGGGTTTTTCCTAATCCCACGCCTCCGTACAAAAACAGGGGATTGTAAGCTTTGGCTGGTGCTTCGGCTACTGCAAGTGAGGCAGCATGTGCAAAACGGTTGCCTGAACCAATGACGAACGTATCAAAAGTGTACTTGGGATTAAGCAGATGGGTCTGCGCTTCTTCACGAGATACCGCTGGAGAAGGGGCCATTTGTTGAACTACAGGCTCAGCCGGTTTGTTCTCCTCAATGACAAATTTGACCTCAACTTGCTCTCCGGTAACTTCATAAACCGTAGCTCCTACCAATTTTGTATAACGACTTTCCAGCCATTCTACGGCAAAGGTTGTAGGCGCCGAGATGATTAGAGCCTGAGGGCCGAAAGTAAGCGCCTTCGTGGCCTTAAACCAGGTATCAAAGCTCGGCTTGCTTAGTTTGGTTTGAATAATCGATAAAATTTGCTGCCATAATTCGGAAGTATGGCTGTCCACAGACTGTCACTCCTTTAAATCTTCCAAATGTGGCATCAGCCATGAAGTGGAAATGTCGAAGAAAATGGGTTGGTGCTGAATCTTATCCCCAATAGGCAATATATAGAGACAAAAAAATATGGATAAATTTGAATTGTTCACAACTTTATCCACAGCTTGTTGATAATATAGGGAACAAACAAATCTATTCACATTCAAAAGTAATACCATCATAGCAAAACCACCCTTGTTTTTCAATGTGCACAGCCATTTTATCCACAAATTCAATCACTTGTGTATAATTATTAAGAACAACACTAGATATTGTTGATAATTTGTTTACCGTTCGACAGTTTCCGTCACGACCCCAAAATTTTTATACACAGGTTATTCGAAGCTGTGAGCATCCGGTTTGTTTTTTAATCACAGGTGGATAACTGTAAAACGCTGTGGATTATTTTTAATCCTGAGAATTGTGGATAAAGGCAGTGAAAATGAGGATGCGTAAAGGTAAGTAGACAAGGTTGACTTTTGTGCGGATTGTGTGATTTAATATATAAAGGTGTTTTCTGTGAGGATATGTCTCCAAATTAAAATGATAATACTTGTAGATACTGTCCCTACTTCAAGGACGGCTTAGTCCGTTTCTGCTTATATGACAGTAATTATGATCCTGTAAGGGAGGTGCAATACATGAGACCGACGTTCAAACCGAATGTGAGCAAACGCAAGAAGGTGCATGGTTTCCGCAAAAGAATGAGCACGAAAAACGGCCGTAAAGTGCTGGCAGCCCGCCGCCTGAAAGGCAGAAAAGTTTTGAGTGCGTAAGTTAGGCCACTTAGGGACCACTGCTGTGGTCCTTTTTTAAATGTTAGGGACGTATGATTTACACCCATAAATTAATTACTTCCTTATATACCGTCAGATGCGGTTCTCTTTTAATAAACTACAAGGGTAACCGTTTCTTATTAATTGTATGGAATTATTCAGCTCTGCAGAGGAATACGCCTAAGACAGCGTTGCTATACTTTGCCGGGCTTTTTTTAATGTACGAATATAATTGATGTAGCGGATAGAAGTGTTCAGAACCAGAGCTGTTTATGTCAGCTTGCCGATGAGTATACTAATTTAGAAGATAAAATTCCGGAGGACTGTAAGTCCGGTCTATGAATAGGAGATTCCCGTGCACAAAAGTTTACGATTACGAAACCGTGCCGACTTCAGCCGCGTATACCGCCATGGGAAGTCATTTGCCAATCATCAGTTCGTAGTGTATTGGTTCAACAGAAGAGAGGTGGAGCGGTTCCGGCTTGGAGTGTCGGTCAGTAAAAAGGTCGGAAACGCGGTTGTTCGCAATCGGATGCGACGGCTCGTCAAAGAGATTGTCAGACATCATGAACCGGAAATTTCCGGAGGGATTGATATGGTGTTTATCGTAAGAAAAGGAGCACTCTCCAAGGATTATGCTGAACTGGAGAAAAGCGTTCTTCATGTGCTTCGCAAAGCCAAGCTGCTCAAGGCTTCACGAGCGTAATAGGGGCTGAATGGGCTTGTTTATTTGTATTCATAAATATGGTATGATTTACGATGCAATGGAATGTTTAAGAGAGGGGTTTTGAAGTGTCTCTATTGAAGACTAAACGAGGAAAATGGTTTCTTCTCCTCGGTGTAATGGTATTGATGATTGCTGTTCTGTCGGGGTGCTCTCCGTCGTCAACAACTGTAACTCACACTACGGAGGATTTGAAGCACGGAAGTTTCTGGCAGAGTAATGTGGTTTATTATTTTGCCACAGCCTTGGATACCTTTGCTAAATGGTTTAATGGACAATATGGTTTGGCCGTCCTTGTAATGGTTATCATTGTCCGTACAATCATCCTGCCGCTTACGATGAAACAGGTAAAAAGCTCGCGTGCGATGCAGGCTATTCAACCGGAACTCGAGAAAATCAAGAAAAAATATAAAGATACACCTGAAAAGGTACAGCAAGAAACGATGCGCCTATTCCAGGAGAACAAGGTTAACCCAATGGCCGGCTGTCTGCCGCTGATTGTGCAAATGCCGATCTTTATCGCGCTTTACAATTCGATTTATTATAACCCGTCTCTACGTGAGCACTCGTTCCTGTGGTTACAGCTCGGGAAGCCAGATCATCTGTTCATTCTTCCGCTCTTGGCAGCAGCGACTACGTTCCTGCAGACCCGGATGATGACCAAGATGAATCCTGTACAACAGCAGGGGCCTATGCAGTTCATGATGATGGTATATCCAGTTCTGATTTTCATCATGTCCTACAACTTCCCATCAGCACTTCCGCTGTATTGGTTTTACAGTAACTTGTATACCATTATTCAGAACTATTTTTTATACCGCAACAATGACAAAGCCAAATTGGCTGTTGCTACTGCTGGTGCAGGCACCGGTAGTGCCAAAGAAGTCAATCTGGTGAAGGGTAAGAATAACTCCGCTCGTAAGGATGTTACTCCTGCTGCAAAAGGCAACAGCAGCAAAGGGAATAAGGAGGCCAAAAAGTCAAAATGAGCAAAGTCGTCGCGACAGGGAAAACCATTGAAGAAGCTGTAGAACGTGGCCTTAATCAGCTTGGAGTTCAGAAGGACCGGGTAACGGTCAACGTACTGGAACAGCCATCAAAAGGATTCCTGGGATTGATCGGTGCGAAGGGTGCCAAGGTCGAATTGACTTTGATTGCCGAAGCCGCACCGACAACAGCGGCGAGTGCTCCGTCACTGTCTCAGCAGTCAACAAGAGAGAGCAAACCAGAGGCTGCCGGCGGTGTACCACGCCTAGATTCCGGACATCCGGTAGAGGATGCTTACCAAGAAGCTGTTCAGTTCATTGTGGATGTCGCCAAGAGCATGGGGCTCGAGGTGGAAGTAGAAATCGTTCATACCAAGGAATCGACTGTTCTGCAAATATCCGGTCCGGATCTAGGGCTGCTTATCGGTAGAAGAGGACAAACTCTTGACGCTTTGCAGTATTTGGCTAATATTGTTGCTAACCGATATTCCGATAGTTTTATCCGACTTGTACTGGATGCGGAGAATTTCCGCGAACGCCGGAAGAAGACGCTGGAAGAACTGGCTGACCGCTTGGCAGGACGAGTTGTTCGTACCCGCAAAGAGGTTGTGCTTGAGCCGATGTCCCCTCAGGAACGGAAGATTATTCACTCCAGATTACAGGATCATCGGCAGGTTAATACACTCAGTAAGGGTGAAGAACCGAACCGCCGCGTCGTTATCACATTAAAGTAGAGACTATAGTGCCGCAATGACTCCTTGACCATTGAAAGGGGTCATTGTTTTTTTGGAATACAAGACTATAATTATTCATTCAGCGGGAGCTGAAGTGCAGAATACATTGAGGTGAATAGAGTATGCTTAGTGACACCATTGCTGCTGTATCTACAGCATTAGGCGAAGGAGGAATTGCAATTATTCGTGTTAGCGGTCCTCAGGCGATTTCCCAGGTGGCTCCATTGTTTCGCAGTAAGACACCGCTGACAGAAGTAGAATCGCATACCGTTCATTACGGCCATATTATCAGTCCTGAAGATGGAGAGCGAATGGAAGAGGTGTTGGTCACTGTAATGAAGGGACCACGTTCTTTTACTACTGAGGATGTAGTTGAGATTAGTGCCCATGGGGGTGTGATCTCGGTTCGGAGAGTAATGGATTTGTTACTGCAGCAGGATATTAGGCTTGCGGAGCCTGGGGAGTTCACCAAGCGTGCATTCTTGGGCGGACGTATTGATCTATCCCAAGCGGAGGCGGTAATTGATCTGATCCGTTCAAAGTCGGACCGGGCTTTTTCGGTTGCACTGAAGCAGGTCAGCGGCTCCTTGTCCGAACGTATTCACTCACTCCGCCATACCCTTATTGAAACACTGGCTCATATCGAAGTGAATATTGATTATCCTGAACATGATGTAGAATCTTTGACTGCTGAATTTATCAAAGATAAAAGCACAGAGGTTATGGAAGGCATCAACAGACTGCTGAAAACAGCAAACGAAGGAAAAATACTGCGCGAAGGTATTACGACTGCAATCGTCGGCCGTCCTAATGTGGGCAAGTCTTCTTTACTTAACGCTCTGGCCCGTGACAACAAAGCGATTGTAACCGATATTCCTGGAACAACGCGTGATGTTATTGAAGAGTATGTAACCATTAATAATATCCCGCTAAAGCTGCTGGATACTGCCGGAATTCGTGAAACCATGGATATTGTGGAGAAAATCGGTGTTGAACGCTCCAAGGCGGCATTTAGTGATGCGGATCTTATCCTGCTTGTACTGAATGCAGCGGATGAGCTGCACGAGGATGAATTGGCATTAATGGAACAAATCCAAGGTAGACAAGCACTAGTGATCATGAATAAAATGGACTTACCTTCGCGCTTGGACAAAGACAGATTGCTCTCCTATTTCAGCGAATCCAGCATTGTTCCGATGTCTGTGTTGGAGGAGGAAGGGTTAGATAAGCTGGAGGAAGCCATATCCGGGCTCTTTTTTGAAGGTAAGCTTGAATCAGGGGATCTAACTTATGTAAGCAATGTGAGACATATTGCGCTGCTCAAAAAGGCTTACAAATCGTTGCTGGATGCTTATGAGGCTGCCGATATGCATATTCCTATAGATATGATTCAGATTGATGTCCGCCTTGCTTGGGAGCAGCTCGGAGAGATCATAGGAGACACTGCTGCTGATTCGCTCCTGGATCAAATCTTCTCACAATTTTGCTTGGGTAAATAATTACGCTTGTTGAGCGTATCTACTATAAAAATACAATCTAGGAGGTAACACCTAATGAACTATGATGGAGGCAGCTATGACGTAGTGGTCATTGGCGCAGGCCATGCTGGCTGCGAAGCTGCACTTGCCGCAGCACGAATGGGCTGTCGCACGCTGATGATTACAATCAATCTGGACATGGTAGCCTTCATGCCATGCAATCCGTCCATTGGCGGTCCTGCCAAAGGGCATGTTGTACGTGAGATCGATGCACTTGGCGGTGAAATGGGACGCAATATTGATAAGACCTTTATCCAGCTACGTATGCTTAACACCGGTAAAGGTCCTGCTGTGCATGCTCTTCGTGCGCAAGCAGACAAATTCCTTTATCAGCACGCGATGAAGGAAACAATGGAGAAGACACCAAATCTGACGCTTCGTCAGGGAATGGTGGAGGAACTTATTGTTGAAGATGGAAAAGTTGCCGGTGTCATCACAAAGACAGGAACGGTATATCATAGTAAAACAGTCATTTTGACTACAGGAACCTATCTGCGTGGCAAAGTGATTATGGGAGAGTTAACTTACGAGAGCGGTCCGAACAATCAGCAGCCGTCCGTTAGACTTTCCGAGAATTTGCGTGAACTTGGGTTTGATCTTGTGCGCTTTAAGACGGGGACACCTCCGCGGGTGCATAAGGATACCATTGATTTTTCCAAGACCGAAATTCAGCCAGGGGATGAGAAGCCTAAGTTCTTTTCCTTCGAAACCAAATCATCTGATAATGAACAGTTGCCCTGCTGGCTGACCTACACTTCTGAGGTTACTCATCAGATCATTAACGATAATCTGCACCGCGCTCCGATGTTCACAGGTATTATTGAAGGAACAGGTCCAAGATATTGTCCTTCCATTGAAGACAAGGTTGTGCGATTTAGCGATAAATCACAGCATCAAATTTTCCTAGAACCAGAAGGGAAAAATACAGCTGAATACTACGTCCAAGGATTATCGACCAGCCTTCCCGAAGATGTTCAGTTGGCCGTGTTACGTTCTATTCCTGGGATGGAAAAGGTTGAAATGATGCGTAATGGTTATGCGATTGAATATGATGCAATGGTTCCTACCCAGCTTTGGCCTTCACTTGAAACTAAGCGTCTTCCGGGACTTTTCACAGCTGGACAGATTAATGGAACCTCGGGTTATGAGGAAGCAGCAGGACAAGGCGTCATTGCCGGTATTAATGCAGCGCGTAAGGTGCAGGAGAAAGATCCGGTTGTATTGGATCGTTCACAAGGATATATTGGGGTTCTGATTGACGATCTGGTCACCAAAGGAACCAATGAGCCTTACCGGCTGTTAACCTCACGCGCAGAATATCGTCTATTGCTTCGTCATGATAATGCGGACCTTCGCTTGACGCCAATAGGTTATGATATTGGTCTAATTCCAAAACAGCGTTATGAAGCTTTTCTGGAGAAAAAGGAACGGGTAGAGCATGAAATCATTCGTCTTCGGGAAACTAAGGTGAAACCTATTGATGTCAATGCTACACTTGCTGAATTCGAATCTGCTCCAATTGTAGATGGAAACAACCTTCTTACATTGATGCGGCGCCCAGAACTTACTTATAGCTTTGTAGACCGAGTGTCACCTTCTGCTGAAGATTTAGATGAAGAAATGAAGGAACAGGTGGAAATACAAATCAAATATGCCGGATATATTGAAAAACAACTTCAGCATGTGGAAAAGCTGCAGAAAATGGAGAAAAAGAAGATCCCAGACGATATCAATTACAATGAAATTCACGGATTGGCTATGGAAGCCCGGCAAAAGCTAACGAAGATTGCTCCTATCTCTATTGGTCAGGCATCCCGAATTTCCGGGGTAACTCCAGCTGACATTTCAATACTTCTTGTACATTTGGAGCACTATAACCGTGTAACGGCAGCGAAAGGATAATTTATGGATAACACTGCAGTGCAGTTTACCGCTTTACTGCAAGAGCAAGGGATCACACTAACGCCAAAGCAGCTTGAGCAATTTGAACTTTATTTCAAAGAACTTGTTTCATGGAATGAAAAAATGAACCTTACCGGCATAACCGAGCGTGACCAAGTGTACATGAAACATTTTTATGATTCACTATCCCTTTCGTTTTTCATGAATATGGAGGATGTGCATAAACTTGCGGATATTGGATCAGGTGCAGGGTTTCCTGGAATACCTCTGAAAATTTGCTTCCCGCACTTGAGACTTACAATCGTAGATTCACTGAGCAAACGCATTTCATTCCTTCAGCATATCAGTGACACATTGGAGTTACAGAATGTGCAGTTGATTCATGGTAGGGCGGAAGATATAGCGCGTCAGTTTATTCACCGGGATGCTTATGATTTGGTAACCGCTCGGGCAGTTGCACGTTTATCGCTGTTGAATGAATTTTGCCTTCCTTTTACCCGAAAAGACGGCTTGTTCGCTGCAATGAAGGGGAATGATCCTACCGAAGAGTTGACCGAGGCTAAGCGAAGCTTCAAGGAGTTGCGTGCTGAACTGAGTAAAGTGGAATCATTCAGTCTGCCTGTTGAAGAGTCATCAAGACATATTGTATTTATTCGAAAGACCGGTGCCACGCCGACGAAATACCCAAGAAAAGCAGGTATGCCTGCCAAAGCTCCATTGATTTGATTGTTTCACGTGAAACATTTTCTGGATACGACAGGAAATATGAATCGAACCTTTTCATTGATGAAGGTTCGATTTTTTTTGTGTGGGAGAATAAATGATAAAATGCAGGAAAAATAGGTCTCATTGGAGAATAGGATTATAGGTTAAAAAGTGATAGAATAATATAGTAAGACTTTTCATACGATGCTGATTCAGTACCTGTGGAATCTCCAATGTATGAAGATTAGAACTGAATTGTTTTTCAGGTTGTTTAATAAACATTCCTGAATACAATGCGTAATATCGCTGCTCCGGAAGCATACGCTTCTTTTGAGGACGGCGTAGCCGCTTCTGCTTGCTGTACGATAAGCTTTTCGCTAGGCAAGGTCAAGAAGATCGTACTATAACGAAATTAGGTGGTTATGAACGGAATGAAAGAACAATTCACCAAGCTTTTTGGATTTACCGAGCGGAGCAGCGGAGAAGAGGTCAAACAGATCCCGGTTCATGAGGTCATAAGTAGTCCTTATCAACCACGGACTATTTTTGATGATGACAAGATAGACGAGTTATGCCAAACTATCAAAACTCATGGGGTTATCCAGCCGATAGTCGTTCGTATACGTGAATCCCAATATGAGATTATTGCAGGAGAACGACGCTGGCGAGCAGTGAAAAAGCTGGGTATGGAAACGATCCCGGCTATTGTTCGTGAGTTCAATGATTCACAGGCTGCTTCTATTGCATTGATAGAAAATTTGCAGCGTGAGAACTTAACCTCCATTGAAGAGGCTATTGCGTACCAGAAATTAATTGACCTTCACCAATTAACTCAAGAGAGCCTGGCACAGCGGCTTGGTAAGAGCCAGTCCACCATTGCTAACAAAATCCGCTTGCTCCACCTTCCTGAACAAGTGAAAACAGCCTTAATGGAAAGACAAATTACCGAACGACATGCAAGATCACTTCTATCTCTAGAAACGGTCGAAATGCAGTTAAAAGTTCTAGGTGAGATAATTTCCAAGGGGTTAAATGTGAAACAGACAGAGGCAAGAATTGCTTTCTATAAAGCAGTTAATCAAACCAAAAAATCAAAACGGGTTTCCTACACCAAGGATGTTCGTCTCGCTCTTAATACAATTCGTCAATCCATAGATATGGTTTCGGGGTCAGGAATGGAAATTAAAACTTCTGAAAACGACCGCGGTGACCATTACGAGATTGTAATTCAAATTCCAAAACGATAAATGATTTCATCAAGCTGAAGGCGGCCCTGAGGTGATTGTGGCCGCCTTTTCTGTGACCTGAACCGGAGTGTTATCAAATTATATAATATAAGAGCTATTTGTAGATTTGCTTATATTTCTCATGAAATTGATGCCATAGCTCAGCACGGTTTACACCGTTACAACTCAAGACCTACAAGATGATTCTTCCTAACAATTCGAGGTGAAATTAGTGTCCAAGATTATTGCTATAGCAAATCAAAAAGGTGGCGTTGGTAAAACGACAACCTCTGTCAACCTGGGTGCAGGAATGGCTACTCTAGGGAAAAGAGTGCTCCTCGTTGATATTGATCCCCAAGGCAACACTACTAGCGGCGTTGGCATCAACAAAGCGGATGTAGCAAATTGCATTTATGATATTCTTATTAATGAAGCGAATCCCCAGGATACCATTCTAGAGACACAAATTGAAGGTCTCCATATTATCCCGGCAACTATTCAACTTGCTGGAGCTGAGATTGAATTAGTATCCACTATTTCCAGAGAGCTAAAGCTAAAAAAGGCTTTGAATGCAGTGAAATCGAATTATGATTATATTATCATTGACTGTCCTCCATCACTGGGCATACTTACCATTAATTCACTCACAGCGGCTGATTCTGTTATAATCCCAATTCAATGTGAATATTATGCTCTTGAAGGTTTAAGCCAACTGCTGAACACTGTTCGTCTGGTTCAAAAAAACCTAAATCCTCATCTTAAAATAGAGGGAGTACTTTTGACAATGCTTGATGCCCGGACGAATCTGGGGATTCAGGTTATTGAGGAAGTGAAAAAGTACTTCCAGGAAAAAGTCTACAGAACAATTATCCCTCGTAATGTTAGACTAAGTGAAGCTCCTTCACACGGACAATCTATAATTACTTATGATAATCGCTCCAAAGGTGCGGAAGTGTACCTGGAGTTGGCAAAGGAAGTGATTTCTTATGAGTAAGCGTTTAGGGAAAGGTCTCGATGCACTTATACCTTCCTTGTCTATCAATGAAGATGATAAGGTTGTAGAGATCCCTTTAGCACAATTGCGGGCAAACCCATATCAACCGCGTAAGGATTTTAATGAAGAGGCCATTCAAGAATTGGCTGAATCGATAAGACAGCATGGAGTCATACAGCCGATTATCGTCCGGAGCGTTCTGAAAGGCTATGAAATTATTGCTGGTGAGCGTAGATTCAGAGCATCTCAATATTGTGGGAAGGCAACGATTCCTGCTGTTATTCGCAGTCTTAGCGACCAACAGGTTATGGAAATTGCGCTGATTGAGAATTTGCAGCGTGAAAACTTGAATGCGATGGAAATAGCAGTAGCCTACCAGGGGCTAATGGATCAGTTCTCACTTACCCAGGAGGAACTTTCCTTAAAAGTTGGGAAGTCAAGACCGCATATCGCCAATTTCCTGCGTCTGCTTTCCTTGCCTGAAGAAGTAAAGGAATATGTTTCACGTGGAACAATTTCCATGGGGCATGCCAGAGCTATTGTGGCGCTAAAAGATCCTGAAACGGTGAAGCAATTAGCAGAACAATGTGTGGAACAGCAATGGAGCGTTAGAGAGTTGGAAGAGGTAGTTAAGAATTTGGATCGAAAACCGACTGGAGCAATTAAGGCTAAAGTTGTAAAGCGTGATCCATATATTGATAATGTTGAAGAATTGTTGCGCGAGAGATTCAAAACCACGGTAAAGATAAAACAGGGCAAGGAAAAGGGAAAAATTGAATTGAACTATTACAGTGCCCAGGACCTGGAAAGATTGTTGGAACTATTGGGTAACTGATCTGGATATCTGCGCTAAAAACATATCCTGAGATATCCCTTAAAACGGGTATGGAGGGGTATGTTTTTTAATGAAAGGGTGAGTAGATGGTGGAACTGGTCTATTTGGATCATGCGGCAACCTCGTGGCCAAAACCGCCTGAGGTCAGCTCAGCAATGATGGATGCCTTGCAAAATTCCGGTGCGAATGCAGGGCGCGGGAATCATTCTCTGGCCATGGGTGCTGGACGTATGCTTGTAAGGGCACGAAGTACACTTGCTGAGCTCTTTTCGGTATCCAATGCGCAGAATATTACCTTTACACACAATACTACAATGGGGCTAAATATGGCCATTAAGGGCACACTTCAACCAGGGGATCATGTTATCACCACGATGACGGAACATAATTCTGTGCGTAGGCCATTGGAATATTTGCGTCAAACTCTGGGTATTTCCATTGATTATGTGAAGGTTGATCGAGAAGGTCAAGTGGATCTGCTTGAATTGAAAAAAACCTTTAAACCGAATACTAAAATGATGATATGTAATCATAGTTCAAATCTATTAGGGAGTATCCTGCCTATCGGAGAAATTGGAGATATGGCCAAATCAAAGGGTGCTGTCTTTCTGGTGGATGCTGCTCAAAGTGCGGGCTCTATAACAATCGATGTCAATAAAATGAATATAGATTTGCTCGCTTTTCCAGGGCATAAAGGATTACTGGGTCCACAGGGTACGGGTGGTCTGTATATAGCACCTGATCTGGATTTGATTCCCTTGATACATGGAGGCACTGGAAGCCAGTCGGAAAATATCGAACAGCCTAATCTTCGTCCGGATCGTTATGAGGCAGGCACACAAAATGGGGTAGGGATAGCTGGACTGCTGGCAGGTGTGACGAAGGTTAAATCGCTGGGACTGGAGAATATCCATCATCAGGAATGGGAGTTGACTCAGAAGCTAATGGAGGGTCTGTCTGCTATTCATGGAATAAGACTGCTTGGACCGGCAATGGGGGCGGATCGAAGCGGGATAGTATCCTTTGTTATTGAGGGACAAGATTCTGCAGATATCGCTCATCGCCTTGATCGTAATTATAATATTGCGGTACGAGCAGGTATGCATTGTACTCCGCTAGCCCACAAAGTTGCGTCTACATTAGACAGCGGGGCTGTAAGAGCCAGTGTGGGCGTCTATTCAACTGATGATGATATTAACAGAATACTGTTTGCAATGAAAGAAATGTACGGACGGAAAAGTTGAAATTACAAATCAGAGTCGCGTTGCCACTTTTACCGCCCATAGATAACCATGGACCTGTTGCAAAAAGAGGTAGTAAGATCATTTGAGGAGTGCCTCACAGATATACACATATATTTATACAGAAGGATGGTCTGTACATGTCGGAGTTAAATGAATTGATTGCTGAGCAACTGTCGATGTTCATCATGGGGTTTGCTTTGATTATCGTGGTGCTGGCAGTAAGTTTGATTGTTCAGGGAGCGAAAATCCGCAAAATGCGGCGGAAATATGATGCAATGATGAGCGGAAGCGGTGTTGAAGATCTGGAAAGTCTGCTGATCGACCTCAGAAACCAGGGTGATCTGCTGGAAGAAACTCAGCGTGAACACAAGACAATGATTGAAGCTGCACAGGGCAAACTCAAGGGCATGAAGTCAAAGGTTGCAGTGAAACGCTACAATGCTTTTGGAGAGCGGGGGAATGACCTGAGCTTCTCGCTTGCTATCATTGATGATAATCAAAATGGAGTTGTCCTAACCAGTCTGCATAATCGTGAAAATTCATATATTTACTCGAAACCTTTGGAGAGTGGAAAATCGCAATATCCGCTTTCACCAGAAGAAAAAGAAGCTATTACTCTAGCGTTGCAGCAGATCTAGCGTGAAGATTCCATTGTTTTAAGGCGGAATAGAGACTGGAAGCAATGATGTCCGATAAACGCATCACTAGACTTAATCTAGTGTTCTGCAGGACGAAATACTCCATAAAACCTCCCACATTCACAATTCCGGTGAGGTGGATATCTCCAACAGGAGGGAGCTGCTTGTTGACTCCTGCACCGGGTCTCAGTGGGCCTTCAACCACCTGAATGCATCCGACACTGGTAGAATGGCCCAAACAGGCATCGATACCAATGATAAATGGATGCTTGTGTTTTTCGTGAATAAGAGTTAAGGTTTCTTCCAAATTAACAGCATGCACAGGCTCGTCTAAGGTTCCATACAAATGAAACAAGGGACTGTGAAAGCGGGCTAATGCCGTGCCAACAAGCGGACCAAGTGAATCGCCTGTAGAACGGTCTGTGCCTACACAGACAATGATGATTGGTGTGTCCGAGCGGGTGCGGGAGAAATGGAACAGAAGACGGTGTGTAATGGCGGAATAGATATTGGGATCGGCATGTGATATTTTTAAACAAGACGGTTCAGGCAGTGAAACAGCTTTAGAAGAATTCATATGATCTTCCTTTCTGAAAGGGAGCGTATGCAAAAATTCCAGCAGGTAAGCCGTGAGGTTTTTCATTAGGAGAGCCCGCTAATGTTCCTAGTATATGGATGATATTTGTTTTTTATACTTCACTCGATAGAGATAGGACGATAATCCCAGAGGGAGGAATGTACATGAATGAGGAGCTGCTGATTGCCTTTGACTCTACCCAACAGGCACTGCGTGCAGAAATGCTGCTTGAATATGCGGAAATCGAAATTGATATTTTTCCGACTCCGAAAGAGATTACTGCTGGGTGTGCAATGTCGATCCAATTCTTCAGGGGAGCTCTGGGAGAGGTGCGCAAGATTGTAAGGGAACAGAATGTTGAAGTGCGCGGAATTTTTAGAGCGAATGGGAATGAAGGTTACGAATTAATCGGGGAAAAGGAGGGGTTAGATGAATAGGCTGATTTTGGAAACCATTACTGCAGGCAAGGCTGTACAAAGCGCGGTGCGGTTTAAAGATAAGGTGTGGGATTTGGTAACCGATGCCGAGATGTGGGCAAATGTATTATTTGCAGGATTGCGTATTCTTCTAATCTTCATTTTGACCCGGGTTATTATTAAAGTTGTCTCCAGGGTGATTGATCGTTCGATGGAAAGGGAGACACGCGGGAAACTATTAGGCGATAGCCGCAGGTTCTCAACCGTTGGAGGGTTACTGAAGAATGTGGTTACGTTTATCTGTAATTTTGTAATGATTATGCTGGTGCTTTCTGAGTTTCATTTTAATTTGGGTCCACTATTGGCAGGGGCTGGTGTAGTTGGACTTGCTATAGGGTTTGGGGCACAAAGTTTGGTCAAGGATGTAATTACAGGTTTTTTTATTATTTTTGAGGATCAGTTCGCAGTTGGGGATGTAATCCAGACAGGGACTTATAAAGGGACAGTAGAGATGATTGGCCTAAGAACGACTAGACTACTGAGCAGTACAGGGGAAGTGCATATTATCCCAAATGGAACAATTATCAACGTTACGAACTATTCACTGGCCAATGCTATGGCGGTTGTGGATGTTCCAGTGAAGATCGAACGCGGGCTGGAAGGTACACTTGCATTGATCGGGGAAGCCCTTAAAGGGATAGAAGAGCGAAATCCCAATGTAATTGCCTATCCGAATGTCTTGGGGATTCAGTCCATGAGTACCTCGGAATATGTGATCCGCGTGGCGGCAAATTGTCTTCCCAATGCCAGAGATGCTGCAGAACGCCAAATCCAAAGCGACATTAAGCAGGCATTGGAGAAACAGAGCGCCTTGGAGGTTGCTAAGGCCGAGCAGGAAGCGCGTGAGCATGAAGAACAGGTTACAAGGGCTGAAAGGGAAACGGAGGCCTTGGAGACAGCACAGAGAGGAAGTAATTCCTCAGATGCAAGACTAAGAAGACAGGTCGCCGCTACAGATGAGGGAGAAGAGGGGGAGCAGTAATGGAACGGAAGATTTTTGGGCTTGGCGATATTGTTCTCATGAAAAAGCCGCATCCTTGCGGCACCAATGAAATGGAGATCATTCGTATGGGAATGGATATTCGGATTAAATGTACCGGCTGTCATCACAGTGTGCTCATTCCCCGTGCAAAATTCGAGAAAAATATGAAAAAGGTATTGCATTCAGCTGCAGCAGAAGGCAGTGAATAATTAGCCTTGCAAATGTAATGCTGGCATGCTACAATAATTCTTGCTGCGGAGAGGTACCCAAGAGGCCCAAGGGGGCTGACTCGAAATCAGTTAGGCGTGTCACAGCGTGCGTGGGTTCGAATCCCACCCTCTCCGCCACTTCAATTCTACATTCGGTCATTTATGAATCCTTCGTTAAGATAACGGAGGTTTTTTTGTGGTTATTTTAACTTCTAAGGGAACACAAAAGAGGGACCTGAATAGGTCCCTCTCAAGAGGCAGTACATTGATGACGTTCGGATTTTATCTGTCTATAGCCGCTAAAGTGATGCAGGTGTTGCCAGGCTTATCCCTTTTTTAAGGGGAAGCCTTTACTCTCCCCGACTTACCATAGATGCTGATTCAGAATCCTTGTGATTGTGTTCGTCTACGACGTCCAACGGAACCACACCTCTCTTTTGTACTGCCTGAGAATAGTATGTCTCATGATATTTTTTTTATACTTTCGGTCTTCAAATTAATGAACCCGAGCTTTTTCAACCTTTTTCCACTTGCGGTCTTTATTAGAGGTTTCCGGGAAGGTGTCGCCCCTCTTCATTTCGATTCGTTTTGGATTCTGAATTTGGGTATGGAAGCTTCTTGCTTCACCAACCTCTGTGTAGATGCCCGGATTTGGGGCCTTATCGCCCTTTTCGTATTCGGTTTGCTCGCCCATTGGACCATTCCTCCTTGTATAGAGTGAGTAATTGCAGTGTTATTGTGCTCGTATCGATGTCTCTTCATGTAATCAAAAAGTATCCAATCATCATTCTTGATAAATATTACTTGCACTCTTTAGATCAATTTGGTATATTAATTTGGTGCGAGTCTATGTTTGTGCTCGTTCCTTGCTCCTGACGTGATTAGGGGCCTCAGACCATAAGGAGGTGAAAATTATGCGCAAATATGAAGTCATGTACATTATTCGTCCTGACATTGAACAAGAAGCCGTTCAAGCAGCAGTCGAAAAATTCCAAGGCGTCATCTCCAACGGCGGAGAAATTACAAAGCACGATGTGCAAGGTAAACGCCGTCTTGCGTATGAGATCAAGAAATTCCGTGATGGCGTTTATGTTTTGGTTAACTTTACTGCAGAACCTGCAGTTGTTACCGAATTGGAACGTCTCATGAAGATTTCCGACGAAGTCATTCGTTATCTCATTACGAACGACGTTGCCTAAGATCTTGACAAGCTTTGTAACGAATCGCTTAAAAGGAGGGGAATGAATTGTTGAACCGTATCATTCTGATCGGTCGGTTGACCCGTGACCCGGAACTTCGTTATACTCCCGCTGGTGTTGCCGTAACGCAGTTTACGCTTGCCGTAGACCGCAACTTTACAGGCCAGAACGGTGAACGCGAAGCGGACTTCATCCCGGTAGTAACCTGGAGACAGCTGGCTGAGACCTGTGCCAATTATTTGCGCAAAGGGCGTCTGGCAGCCGTAGAAGGCCGCATCCAAGTACGGAATTACGAGAATAACGAAGGTAAACGTGTATACGTTACTGAAGTTATTGCCGATAATGTCCGTTTCCTGGAATCCTCGCAGAATCGTGAAGGTGGCAATGCGCCAAGTGGCGGAAATGTACCAGAAGAACCATCCTATGGTGGCGGCGGTAACAGTACACGTGGGAATAACAATAATTCCTCGCGTAACAACAATAATCAAGATCCTTTTTCGGGCGATGGAAAACCGATCGATATATCGGACGATGATTTGCCATTTTAATAAGGAAGGACTGAACTGACATGGCTTTTAAACAAAGAGAAGGCGGAGACAACGACAAAAGACCGGCTCGTCGTGGTGGACGCAACAAGCGCAAAAAAGTGTGCTACTTCACTGTGAACAAGATTACTCACATTGACTATAAAGACACTGAGCTTCTGAAGAAGTTCATCAGTGAACGCGGAAAGATCTTGCCGCGTCGTGTAACTGGTACAAGTGCAAAATACCAACGCGCTCTGACCATTGCTGTAAAACGCTCGCGTCAAATCGCGCTGCTGCCTTACACAACGGAATAGGACGTTTTATGAAGCAGCCGGGTAACCGGCTGCTTTTTGTTATGTCAGGAATACCCTGTTTTCTCAGCAGGCGATTGACGAAGACAAGGGAATGTAGTAAATTACAGGTATCCTATAACTAAAGGGGAAATTTTGATGTTGGTGAGCGTTCTTAACTAAGCAACTTCATATCATCTGACCAATAAGCCGCACAAGGCCGCTGAATAGCTTAAAGCGGACTGTGTTTAAGTATGTCCAGCAGGGATATGCTTGTGCTTCTGGAGGGATGAATGAATTAGTTAAGGACACATGCGAAGCGTCATATGGCCTCTTTACGGCTAATGTTCTCTTTGTGATTAAACCGTGCTCTTGCAGCACGGTTTTTTCTGTCTTCAGGCGGGATTTTCCACAGGGGGAAATGGGCTGAAGCACAAGAGGATAGCAGCAGCGAATGAGGGCAAGGACAGCCGTAGTGGCAGTCTTTGCCCTCTTTTTGCGTTACGGGCAGATCAGAAGCCTATCTGAAAGTTCAGGCAGGACTAGAGGAGGAGAATTAAGAAAATGAATACACAAAGTCAGATTACCTTGCAGTATGAGGAAATAAAAGAAGAGCTGGGACGACATGCTGTATCTTATGAAGGGAAAAAGGCAGTAAGTGGGCTTGCGCCAATGACCTATCTGCCAGCCATTCACAGGGCGTTAGATGAAACTGCAGAGGCGAAGGAGCTTTTGGAAAAAGGGGCAAGTGTACCGATTCCTTCGCTGGAGGGAATGGAGTGGCTAATGTCCCTCTTAGGAACAGGTTATCTGTATAATGAGAAGGATTTTATGGCAGTATCGGTGTTTCTGCAGAGCTGCAGCCAGCTTCGCAAATACATGAAGGCCAAAGAACAGAGTGCCCCCCGGATTGCCTCTTATGCGGCATCCCTAGTGGAGCTTAGCGAGGTAAGGGAGGAGATTGAACGCTGTATACGTCTAGGTACGATTGATGATCACGCCAGCAAGGGACTGGAGCGGGTCAGGAAAAAGTTAGCAGTGGCTAAGGATCGCCTCCAGAGAAAGATTGAAGCTGTCATGGCGAGGCATCAGGGGATTCTGCAGGAGAACCTCGTTAGTATGCGCGGTGGGCGGTATGTGATCCCTGTAAAGCGTGAGTATCATAAACAGGTGAGGGGAGCGGTACTGGATCAGTCAACCAGTGGGCAGACAGTGTTTGTTGAGCCCTATGAGATTGCCTCGTTGCAAGGGGAACTTGAATTGCTGGGGGCTGAAGAGGCAAGGGAAGAGATGCAGATTCTAAGCATGTTGACTGGCCTTTTGGAACAGGAGCAGGGAACACTACGCTTGAATATTGAAATTACAGGCAATTACGATTTTATTTTCGCCAAGGCTAAATATGCGAGGACAATGGATGCAAGAACTGTTGCCCTGAATGACCGAGGTTACTTGAGAATGAATGGGGGCAGACACCCCAAGCTGGAAGGAATGATTCCAGTCAGCCTGGAATTCGGCAATGGATATAAGTCCCTTATCGTCACCGGACCCAATACTGGCGGTAAAACCGTAGTGCTTAAAACGCTGGGGCTGCTAGCTTTAATGGTCCAATCAGGGCTGCTAATTCCTGTAGAGCCTGGCAGCGACTTCACCGTGTTCTCAGATGTGATCTGCGTGATTGGCGACGGACAGAGTCTGACCCAGTCCCTAAGCACCTTTTCAGCACAGATGAAGAGTATTGAAGGGATGCTGAGAGATGCAGGCAAAGGAGTGCTGCTGCTGATTGATGAGCTGGCTGCAGGCACGGACCCCGGAGAAGGCTTCGCACTATCGATTGCAATTCTCGAGGAACTGAACCGTAAAGGTGCTAACCTGATGGTTACTACCCATTTTAATGAACTGAAGGTCTTTGCAGCTTCCACAAGCGGCTTCCAAAATGCGCGAATGGAGTTTGACAAGGATACCCTGCAGCCGCTATACCGGCTTACTATTGGTGAAGCTGGGGAAAGTTATGCCCTGCAGATTGCAGAAAAACTAGGCATCCCTCAGTCCGTTATCCAGCGCTCACAGCAGCTTGTGGAGCAGCAGCTTGAAGTGGACGGAGATAAGAGGTATCGGAACAACTATGACGATTCAGGAAAGGGTAAATCAGACACACATGGATCGGCGGCCGAACGGCTAGAGGAGCCGCCCAAAGGAGAAAAGTATGCTGAGACAGGTCATGGCCAGAAACAAAAGAAGGGTTTTGAAATTGGAGATGCAGTGTATGTGAACTCGCTGGGCAGGACGGGGATCGTCTATGAGACAAGGGATGAAATGGGAATGGTTGGTGTAATGATTCAAAAGCAAAAAATGAAATTTAATCATAAGCGCTTAAAACCATACCTGAGCAAAGAGGAGCTGTACCCTGATGATTATGATTTTGATATTATTTTTGAAAGCAAGGAAACCCGAAAAAAACGCAAACTGATGCGGAAAAAGCATGTTGAAGGTCTTACGATTGTTCATGAGGAGAAGGACCATTAACCGTTGCAGGAAATACTGAAGCCTGCCCTTTGGGGCAGGCTTTTTTCAAAGGAAAATAGTCTTTATAATGGCCCAAAAAGGTACGAAGTTGAATTAATTGCTTCACTTTAGGCTGAATATTGTATATCCTCAATAATGTAGATTATTAAAGGTACAAAGAAAAAAGATAAAAATATTGAATTAAATTTCATTTGGATAGCGCTTACATTGCCAGGAAGGGAAGAATGATATGATTAAACGCAGATATGGCGCGCTGGTGCTGGGGATGGCTATGATGCTGTCCGCTTGCAGTGGTATTAGCTCCGAGCGTCTTTCCTATGGAATTCTTTCGAAGAATACAGCAGAAGTTCCTGTAGCAGGAGGAACCATCACTTACGGCTACTCCTCTCCATTCCAAGGGTTGTTTGATCCTGCTTTTTATGAAGGTGAGGATGATTCCCAGGTGCTGGAGTTCATTACTGAACCCTTGTTTAAGCTGAATGATGATCTGACCACGGTTCCAGGTATTGCTTCCTGGCAGGAATCAGAAGACCACACTGTGTTCACATTCAAAATAAAGGCGGGGATCCATTGGCATAATGGGGATGAACTAACTGTAGAAGACTGGAAATTTGCGCTGGAGACCATTGCAAGCCCGGAGTATTCGGGGTCACGATACTATAGTGTAGAAATGATTAAAGGCGTAGAAGCCTATCATAAGGGAGAAGCCAAAGCAATCAGCGGGATTAAAGTAATTGATCCATATACACTGAGAATAACCATGAATGGTGTTCGTGTGAATGCTCTGGACAACCTGTGGTCTTACCCTATGAATAAAAAGGTTTTTAGAGGTATCGCTGTTAAGGATATGCCGGACAGTGATCCGGTGAGAAAACATCCGGTTGGAATTGGCCCCTTTGAGGTAACGAATATAAAGCCCGGGGAGCTTGTGGAGATGAAGCGATTTGATGATTATTATCAAGGAAAAGCGCTCCTGGATGGTGTGCAGTATAAAGTGTTTAATGATAAGGAAATCCTGAATCTTCTCTATGAGAATCAGGTGGACATGGCTTCAGTCCCGCGTGATGCATATGCCTCGCTGAAGGGTCTCGATCAGGTGGAGGTGTTGGAGTCTCCGGAGCTGTCTTACGAATACATAGGATTCAAACTCGGGTATTGGGATCAGGAAAACCAACATATTGTTATGAATAATCCCAAGTTCGCTGATAAGCGTCTACGGCAGGCAATGTATTATGCACTTGACCGCAAAGGAATTATTGACCAATACTCCTATGGTCTTGGAAACCTTATTGAAACTCCTGTTCCAAGCACAAGCTGGGCGAAGATCCCCGATGCTGATATCAATACTTATGCCTATAATCCGGATACAGCAAAGGCACTCCTCGATGAAGCCGGTTATGTAGATAGAGATGGGGATGGAATGCGTGAGGATCCCAAAGGGAATACTTTTGTAATAAACTATGATGCAATGACGGGTACTACAACCGCTGAAGCAAGAACGCAGGCTATCCTTCAGAGTTGGCGGGAGGTTGGACTGGATGTCCGGCTTAATGGGGGCCGGCTAAAGGAGCTTAATGAGTTCTATGAAGCCGTAGAAAATGACGATCCCTCCGTTGAGCTATTTAATGGAGTATGGGGTTTGGCCAGCGATCCTGATCCCTCCGGTCTATGGAGGGCGACAGATCTGTGGAATTACACACGGTACAGTTCAAAGCGCAGTGAAGATTTGATCCGAGAAGGCGTAGGAATCAAATCCTATGATAAAGAGCACCGCAAGCAGGTCTACTATGAATGGCAAAAATTAATCAATGAAGAAGTACCGATGATCTTTTTTGCCGAGCGCACAAATATTACAGCCGTGAACAAACGTCTGCAGAATGTTCGGGTTAACTCCATGAGTATAATTATCGAACCGCAAACATGGTGGATCAAGGAAAAAGAGTAGGGGAAGCAAAGCTGTTGGAGCCGTTGCCTGGGAAGGCGGACTCTGCAGTTTTGCTTTTTTTTGTATTATTTTTGAATCAAAATGAAGTTTCTTTCGTCATATACATCATGGATGGTAATTAATGCGAGCACTGAAATTGTCGTTATTTGTTGTTTCTTTTTTATCGGCAAGTGATTACAATAGAAATATTGTTCATGCGTCAAAGCCGTTTTCCATGTTTATTCTACAATTAGAATGATCCGAATTCCAGATAGGGGGGAACATAATAACACCGAATCGGGCGAATCCCTAACAGCTAAGAAAAGCACAACCATGACTGCTTGGTGCGCTCCAGGCAAGCATTGTAAATAGATTGTAAGCAATTATATAACTATTCCACCATAAAGAAGGAATCAAAATCATGAAAAAATTCAAAAAAGTGAAGACGAGATATATCGTGATCATTGCTGCACTTGTAGTGATTATCGGTGGAGGTGTACTTTTCCAAAAGCCGCTGGCGGTACTGGCCTTTGATCTTTTCCTGTCGGACCGGGTTGAGAACAAGCTGTCTCAGGAATCGTACCAGCCTCTGGTGAATGATGGCAACACTGCAGTAAAACCTGAACCTGTCGTGTATAAAAGCGACCCGTTTTCTCTGATGCTGCTGGGTACGGACCAGCGTGAAAATGAAACGGCCCGTTCCGATACGATGATCTATGCGGTTATTCGCCCGGAGGATTACAAAATTCTGCTGATCTCTATTCCGCGTGACACCTACACGGAGATCATCGGACACGATGACAATAAAAAGGATAAAATTACGCATGCCTATGCATTTGGAGGCCAGCAGATGGCTAAGGATACACTGGAGAACCTGCTGGGGCATGACATTCAATATTACGCCACTATTAATTTTCAAGGCTTAAAGGATGCTGTGGACGCTATTGGCGGTGTCCCGCTGCCGATCAAAAAAGACATTGTGAACAAAGGCAGGGATCATGAGAAGTTCACTATTGAAGGCGGCAAGTCCAACTATAATGGTGAAGAGGCCCTTAACTATACCCGCTACCGTGAAGACAGTGACTTCAACCGCACGAAACGGCAGCAAGTATTCATTGATGTAGTTGCGAACAAGATGCTTTCCATCAGTCAAATCGGCAATATCCCCGAGCTGCTGGATATCATGGGCGATAACTTCAAGACGGATATTGCACCTTCTACAATTATTAGCCTGGCCAAGAAGTTCATGGGCGGAAAAGATATGGATATTTCCAGTTTTACCGTAATGGGTGAGGGTGAACGCATCGGCGGGGTGTATTATGACATCGTTGATGAAGAAGACCTGACGGAAGCCAAAGCGATGATCGACAACTGGATGAATGCCAGTACACCGGTGGATCAATTAATCGAACCGGGTAAAGCGCAAAATGCACTGGAGCCTGTGGCTACAGCCGCAGCGCAGTAATCCCTCCAAAAATGAATAAGTAATGACAGCAGCAGCCATATGCAATCTTAATGGCTGCTGCTTACTGTTCTCATGTTATAATAAAATGGAACGGATGATTGGCTAAAGACGTATTATTACGGATGGCCCTTGCTTCAAGTTAAGGGTAAGGCATAATAATTCCTTCGGAACTCTTTGAGGAGGATCAAGAGATGAATATTGCGTTTTTTTTACTTCCGAAACAGGAAGTGGCGTGCGTGACCCTAGATTCAACGCTCCGCCAGACTCTGGAACGGATGGAGTTTCACCGCTATACAGCTGTACCGATTCTGAACCGGAATGGGGAATATGCAGGAACAGTAACGGAAGGTGACCTGCTCTGGTATATGAAGGATTCGGGTGGAGCGGTGACATTCGAAAATGCTTCCAAATTTCTGCTGAAGGATGTTCCGCTCAGGATGAACAATCTGCCGGTATCCATTGAAGCGGATATGGAGGATTTAATCAATCTGGCCAAGGTGCAGAACTTTGTGCCCGTTGTGGATGACATGAACCGGTTCATTGGTATCGTCCGCCGTAGTCAAATTATTGAGTATTGTGAGAAGGTTGTTTCACGCCAGTCACAGGAATCGGTGTAAACCTTCTTTTTTGCAATCTGAGGTAGGGATCAAGGCCTGTATTTCCGGCGAGCACGGAATGCGGGCCTTTTTTTGAAAATGCAGCGAGTATCTGCGGGACACCGGACGTCCCGTGTAGCTGGGAATTATTTATGCTATAATGGAGAATAATGCTTTTTGCCGGAGGTAGAGAGACTGTGCCCAATGTGCCGAAGGATTTGGATGTAGCCAAACGCGCCAAGGTAATTGAATGGTTGAAGACCGAAGTTATTGATCAAGTCTCGCGGTTGTTCAAAGCACTCTGGGAAGGCAGCACCGCACGTGTAGGAGACAGTCTGGCAAGCCTAGTTATGAGCTCCTATATTCTAGGGCGCAGACTTGGAATCCCTTATCGCGAACTCGATGACCTGTTGATTGAAAAGCTTAGAAAGCACAGGCAGGAAGGGCATCAATTGGAAGAATGGTATCAGGATATATCTGCGTTAGAAGAACATATGCGTAAGAGGTGAATACTGTTGAAATTTCGCTGGACATCGGTGGCATGGAGCATAGCGTATCTGCTGCTGCTGCTCTCACTATCAACCCCACTGCTCATTATCACTACATTATTTATGATTATCCCGGCAGTTGTACTGTTCACGACACTGAACACGAAGCAGTTTATTCTACATATTCTGCCTGTGCTGCTGATTGTCGGTCTGATCACACCCGTCTATGTCTTGATAGCGGCCTATTTCTTGATACCCGCACTAGTGATGGGACGCTGGTACAAGAAACGTTCCTCAGCGATGTCCACTCTGCTCGCCGGAATGATTACCATTCTGGGTGAATTTCTGTTGCTGTTGCTGGTAGGAACCGCCTTATTCAATTTCGATCTTACCACCTATGTGAATGATGTGCTGCAGATGGTCAATTCACCGCTGTCAGAGCTGGGGGCCAGTAATCCTCTGGTTTCGGAATTAAAGCTCTCCTCGGAGGATGTAAGTACGATTAGTCATATGACCGTTCAGATTATTCCAATGACGCTAATCATTAGCTCTTTCATGATAGCTGTGATCACGCATTCCATTGTCCGTCCTATTCTGAACAGTATGGAATATGCGGTGCCTCGAATGAAGCCTGCCCGTGAATGGAGACTTCCCAGATCGTTCATCTGGTATTATCTGCTGGGTGTTGTGCTTAGCATTGTGTTTGGGGGATCAGACAGCGGATTCATGCCGATGATTTCGGACAATCTGCTGCCGCTACTGCGGATAGGTTTTATCATTCAGACCATCGGTTTCTTGTTTTTCCTGGTCTATGAGCGAAAATGGAGCAAGGTAGTAGCGCTCCTGCTGTCGATTCCTGTTATTCTCATGCCGGGGTTATGGATCATTGGTATAGTCGACCTGGCGTTTCCGCTGCGAGAGCTTGTGACGAAATCGAAACGATAGGGTGAGGGCTCATGCCAAAATTTCTGCAAAAACGCTGGCACGGCTATCATACCGTATGGGCGTTTATGCTGTTGCTGCTGCTGATTATAGCAGTCAGTGTCTATAATTGGGTTATTGGTGTCGCCAGTCTGTTTTTAGCCGGGACCCTCTGCTTTTCCATGCTGCAGGCAGAACTTTCGTTCCGCCGGAATTTGGTGGAATATATTAACGGGCTATCTTTTCGCATCAAACGGGTGGAAGGGGAAGCGGTTGGTATGCTTCCGCTCGGAATTATTCTGTACAGCGAGGACCGTAAGGTGGAATGGAACAACCGCAGCGCCGGTGATATTTTCTCCCGCAAGTCTTTGGTTGGGGATGAAATGGAGGAATTGCTGCCGGAGGTCATGCCTTCTCTTGCCAGCCATGTTCCGCTTAAGAAGGAAGCTTCCAAAGATAGCAGTCTGAAGGACATTCGTCAAGAAATCGCCGTTGACGAACGGTATTATCAGGTAGTGGTAATCCCTAGTGAGCGAATGCTGTATTTGTATGATATTACTGAGCTTGTGGTGCTGCGCGAACGTTACGAAGAAGAGAAGCTCGCGATCGGCATTGTGATGATGGATAATCTCGATGAAGCTGCCCAAGGGATGGACGATCAGCAGCGCACCTCGCTGATCGCCAAGGTGGCCAGCGAGATTACCGAGTGGAGCAAGCAATTTGAAGTATATCTGCGCCGGTTATCTTCGGAGAGGTATCTGATGCTGCTTAATCACCGCAGTCTGCAGGCGCTCGAAGAGAGCCGATTCGTGATTCTGGATGAGGTGCGGGAAATGACCGCTGACCTCAAGGTGCCGATGACGCTTAGTATCGGGCTGGCCTATGGCTCTGAATCAGCCAGTGAGCTGGGAGCACTAGCGCAGTCCAGTCTTGATATGGCACTTGGCCGGGGCGGGGATCAGGCAGCCGTGAAGGCCGGTCAGCGTCTGTCTTTCTATGGCGGTAAGAGTAATGCTGCCGAGAAGCGCACGAGAGTGCGGGCCCGCGTTATTGCCCACGCCCTACGTGATCTGATGCAGGAAAGTGACCGGGTGCTGATTATGGGCCACCGGACGCCGGACATTGATGCTGTAGGTGCTGCGATTGGCCTGCTCAAAGCAGCTCAGATGTACAATGTGGAAGCAAACATTGTGATGGAGACTCCGAACCCTTCGATTACCCGGATGATGGAGCAAATCCGCAGGGATGAGGAATTGAACAAATCTTTTATTTCTACAGAACAAGCACTGCAAGTCATGACGGAACATACCCTCCTGATCGTGGTAGATACCCATAAGGCATCGATGACTATGGAGCCGCGCCTGGTGCAGTATGCCAGCCGGATTGTGGTCGTGGACCATCACCGCAGAGGTGAGGAATTCATCAATGATGCTGTACTGGTCTATCTGGAGCCGTATGCTTCATCTACATGCGAGCTGGTTACAGAGCTGCTGCAGTATATTCATGACAAGATCAAGCTCAGCCCGCTGGAAGCTACGATGCTGCTGGCAGGTATTACGGTGGACACCAAGCATTTTGCGTTACACACCGGATCCCGTACCTTTGAAGCAGCAGGATTTCTGCGGCGGGTTGGCGCAGATACGATTCTGATTCAGCGTATGCTGAAGGAGGATCTGCAGGAGTACATTTCAAAAGCGGAAATTATCAAACATGCCCGGATGGTGTATGATCATATAGCACTGGTTGTAACGGCACCGGGGATGAAGATTCCACAGCTTCTGATTGCCCAGACGGCAGATACGCTGCTGGGGATGACGAATGTGGTGGCATCGTTCGTCATCAGCGAGCGGCCAGATGGCCTCATCGGCATCAGCGCCCGGTCACTCGGGCGGATGAACGTGCAAGTTGTTATGGAGAAGCTGGGGGGCGGCGGACATTTGTCCAATGCTGCCGTACAGCTTGAAGGAACAAGTAAAGAAGCAGAAGCCAGACTGCTTGCAGTACTGGCTGAAATTGAAGCGAAAGAGGGGCTGTTCGAATGAAGGTCATTTTCATAAAAGATGTTAAGGGTCAGGGCAAGAAGGGGCAAGTCAAAGAGGTATCAGAGGGTTATGCAGCCAACTTCCTGCTGCCGCGTGGATTGGTTCGCCCGGCTACGGATGGTAATGTAAAGACTTTGGAGAATCAGGCAGCTGCTGAACAGCGGCGCAAGGATCAGGAGAAAGAGGAAGCCGTTCAGCTGGGCAAGAAGCTGGACGAGCTGACGCTGACTCTGAAAGCCAAAGCTGGTGAAGGCGGCCGTCTGTTCGGTGCCATTACAAGCAAGCAAATTGGTGAAGTTCTGGCCGCTACGCAGGGCATCTCGATCGATAAGCGCAAGATTGAACTGAATGATCCGATCCGCCATGTGGGTACATTTCAGGTGACGGTGAAGCTGCATACTGAAGTAAAGGCTAACCTCACGGTTCAGGTAACGGAGGAGTAAGATGGGTGGAGATCTCTTTTTCGATCGGATTCCCCCGCAGAACCTGGAGGCAGAGCAGGCTGTAATCGGTGCAGTACTCCTGCAGGATGAAGCGCTGATTACTGCGATGGAGCGGGTGAATACCGAAGACTTCTACGATAAACCGCATCAGATGATATTTGAAGCGATGGTGCAGCTCGGAGAAGAGAGCCAGCCGATTGATCTCGTTACACTGACGTCCAGACTACAGGACAAGGGACAGCTTGAGGATATCGGCGGTGTCAGCTATCTGGCGAAGCTGGCGCATGCGGTGCCGACTGCAGCCAACGTCGAATACTATGCCCAAATCATTGAAGAGAAGGCGATGCTGCGCCGCCTGATCCGTACCGCGACGCAGATTGTCAGTGAAGGCTACACTGGCGGAGAAGATGTAGGCGGTATGCTGAGCGATGCCGAGCGGCGGATTCTGGAAATCTCCAACCGGCGCAGCGGCAGCGGATTTATTGCCATCCGTGATGTTCTCATGCAGGTGTTTGACCGGGTAGAGCTGCTTCATCAGAACAAGGGGGGGACTTCTGGGATTCCTACCGGCTTCGTGGACCTCGACCATATGACTAATGGTTTTCAGCGTAACGACCTGATCATTGTGGCTGCCCGGCCTTCCGTAGGGAAAACAGCGTTCGCCCTGAATATTGCCCAGAATGTAGCAGTTAGGGCCAAAGAGACCGTCGCTATTTTCAGTCTGGAAATGTCGGCACCGCAGCTGGTTCAACGTATGATCTGTGCTGAGGCGAACCTGGATGCCAATATTATGCGTACCGGTGACTTCAAAAGTGATGATGACTGGTCAAAGCTGACGATGGGCATTCAATCCTTGTCCGAGGCGGAAATCTATATAGATGACACTCCTGGTATTACAGTTACGGATATCCGGGCCAAATGCAGAAGGCTGAAGAAGGAAAAGGGTCTGGGCATGATTGTCATTGACTATTTGCAGCTCATTCAGGGACGCGGCAAGGGCGGCGAGAACCGCCAACAGGAGGTCTCTGAGATCTCCCGTACCTTGAAGCAGATTGCCCGTGAGCTGGATGTCCCGGTGATTGCACTGTCTCAGCTCAGCCGTGGTGTTGAGCAGCGTCAGGATAAACGTCCGATGATGAGTGACCTTCGTGAATCCGGTTCAATTGAGCAGGATGCCGATATCGTAGCTTTTCTCTATCGTGATGATTATTATAATCAGGATACTGAAAAGAAAAATATCATTGAAATTATTATTGCCAAACAGCGTAATGGCCCCGTTGGTACCGTAGAGCTAGTGTTCCTGAAAAATTTCAACAAGTTCGTCAACTACGAGCGTGCTCATAACGAACCATTTGCAGGTTAGGCAGTTTACGCACAATATCCGAACGATCACACATTTTCTTGTGAGATCGTTCGTTTTTATTTGACTTTGAAAAGTACCGCTGTTACACTGGTTATTGTGCTTTAGCGGGTTAAACCGCAGGGCGTCCGGAGGGCTGCGTACATAAGAAGCGCGTACAGAGCCCATATTACAAGTGGAAACGGCTTCGCTGTCCTAAAGGGACGGCGGGTTTCAGCGGGAAATAGAAGGATAATTTATAGCTTAATCATATAGATTCTTCTATTTTGAAAAATAATGGTGCTAAGCGAGCACCTACGGAGGAATGAACATGTCAACGGTAGTCGTCGTGGGAACACAATGGGGAGACGAAGGCAAAGGCAAGATCACGGATTTTCTGGCAGAGAGCGCAGATGTGGTCGCCCGGTATCAAGGGGGTAACAATGCCGGTCACACGATTCTGATTGACGGGAAGAAGTTCAAACTGAGCTTGATTCCATCAGGAGTATTTTATAAAGAGAAAACTTGTGTCATCGGCAACGGAATGGTCATCAACCCTGAAGCGCTGATTCAAGAAATTAATTATATTCATGAGAACGGCTTTGACACCAAGAATCTGGTCATCAGTGACCGTGCCCATGTCATCATGCCATATCATATGCTACTGGATGCCTTGGAAGAGGACCGTAAAGGCCCTAACAAAATCGGTACTACCCGCAAAGGGATTGGCCCGGCTTATATGGATAAGGCTGCCCGCAACGGTATCCGCATTGCTGATCTGATGGATGCAGAGGAGTTCGAGCAGAGACTGCGCCACTTAATGGAAGAAAAGAACCAGGTAATCACTCAGGTCTACGGAGCAGAGGCGCTGGACGTAGAAGAAATCCTGACTAAATACCTGGAATATGCAGAAGTGCTCCGCGGTTATGTTACCGATACTTCTGTGGTACTGAACGAAGCCATTGATGCTGATTCCCGTGTACTGTTCGAAGGTGCGCAGGGTGTAATGCTTGATATTGACCAAGGCACGTATCCATTTGTTACTTCGTCGAATCCGTCGGCAGGCGGCGTCTGCATCGGTTCCGGTGTAGGACCGTCGAAGATTAAGCAGGTTATTGGTGTAGCCAAGTCTTATACTACCCGTGTTGGGGATGGTCCGTTCCCAACTGAGTTGAACGATTCCATCGGTGACTATATCCGTGAGACTGGCCATGAATATGGTACTGTAACGGGACGTGCACGCCGCGTAGGATGGTTTGACAGTGTAGTTGTGCGTCATGCTCGGCGTGTCAGCGGAATTACCGGTCTGTCCCTGAACTCGCTTGACGTACTCAGTGGCCTGGAAACCGTGAAAATCTGCACAGGCTATAAATACCGTGGAGAAGTCATCACTCATTATCCGGCCTCTCTGAAGATGCTGGCGGAATGCGAAGCAGTCTACGAAGAGCTGCCAGGCTGGAGTGAGGATATCACTTCGGCGAAGACACTGGATGATCTGCCTGCGAACACACGGAAGTATGTTGAACGGGTGTCGGAGCTTACAGGCATTCCGATCTCGATTTTCTCCGTGGGCCGTAACCGTGAGCAGACCAATCAAGTACTGCCAATCTATATCTAAGCCCAATTATATGGATTTACCCTCTAAGGGGCCTCAATGGAGGCTCCTTTTTATATTTTATGGCGATAATCGAGGCACCACTGTTTTTGCGTATACGTTTCTCTGGCAGCGTTCTAGTCAATACTGAAAGGATAGAAGGACCCGAGGCCTGATATTCCTGAGATTGCAAATGAACAGATGCAAGGGAGAGATGAAGATGAAAATGGTAAAGCGCACACTGGCTGTCTGTCTAATTGTGGTGCTGGCGAGCGCACTGTCTATTCTGACTACAGCGTATGTTGTGAATACGTATATTCAATCAGTGCTGGCAAGCTTCGACATTAAGCTGGATGGACCGGAGCCGGGGATCGGCGGATTCATGAAGAGTCTGACCGGTATGAACGCCAAGCCTGCGGAATCAGATACAGCAGAGGATGAAGGAACTGCAGCGCCAAACAGCAATAAAACAGATAAAGATGACGGTAAAAGTGGAGAGAAAACGGTAGAGGAAGATGCCCCTAAGGATGCTCTGCCTGTAATGGGGGAGGCTTCCAGTGAACAGGAATTGGTCATGACACCAGAAGCCATGCTGAATTTGAAGGAGAATCTGCCTGCTGATGACAAGACCAATATTTTCAATATTTTGATGGCTAAGCTGCCCCAAGAGGAAATGCAAAAAATATCCAAGGCCATGGAGGATGGGTTAACAGAGAGTGAAGTCCAGGAACTGCAGCAGGTTATAGGAAAATATGTAGATCCAGAGGAATATGAGACCTTAATGAAAATGCTTACACCAATCGGAAAGGACAGCCCGCAGAATTAAAAATCGTCACTTTTCGGACACGGTAAAGCTGTTTTTACGTCATATTTTTGGAAAAAACCCGCGAATTTCGCGGGTTTTGTTGTGTATAGAAAGTTGAAATTTTTCTCCCGGCTGTGGTACAGTAAAAAAGGACTAAAAGGGGTTAATTTTTTGTAACCTTTTCCGGGTACCTGACAACATGACTATACGTAGTAATGCAAATAGATAAATAGATGCTGCAGCATATAAATAAGGGGACGTATAACAAAGCTTGGCCGCTCTTTGCGGTATGAATGGGCGGACTGAAAGGGAGAGTTTCATGAAGGGATTTAAGTTCATGCGCCGGACGGGGAAGCTGCGGAACGATGACGGACATTCCGCAGCGTCCGGTGCAGCAAGTCAAGAGGGCAGTGACGCTGCCAGTGAGAATGTCTTTCATCCGGAGAACAAACCCCGGAGATTACGGCGGCGTTCCTGGATCGCGGCTTCGGCTGGTCTGTTGCTGCTTGGTGCGTTTTTGGTCGGAGCCGAGAAAAGGTATGTGGCTGCCAATACGGTAACTTACTATAAGGTTCTGGTGAAGGGCGAAGAAATCGGTAAGCTTAGCCAAAAATCTGAGCTGGAACAGCTGTTCAAACAGAAACGTCAGGAGTATCAAGAAAAGTATCCTGAGTCCGTGATGGTGCTGCAAACAGATGGTATTTCTACCGAAGCCGAGAAGGCCTTTAAGCCTGAGATCGACAGCGGGGCGACATTGGACAAGTTGGATGGCATGCTAAAAGCTTATGCGGTAGGGGTGCAATTGACGGTGGACGGCGAGGTACTCGGCATTGTCAAGGATCAGGAGACAGCAGCTGCCGTGTTGAAAGGTGTCAAGGAGCATTACATGCCGCAGGCTGAGGCTACTACAGGGGCTAAGCTCAAGAAAACGGCCGCTTCCAGTTCAGCTAAAGGGTCAACCACCGCTAAAGATAGTGTAGAATCGGCTGATATCCGCGAGCAGGTGTCAATTGTACCAGTCAAAGCTGATCCGAACAAAGTCTTAAGTGTGGAGCAAGCCGTCAATGCGCTTACTGAAGGCAAAGAGGAACCGTTGACGTACACGGTGCAGGAAGGCGACACGATTTCGGGGATCGCCAAACTGTTCGAGACCACACAGGCTGAGATTTTCAAGAACAATCCTACGGTCAAAGAATTGACGCTGCAGATTGGAGACACCCTGCAATTGACAGTGCCCCAGCCTGCGCTTACGGTTGTTACTGTAGAACAGGTTAACGAAGAGGTTGTTACGGAGCCGGATGTGATAGTGCGTACCAGTGATCAGCTCGCAGCAGGTAAGAGCAAGGTAGTCCGTCCAGGACAGACTGGTCTCAAAACGATGCAGTACCGGCTAACCAAAGAAAATGGTCTGGTCGTCAAGGAAGAATGGCTGGGACAGACGGTAGTCAAAGCTTCGTTGCCGGAAGTGGTGTATCGGGGGACCAAGGTGGTCGGGGCAAGAACGTACAAGGAAACCAAGTCTTCCGGAGAAGGAACAGGAATGTTCGCCTGGCCAGTGGTGGGCGCGTCAATTTCCAGCAGCTACGGCGAACGTTGGGGCCGCGTACATAAAGGGGTTGACCTGGTATCCGGCAACCGTACGATCAGAGCAGCCGATGCCGGAACAGTCAGCTTCGCAGGTGTACAGAATGGATATGGCAATGTGGTTATCGTGGATCATCATAACGGATACGTTACGTATTACGGGCATTTGAGCAGAATTACAGTCTCTCTAGGACAAAGGCTAGAACAAGGTGCACCAATCGGAGTCATGGGCAATACTGGACGTTCAACCGGCACTCATCTGCATTTTGAAATTCGCAAGAACGGGGTAGCGATCAACCCTATGAAGTATCTGCAATAATTCATATCTTAACCAGCCGTCCGATTTGATTTCGGGCGGCTTTTTAATTCCAAGAATGCGCATCGTAGGATGTGACACCAGGACAGGTATGCTAAAATAAGAGAATCAATGATAAGTAAGGTTAGAAAGGTGAAGCGGAGCATATGCAGATGGGGACGATTCTGGTAGTAGACGATGAACAGCCTATTGCTGATATATTGAAATTCAATTTGGAAAAAGAGGGCTATGAGGTAATCTGTGCTTTTGACGGAAACAGTGCAGTAGAGCTTGCCTTGTCTAAACGGCCTGACCTGATGCTGCTCGATCTTATGCTTCCCGGCAAGGATGGCATGGATGTCTGCCGTGAGGTGCGCTCAGCTCATCTGGATATCCCGATTATTATGCTTACCGCCAAAGATGGGGAAATTGATAAGGTGCTGGGTCTGGAGCTTGGAGCAGACGATTATGTAACCAAGCCATTTAGTACACGGGAGCTGCTGGCGAGAGTTAAAGCACAGATGCGCCGCCAGCATAAACCAGCGCCTTCGGAAGCTTTGAGTGAACCCCTGGAAAGCAAGCAGGGAGTACAGCATTTTGGCCTGTTTGTAGATACGGACATGTACATGGTTTATAAGGAAGGCGAACCGCTTGATCTGACGCATCGTGAATATGAACTACTCTATTATATGATTCGGCACGCGGGTAAGGTGATGACCCGGGAGCATTTGCTGCAGGCCGTATGGGGCTTCGAGTATTTCGGGGATGTGCGGACCGTTGATGTAACGATCCGCCGTCTGAGAGAGAAAATTGAGGAGAATCCCAGTAAGCCGGAATACATTTTTACCCGGCGCGGACTTGGTTATTTGATGCATAGCCCCAAAAGCGGAGGGTTGTGATGAAGGGACTGTCCTTTTTCCGGACGATACAGGCCAGACTGATTATTATTTATGTGCTGCTGATTCTGATCGCCATGCAGCTTATTGGTGTGTACTTTGTCAGCTCAATGAAGAATTCACTGACTGATAATTTTACTAAGGATCTGAAGGCGCGGGCAGAGATGCTCTCGATTTTGACCGCCGATAAATTCGGCAGTGAGGCCGGAACAGCAGATGAAGAGACCGCTGTAGAAAGTCTGCGGGGGATGGTCAACAATCTCTATATCAATGGAGCCGAGATTCAGGTGCTGGATGCAAGCGGAAAGATTATCACCACTTCCGTCCCTTCGCAAAATGACTATGTCGGGCAGCGCAATACCCAGACCGTGGTCAGCCGCGCTCTCCAGGGGATTAGCGACAATGAGGAGTATATTATTGCGGATGATAATGTGCGCAAGAAGGTAGTCGCTAAGCCTGTACTTTCCGGGGACAAGGTGGTAGGGGCAATCTATATTGCTGCTGATATGAAAGATCTGTATGCCACTATGAGCCGGATTAACAGTGTATTCCTCTCAGGACTGCTCCTGGCTCTGGCGCTTACAGCCGTTCTGGGTGTTATTCTGGCGCATACGATCACGCATCCGATCAAGGAAATGACTCGGCATGCGACGGCAGTGGCTGAAGGCCGCTTCAACCGTAAAATGCCGGTATTCGGCAATGATGAGATTGGCCAGCTAAGCCAGGCCTTTAATTATATGACAGGCCGGTTACGAGAAGCTCTGTCTCAGAATGAAGAAGAGAAGGAGAAGCTGGCCTCTATTCTCGCGAATATGAGTGACGGTGTGGTCGCCACCGATGAGAGCGGCGGGGTCATTCTGATGAATACCCGGGCCGCACATATGCTGGGTTCGGAAGGTCCGCTCCCAGAGGGCGCACCTTTGGATGAGCTGCTCGGTCTGGATCATGAGCAGTCAGGTTCACTTGCTCAGGGAAATGCACAATCCGCCATGCTTCATCTCTTCCCAATGGGAGGAGGAGATCCAAATATTGTGCGGGTGACCTTCACACCGATACACCGGCGGGAAGGCAGAGGCATCGTGGGTACGATAGCAGTCCTGCAGGATGTCACCGAGCAGGAGAACCTGGAAGAGTCGCGCCGTGAATTCGTAGCGAATGTGTCGCACGAGCTGCGGACGCCGCTAACGACTATCAAAAGCTATGTCGAGGCTTTGGATGACGGTGCGCTTGAAGATCCGCAGCTTGCTGTGCGGTTCGTCGGGGTCATCCGCAATGAGACAGAGCGCATGATCCGCCTGGTTACGGATCTGCTGCATCTCTCACGTCTGGATTCGAAGGAATCCAGCCTGCGCATCCAGCAGACCGATATTTCCGAGATGCTGGAGGATGTGGCTGACCGCTTCTCTTTTCAAATCCGCCAAAAACGGATTCACATTAGCACGAGAGTCCGCAAAGAGGTCGAGAGCGCCTGGCTGGACCGTGATCAAATTGATCAGGTGCTGGGCAATCTGGTCTCCAATGCGCTGAAATATACGCCGGAGGGCGGGACGATTCAACTGGAAGCCCTGAAGAATGAAGAGGGAATGCTGGCCGTATCGGTCCGGGATTCCGGGATCGGCATACCCAAGAAGGACATTGAACGCATCTTTGAGCGTTTCTATAGAGTGGACAAGGCACGTTCCCGCAATATGGGTGGAACAGGTCTGGGACTGTCCATTGCCCGGGAAATTGTCAAGGCGCACGGCGGCTCGATATCTCTTCAATCCGAGCTGAATGAGGGCTCCCTGGTTACCTTTACACTGCCATTGAAGCAGGATAGGGGGAGTGAGTGATGAAGGAAAAAGTGAAATCATGGATTCTCGCACTCCTAGTATTCGGGAGTCTTGTAGAGAGCTATTATCTGATCTACCGGCTGCCTGGCAGCGATTCAGCAGTCATGTCGGAGAATTTATATGTGAAGACGGACAATATGGGGCCGGAGGAGAAGGTCGAAAACCTGCTCTACCCAGATAAAATGATCATTCATAGGGGAGAGGGCAAGCATACGCTCTTTTATCCCAATACCACTTTTTACAATCTCATCCTTAACCGTTTGAAAGGCCGGAACTTTGAGAGCTTTCAAAGGCGGTCCGTACAAGACTTCGACTGGGATAAAATCCGGAATGACAATCCGGGCATTGAGCTGTCATTTGGAGCAGGCATCCCCGTAACCCTGCTACAGAGGGTCATGCAGTTGTCACCTGATTCCCTGTTTGAAGGGGAGAGTATTGACAGGATTTGGATTTACAATATGAAGAATGATTCCAAAGCTCATGCTGTTTTCTTCAGTACCCGTGGCGACATTGTCTATGAAGCAGCCAAGGCTGACCTTACCGTACAGGATGTGCAGCAGCATGTTGACTTCGGCAACAATCTGACCAATTACAAGGCAGTAAATGGTGATTATTATGTACCGGTTGCCAAAGTACCAATGGTTGAAGTCGAAATGCCCTCGGGCATGTATACGATTCAACAGATGCAGAGCAACCTCTTTTTCGATGCAGGCAGTACCCGATATATTCCGGAAAAAGACGGGTCCGAAATCTATACAGACAGCAAACGCAGTCTTCAGGTGGATCAGGAACAGAACTGGATGAGCTATAGTGATCCGGCTGCGCTACCCGCAGGAGAGAGTACACCGGCCAAGGATGCGCTGGAGGCTGTTGATTTTGTCAATGAGCACGGGGGATGGAATGGAACCTACCGGTTGGCGGCAACAGAAGAGGGAAGACAGGAGCGCAAGGTTTCTTTTCAGCAGTTCTATGGTTCTTCTCCCTATGGTTCCTATCCGATTATCAGCCAGCCGAAGCTGCAATACGGAGTAATTAATCTGGAGCTGCAGCAAGGAACCGTATCTTCCTATGAACGTTCTCTGATGTTTGTTGAGGAGGACAAGGCGGTCAAGAGGGTTGTGGATTTATCGTTCGGCCAAAAGCTGGAGAGCCAATTGGCGCAGATTAGCCTGTCCTCCGCGGTGAAGGACTTGACTCCGGTGTATGTACCCTCTGTCAAAGGGGAGAAGCTTCAGCTGATCCCGGTATGGCGGGCTACGCTCGTTGATGGCACCGTGCTTACACTGAATTAGTGTTTTTGCTGCTAGATGAAGAAGCTATATTTATAGGAGGGAAGGTATGGACTGGGGAAGAGCAAAAAATGTGCTGATATACGCCTTTCTGGTATTGAATCTGTTGCTATGCTATCAGCTCTGGATGGATCTGCGTGATCAGGCCAGCGCCAACCTGGATTTCACCTCCTTGTCGCAGGAGACGCAGGCTGTCATGGAAGAGAAGAATATCCGTATTCTGTGTCCAATTCCTGCTGCAACGCCCCAGTTGCCGGATCTTACGTATCATTATTCGGGGGAGGAGCAGAATGAGCCTCCCGTAGAGCTTAAGGAACCGATAGACAGCAAGCTGATCTATTCTTCGTTTACCGAGCTCAGTACTGCGCTGAAGGGGCAGATTCCGGATATTGCTAACTACCGTTTTGATTCACAGGAAAGCGAGGTTGGCAAGTTCGTGCTTCATCCGCTGGTAGACAAGAAGTGGTCATTGTTCAGGGTTAGACTGGAGCTGATCAACAGTGATCAGAAGATTGTCGCCTTTCGGTGGCCGAAGATTGAGATGGTAACCACCGGAAGGGATAGGGATCAGAAGGTGCTTCCGGCATCACAGGCGCTCAGCAGCCTGATTGAGAAGTATTTTCCGGCGAATTCGGTGGTTAAGGAGATTGAGCTGGGATATTACGGCGAGTTATTTAATTCCGAAAGCCAGGTAGCCTCGCCCATGTGGCGGTTCATGCTGGAGAATGGCAACGCCTATTATGTGGATGCCATAAGTGCGGACATAATCAGTCCCAAGACAACAGAGTAGAAGGAGCAGGAGAGAGAATGGGAATATCATTTACAGTGCTGTCCAGCGGTTCTACCGGTAATGTGACGGTGGTACGCAATGGGGAAACGACACTGATGATTGACGCTGGACTAAGCGCAAAACGGATTGATGAACTGCTCGCTATGCGCGAGTTGACTGGACAGGATATCGATGGAATTCTAGTGACGCATGAGCATTCCGATCATATTAAGGGACTTGGAGCGATGGCGCGCAAATATGATCTTCCGATCTATGCCAACACGAACACATGGGGAGCGATTGAGAAGGGTATCGGCACGATTGCCGAACAGAATCGGGTCATTTTGGAGACGGGGCAGCACAGGGATTTCGGCAGTCTGCGGGTGGAGTCATTTGCGATCTCGCATGATGCGGCTGAGCCGGTGGGATATAACTTTTATGATGGCAAAGAGAAGCTGTGTGTGGCGACAGACCTGGGTTATGTCAGCGATAAAGTGCGCGCTGCGATCTCTGATGCTGATGTGCTTGTACTGGAAGCTAATCATGATATTGAAATGCTGAGAATGGGACGTTATCCTTGGAACACAAAGCGGCGGATCCTTGGTGACCTGGGCCATTTGTCGAATGAGGCGGCAGGCGCGGCGCTGAGTGAAATTCTGACCGGGCGGACCAAACGCACGTATCTGGCACATCTGAGCCGGGATCACAACATGATGGACTTGGCTAAAATGTCTGTGCGCGGCGCGATGGAAGACCGGGGCTGTTTTTACAAAGACAATGAATTCAGGCTCTGCGATACCTACTATGACCGTCCTACGCCATGGGATAAGGTGAGCCAGTCATAAGCTGGTCCATTTCTGTAATCTTGCGTTCCAGCTCTTGGCGCGAGAAGAATCCCTTGTCAATCATGAGTTCGATCAGGGCGCTCTGAACCAGAACCAAATGATAGTGTTCATCCTTAAGGTCACCCAATTTACCGATAAAGTGCACGAGATCCATATTTGCCGAAAAAGATTCCAACTTATACCCTCCTTTCCTGTAATAATTTACATGTTTTTTACAGCAGAAAAAACACGGTGTAACATCTGTGTGTGATACAATTAAGCAGGAAGAGCAAGACAGACATTGACTCAATAGTCTTCTATTATTGTAGTCTTTTAAGCTGCAAAATATTCCTGAAAAGTGACAGGGTAACGCTAGCTTGCAAGAATTGTAGACGTCCTATGTGCTTTGCTCCGTACTTATAGGGTGAATTAGTATCATGAAACCTTTTAGTGCTTCCTGGAGTCTAAGAGAAGTTGAGGTATATCCGGGCGTGGTTGCTTGGCGTTCAGGTCTTGAATACCAGTAGCAATAGAGGGGAGAGGATGAACGGTGGGACTGTTTGACGATGATTTCTATTCAACGAAAGTGTCACGGCGCAGCAGCAGAAAGAGTGATGCCTCAAGCGGAGCGGGCGGGTATAAGTGGCCTCGCAGATCGCGGAGGAGCCTGACTACATGGCAGGTAGCCATTATCTGCTCCGTAGTTAGCGCTGTAACAGCGGTGCTTCTGTTCAGTCTGGTGACCGGACAGCTGACCCATGAGAAAGCCGAATCACCAGCAGTAATCGATAAGGTTGCTGTAAGCAGTGGGGATCCCTATGACCGGATTATTCAGGCTGCCGCTCTTGTACGCCCGGCGGTAGTGAGCATAATTAATCATAAGGAAGATAACAAGGAACTTAATATTCTCGATGAGTCTGCACTCGGATCGGGAGTTATCTATAAGAAGGACGACGGCAAAGCATTTATTATTTCGAACAATCATGTTATCGAAGGTGCAAGCAAGCTGGAGGTTGTTACGGTTGACGGTAAGACCCATAAAGCAACACTTGTTGGCGCAGACAAGGTTAGTGATATAGCCGTACTCTCCATAGATGGCAAAGGTATTAATACGATCGCCCAAATCGGTGATTCCTCGAAGCTTCGGCTGGGAGAGACCGTTATTGCTATCGGCAATCCCCTGGGACTTGGAGATACACTGACCTCTGGGATCGTCAGCTATACAGAGCGGACCATTCCGGTATCCCTGAACCAGGATGGTGTGTATGACTGGGAACAGGAAGTTATTCAGACAGATGCCGCCATCAACGAGGGTAACAGCGGCGGGGCGCTGGTGGATCTGGATGGAAAGGTGATCGGTATCAACACGATGAAGATCTCTGACACAGGCGTGGAGGGACTCGGCTTCGCGATTCCGGCCAACCATGTGATGGAAACAGCCGATGAACTCGCATCCAAAGGTAAAATTGCCCGTTCGTACTTAGGTGTATATTCAGTGGATCTCAACAATCCTTATGTGCCTCTGGCAGAAGACCAGCGTAAGCAGCTGAACCTGCCCACCAGCGTGACGGATGGGGTTGTTGTTCTGGATGCGGTTGGACCTGCGAAAGATGCGGGCCTGCAGTTCAATGATGTGATTACGAAGTTCGACGATCAAGCCATTACATCCACGTTGTCACTGCGGAAGTATCTGTACGATCATACCAAGATCGGAGATGACCTCAAAATCACCTTTTACCGCAATGGAGCTATGAAGCAAGTTACCGTAAAACTTCTTGAGAAGCCGGAGGAATAAAAGTCTTAGGGGCAGTATATAATATAGAGGCAGTCACATGAGGAGCGATGCCACCCTGAAAATTATTAATAATTTTTGGGTGGCAGCCGTTTCTAAGCTTGAAAAATGGGGTAAAGGATAGAGCAGGGGTTATAAAATATATAACTTAACCTAACTGGTAGCCCTTACATTGGAAAGTTAGCCTAATTAGTGAAAATAAGGAGAAATTCGGATGTGATAGCTTGCCTTTGTTATAAAGGTGTGGTAACATAAAATTATTCATACAAATGATACCTAATTTTCGTATTGAAAAGGGTTGTCACATGAATTACAGCCTTTCTCAATGTGTGAATTTTTTCTTTGTTTGAAGATAAAAAGAACATATTAATTTAAATTTGTGGAGGTAACACACATGCAAACAGGTACAGTTAAATGGTTCAACGCAGAAAAAGGATTCGGTTTCATCGAAGTTGAAGGCGGAAGCGACGTATTCGTTCACTTCAGCGCAATCACTGGCGACGGCTTCAAAACTTTGGACGAAGGCCAACGCGTTGAATTCAACGTTGTTCAAGGCAACCGTGGACCACAAGCCGAAAACGTTGTAAAACTGTAATAATAGAAGGTCCGTCCCCGCTTGTGAAAGTTGGGACGGTCTTTTTTTCAAATATAAGGAATTATATGCTTCATGCAATATCGGTCCCTTATATTACTCGTGAAACGGTTGCCGTCCTTAACATCAAGGACGGCAATGTCGTTTCTACTTGTCTGGATTCTCAACTTGTGACATAAAGGAAGGGAGGAACGGCAATGAACTACCGGAAGAAGCCTTTGGAGGAAGTACCGGAAGAAAATACCGCAATTTGGGCCTGTACCAATGATGGATGTAATGGATGGATGAGGGATAATTTCGCATTTGAACATGCGCCTTCTTGCCGTCTCTGTCACTCCCCTATGGAGCGCAGTATGAAGATGCTGCCGCAGCTGCTCAATTCCAATGGCGATTTGAAATCGCTGAAGAAGGGTATTTCCATTACCTAACCAATGCCTTTATGAGTCAAGCTTCTATAGAATAATGAACACATTCAAGACGGTGAAACCGTCTTATTTTTTTTGCTTTCCAAACGTAATATTGTGATATTTGTCACAAATTTATTGAATTTTAAGCCCAAACAGGGTGTATAATGTGATTATTATCACACTTAACCCTTTGAATTTTTGACAAAATAGACATATCGAATGGGGAGAAGGAAGGGGAGAAATATGGATACAGTGATGCTGTCGCGATTACAATTTGCGTCGACGACAATTTTTCATTATTTCTTTGTACCAGTGTCAATTGGACTCGCGCTTTTAATTGCAATCATGGAGACGATGTATGTAAGAAAAGGAAATGATGAGTACAAAAGGATGGCCCAGTTCTGGGGAAAGCTTTTCCTGATTAACTTCGCTGTGGGCGTAGTAACAGGAATTCTGCAGGAATTTCAGTTCGGAATGAACTGGTCGGACTATTCGCGTTTTGTCGGTGATGTATTTGGAGCTCCACTCGCGATTGAAGCGCTGCTAGCTTTCTTTCTGGAGTCTACGTTTATTGGAATCTGGATTTTTGGCTGGGATAAAGTATCCAAACGTGTTCACCTGCTCTCGATTTGGCTGGTAGCGCTTGGAACTATGTTCTCGGCTTTCTGGATTCTGCTGGCTAACTCATTCATGCAGCATCCGGTAGGATTTGCTGTTAATAATGGACGGGCTGAGATGAATGACATTTGGGCATTAATTACCAATGGACAATTGCTGGTCGAGTTCCCTCATACGGTTCTTGCCGCGTACGCGACAGGCGCCTTCCTGGTTACGGGAATTAGTGCATATAAATTGCTGAAGAAGCAGGATGTTTCCTTTTTCCGCAAATCTTTTGAAATTGCTGCGATTGTCGGCATTATTTCATCGTTCGGTGTAGCCATTGCGGGACATGCCCAGGCGCAGTATCTGGTAGATACCCAGCCCATGAAGATGGCCGCTTCCGAGGGACTATGGGATGACAGTGGAGACCCTGCTGCATGGACGGTTTTTGCAACGATTGATCCAGAGAATAAAATAAGCTCTCATGAAGTGAAAATCCCATATATGCTGAGTTTTCTCTCCTACAGTAAGTTTTCGGGATCTGTTAAAGGGATGAATACACTACAGGCTGAATATGAACAGACCTATGGTCCTGGGGACTATATTCCACCGGTTCGCACAACCTTCTGGAGCTTCCGGATCATGGTTGCTGCAGGCTCGCTTATGATTCTGCTGGGAGTATACGCCGTCTACCTGATGTGGCGCAAGAAGATGGAACGCCCGAACACCTGGTTCATGCGTTTTATGCTCTGGGGGCTGCTGCTTCCGCCAATTGCTAATACTTCGGGCTGGATTATGACCGAGATGGGGCGTCAGCCATGGACGGTATTTGGGTTAATGACTACAGAGGATAGTGTATCCCCTAATATTACGAGCGGACAGGTGTTGTTCTCGGTAATTTCTTTTACAGCCATCTACGCCATTCTTGGTTTGGTACTGGTTGGCTTGTTCATCAAGGTGATCAAAAAAGGCCCTTACGCCATGGATAACGATCACGGCGAATCCCATGATCCGTATAACAAGGAGGGATCCCATGCTTTCTCTTAATGAATTATGGTTTGTGTTGATTGCTGTGCTGTTTGTCGGCTTCTTCTTCCTGGAGGGATTTGACTTCGGTGTAGGGATGGAAACCCAGATATTAGCGAAGAATGATACGGAGCGCCGGGTACTGATTAACTCAATCGGACCGTTCTGGGATGCGAATGAAGTGTGGCTGATTACTGGCGCAGGCGCCATGTTCGCCGCCTTCCCGCACTGGTATGCAACACTATTCAGTGGATTCTACATTCCGTTCGTGTTCGCGCTGCTGGCGCTGATTGCCCGTGGTGTCGCCTTTGAATTCAGAGGTAAACGGGACTCGCTGGCTTGGAAAAGAACATGGGATGTCTGCATTTTCTTCGGAAGCTTCTTGCCACCATTCCTGCTTGCCGTAGTGTTCGCCAGCTTCATTAAGGGGCTGCCGATCGACGGGGATATGCAGATGTATGCCGGATTCTTCGATATTGTAAATGGTTATACTGTAGTAGCTGGAATTACTGTAGTACTGCTGTGCCTGGTGCATGGACTGATGTTCACTACGCTTCGCACGGTAGGTGATCTGCAGGAACGGGCCCGTAAGATGGCACAAAAGCTGCTGTTCCCGCTGGCTGCGCTGTTGCTCGCTTTTGTGGTCATGACTTATTACATGACAGATATATTCGAGAAACGCGGAGCACTGCTGTTTGTAATTGTAATCTTGGGTATTGCTGCTTATGTGCTGTCCGGCTATTTCATGAGCAAGAAGAAAGATGGCCTAGCCTTCGGAATGACAGGTGCAGTGATGGCCTTATCGGTAATCTCTATCTTTGTTGGATTGTTCCCGCGGGTTATGATCAGTTCACTGGATCAAGCTTTTAATCTGACGATCACGAATGCTGCTTCTGGCCATTATTCCTTGAAAGTAATGACGATTGTGGCGCTGTCGCTGCTTCCGTTCGTGCTGGGTTATCAGATCTGGAGCTATTTCGTCTTCCATAAACGGGTTCACGAGAAGGAGCATCTTGAATACTAATGGATAAAAATTTGCTTGGGTACAAAGGAGTTAAGCCGGTCTTTCTGATCGTGGGCTTCCTTACCCTGGTGCAAAGCCTATCCATACTTTTGCTGGCGAAATCGCTGGCGGAAGTTGTCTCTGCGCTATTTGCGGGAGAACCGCTGAAGGAACAAGGGGCGAAATCGCTCTTGTTCCTTCTTGCGTTTCTGGTGCGTCATGCGAGTGCCCTGCTGATGAGCCGTGTGTCTTACCGCTTCGCGGAAGCGACGGGCAGCAGTATGCGGAGACAAATGATGGAGAAGCTGTTCCAGCTGGGACCGAGGCTGGCAGGCGACCGGGGGACCGGAGATCTGGTTACGCTAGTACTTGAAGGAGTCACGAAGTTCCGGACTTATCTGGAACTGATTATTCCGCGAATGGTAGGGATGGCGGTCACGCCAGCAATGCTGCTGGTGTACGTCTACACCTTGGATACCTCCAGTGGTGTTATTCTTACGTTGACGATGCCGATCATTATTGTCTTTATGATTCTAATCGGGATGACGGCCCGCAAGCAGATGGACCGTCAATTGAAGTCATACCGCACCCTGTCCAATCACTTTGTGGATTCACTGCGCGGACTCGAAACATTAAAATTTCTCGGGCGCAGCCGCAGCCACAGTGCGAGTATAGCGGCAGTAAGTGACCGCTACCGTTCGGCGACCATGCGCACGCTTCGCGTGGCTTTTCTGTCTTCGTTCGCTATGGATTTCTTCACGATGCTGTCTGTGGCTTCTGTAGCGGTAAGTCTCGGCCTCCGCCTGGTGAATGAACAGATGACGCTGGTCACCGGACTCACTATTCTGATTCTGGCACCAGAATATTTCCTGCCGGTCCGGCTGGTCGGAGCGGACTTCCATGCTACTCTTGACGGTAAAGAAGCCGGAGAAGCCATGAAGAGTATTATTGACCGGGAGATAGTAGAAGCTAAGCTGTTGAATCCGGCTGGTGACATAATAGTAGCTGGAACTGGAGACACAGCTGGAACAGTAACAGGTGATGGTAAAGGGACTCCGGCTTCCGGCGGAACCGCATCATTCAGGGATGTCTTCGCCTGGCAGAAGGACAGCATTCTTGAACTACATCAAGTAGGCGTGAAGTATGAAGCCGACGGTATCGCTTCGCTCTCCGGTGTGGATCTGGAGTTCAGAGGGAATGCCAAAATCGGTATTATTGGTGAAAGTGGTGCTGGGAAATCTACGCTGGTAGATATTCTGGGAGGATTCCTGCATCCTACGTCCGGTACGATTAAAGTGAATGGTAACCAGGTGAGTGCACTAACGAATGAGGGATGGCGCCAGCAGACCGCCTATATTCCGCAGCGGCCTTATATTTTTAGCGGCACACTAGCGGATAACGTCCGGTTCTATTATCCTGAGGCTACAAATGAGGCGGTTGCGGGAGTGATCGCCGCCGCTGGATTAGCGAAGCTGGTTGCGTCACTTCCGGGCGGACTGGATGAGATGATTGGCGGCGGAGGGCGTTCGCTTAGCGGTGGACAGGAGCAGCGTGTAGCATTGGCCCGCGCACTCCTAAGCAGTCGTCCGGTTATGCTGCTGGATGAGCCGACTGCTCATCTGGATATTGAGACGGAATATGAGCTGAAGGAAACGATGCTTCCGCTTTTTGAGGGAAAGCTGGTGTTCCTGGCCACCCACCGGCTGCACTGGATGATCGATATGGATATCATTGTTGTCATGAAGCAGGGACAGGTGGCCGAGGTTGGCACACATCAAGAGCTTGTCGCCCGCAGGGGTGCCTATTATGAGCTTATTCAAAGTCAATTGGAGGGAATCCATTGAAACGTGAAGGATGGTTTGCTCCCTATTTTAATACCTATTTCTGGCGGTTTCTGCTGATAATAGTCCTGGGTGCGCTGACGATTTTCTCAGCCTCCTCCCTGATGTACACTTCCGGGTTTCTGATCTCCAAGGCATCCATCCCACCGGAAAATATTCTGATGATCTATGTGCCTATCGTTGGTGTGCGTACCTTTGGAACAAGCCGGGCGGTGATTCACTATGTGGAGCGCCTGGTCTCTCATGATACAATTTTGCGGATTCTCTCCAAGATGCGTATCCGGCTGTACAACATATTGGAGCCACAGGCACTTTTCCTTTCTTCGCGCTTTCGTACCGGAGATATTCTGGGAATGCTCGCCGATGATATTGAATATTTGCAGAATGTGTACTTGCGTACCGTATTTCCAAGTATTATTGCTCTCTTGATCTATGCGGCTGCTATTATTTCGCTCGGTACGTTTGATGTGGCCTTTGCACTGTTGATGGGGCTCTATATGCTGGTGATTGTAATTGTCCTCCCGCTGATCTCACTGCTGCTCACACAATCGCGGCAGCGGATGGTCAAACAGGAACGCAACCGGCTCTATCAGAAGCTGACCGATGCCGTGTTGGGGATGGGAGACTGGGTGATTAGCGGACGGCAGAACCAGTTCGTGGCCACTTATGAGGCCGACGAGAAGGAGGTTGCCCGTACCGACGGAGCACTCCGCAGATGGGCGCGTATCCGGATGTTCCTTGGACAAGCTGTTGTCGGCGTCGCCGTTGTGTCCGTTATCTATTGGGCTGCCGGCGAGTATCAGAGCGGCGCTATCGCCGGCACACTCATTGCGGCGTTCGTGCTGGTAGTATTCCCGGTGGCTGATGCTTTCCTGCCCGTCTCGGATGCGGTAGAGAAGATTCCACAGTACCGCAACTCGCTGGAGCGGCTGAATCAAGTGGAGTCAGCGGGGGGGATTACTTCCGAATCGGATGAAGCAAGCAGTGTGGAGGCGAGAGCCCTTGCAGAAGCTGCCGTGAAGACGATCAAGGAAACCCGGCAGGCACATATTCAGCTTAAAAATGCAGGATACCGTTATACTACCGGCGATGACTGGTCCATTCAGGATCTGACTCTTTCCATTCCGCAGGGCAGGAAGATTGCCATTATCGGCCGCAGCGGAGCAGGCAAGTCTACGCTGCTGAAAGTGATTCAAGGTGTGATCAGACCTTCTATCGGTTCTGCCGTAATTAATGGCATCGATGCTTCTGCTTATGGGGAGAACATTCCGAAGTTGATTGCCGTCCTTAACCAGAGCCCGCATCTGTTCGATACAACAGTGGCGAATAATATCCGGCTAGGCGCCCCGGACGCTTCGGATGCAGAGGTCAAAGGGGCCGGAGAACTGGCCCATCTGGATAACCTGATCTCCTCACTGCCTCAGGGGTATGATACTCCCGTGCGCGAAGCCGGACAGCGCTTCTCCGGCGGAGAACGCCAGCGGATCGCACTCGCCCGTATTCTGCTGCAGAATACTCCGGTCGTCGTGCTTGATGAGCCGACAGTGGGGCTTGATCCGCGGACAGAACGTGAACTGCTGGCAACCATGTTCGACGCGATGGCGGATAAGACGCTGATCTGGGTAACCCACCATCTGGTGGGTGCAGAGCAGATGGATGAGGTGATTTTCATGGAGAATGGGGTGGTGGAGATGCGCGGCACCCATGCGGAATTGATGGCCCGTGAAGCACGCTACCGCAGATTGTATGAGCTGGACCGTCCGGCAGAGTTCCTTGCGAAGCGGACAGGGGAGTAAGCTCTATATATAAAGATCAGAAGTTTGTGGAGAGTGTGTAAACTCTGCGGCGGGAGTTCCTTTTTGTGGTGAAGTGTGGTAGAACAGTAGAAGGAGTATATACCGCAGCGATACAGAAAGGGATGCTTGATCGAATGTATGTAGTGTGTAAGGAACATGTGGAACTGGCCATCGACAAATTTGTGGACGAGTTCGAGGATGCACCGGATATTGTGGACCTGAAGGAAACTGAGTTCTCTGACTGGGATCCCCCGGCGAAATGTGCGGAGTGCGATAAGAGTGCAGAGGTTCTGGTAGTCTAGAGCCGGTGTGCTTCATGACAATTCAATCAACTATATAAAAGATGGCGATGAGCCGGATGTTGACGCATCTGGGTTATCGGTCACGCTTAATCAGGTTTACCCTGCAGCTGTGAATGTGAGCTGCAGGGTATTTTGGTATATAGACTGTATGATGGTCCAATCAGTTTACGCCTCAAATATTTCCTTCATCCCATTGCTGCTCCGGCGGTATATAAAGGCTGAGGCGATGGCAATGAGTGCAGCAATGGAAAGCCCCCAGTAAATGTTGGAGTAAGCCGTTGACAGGGAGAGGCCACGCTGCCACTCCAGCGCACTGGCGGCCATGGCGACGCCAAACGCGCCACTGAAGAACTGCAGCAGCTGGAACAGCCCCATCCCGGAACCAATCTGTGAAGAAGGCAAAATACGGGAGATTTCGTTGGATACCCCACTGGAGAGCGTGGTAAAGGCGAGACTCATAATCATGTACACGAACATCACCGCCACCCACGAATGTCCGGCGAAGAGGGCAAATAAAATGGTAGCCGTTAGTACAAGCAGCGGTACAAAGCGCAGAATACCTCCGTTACCGAAGCGGTCAATGATCCGGCCTACGGATCTGGATACAATAATGGCAAGCAGAGAGCCGGGGAAAATCACAAATCCGGCATGGCTCGCGCTAAATCCAAAACGGTGAACCAGAATCTGTGGCAGCAGGAACAGGGTTGCAAAGCTGCATAGGTATGAAGCGATCCCAACCAGAGAAAGTACCAGGTAGGAGCGGTTCTTGAACAGAGCGGGCATGACAAACGGATCAGGAGTGGTGCGGATCCGGCTGACGAACAAGATAATGGCAGCAATGCCGGCAATCAGAGCAATCCATAGTCCACTGGTTAAGAACAGCAGAAGCCCGGTGGTGCCGATTCCGAGGAAGATCCCTCCAACGGCGTCAAAAGAACCGCGACTCGGTAGCTCCTTCGGCAGCAGAACCAGAAACAGCGGTACAAGCAGCAGGATAAATGCAGTAACGGCAAACAGCCAGTTCCAGCCAAAGTACTGGGTAATGGCACCGCCTGCAACGGGACCGAGTCCCAGGCCAAGCGAAACAGCTGACATTATGGTAGCCATTGCCTTGCCGCGGCGGTCCAGCGGAACATAACGGGTGAACAGAACCAGTGACAGCGACATGACAGCTCCGGCCCCGGAAGCCTGCACGATCCGGACGATCAAGAGGAAGATGAAGTTCGTGCTGAGGAATCCGGCAATCGCTGCGAATCCGAGTGTCAGCAGGCCGATCGTCAGCAGCCTGCGGATCGGAAGGAAGTCGGAAAGTCTGCTGTAGGTAATCGATGCAATGGAGAACATAATGGAATACCCGGTCACGATCCATGAGGCGGCAGAAGCTGAGATACCAAAAGACTCTGTCACATCAGGCAGCGCCAGATTGAACATCGCCGTATTCATAATGACAAGAACAACCGCAACACTGAATAGAAGCGTCAACAGCCCTTCTCTGGGAAGAGTGGCTTCCACTGCTGAATCTTTATTTTCCGATGTAGCGGAGATGTTAGGTACTGATTCCATGTGATGACCACTCCTATATATTATTTTGTATTTCGATTATCATCGAACATTTGAAATATAGCATGGGCTGATATAAAATGCAATTAGGAGCACAACTATTTCTAGCATCCATCGGTATGCTAAAGGGGATATTGATCCATGAAGATACTTTTTCATCCGGAGCGTAAGGATATTCAGCTTGCCTCCGTACTGTATGCACTTAGTGATCCAATTCGCTTGTCCATCATTTCAGATATTCATCATAACGGCGAACAGGCCTGCAACTGCTTCAATGTGCCTGTCGCCAAATCGACGATGTCCCATCATGCCCGGACGCTGCGCGAAGCAGGGGTTGTCCATACCCGTGTTCAAGGTACCCAGCGTATGCTGTCCTTGCGTACTGAGGATTTGAATGCACGTTTTCCAGGATTGCTGGATTCTGTGCTCAGCGCCTATGAGGAAGCAGAACGGCCTGTGCGGGTGACGGAGTCAGAGGAGAGTAGTCACTAAGGCGGGCACTCAATAAAAGGGTATACGATAAAGAACAAGACAACGTCTATATTCATGGGGTGTAAAAAAGACAAAGCCACTGTAGGCTTTGTCTTTTGCTGTTTCTTTTATATAACTAGTGCTTCAGCGCGGATTCACCTTCACCTGCGAGCCCTTGCCGCCATACTGGATGCCGGTGTCTTTAATGCCTACTTCCTTCAGATCAGCGAGCAGCCGTTCGATCACGGCCTTGGATGCTGCTGCTTCCTTCGCTACGGAGGCTTTGACTACCAGCAGCACCGGCTTCCCGGAGCGCAGATGCTTGTCCGCCTGACGTAGCTTCGTATCATAGTCATGCTCCTCAATATGAGCGGTGAAGCGCAATTCTTTCACCTTCTCCTTGCCGCCCGGACCCGCTGGTGTTCGGCCTGAAGCTGGCTTGCGAGCGGTGTTATCTTTCTGCGCTGCCGATTTGGCTTTGCCCTTGGCCATGAGGCTGCAGGGCGGCGGGCTGCTCATCAGCGAGGTACAGACCAGATCCGCTCCTGCGGACCGGGCCATGGCCAGCGCCTCCTCTCTAGTAACTACGCCCAGCTTCTCACCCTTCAGTCCGGTAAGGACAACCTCAGACGCTCTAATTTGTTCATTGATTAAGACTGCCATTATAAGTGAACCCCCTGGGTATAATAATCTATAGCTATCATATACGGAACTCGCCGGGGGTTCAATTTCGATTACGGGTAAGGAGCAGATAATCTGGCATTGATGATATAATTCTGAGTATAACTGTCCAAAAGACTTAGCGTAGCTGTGTTCAGACAGATATAGCAGAGAATAAACGGCTCAATCACATAAGCAGATCATGGAGGATTTATGTTCATACAAATTATCGGAGTAGGCAAATTGAAGGAAAAGTATTTGACACTCGGCATCGCGGAGTATGCCAAGCGGCTGACGCCATACCTCAAGTTCCAGATGATTGAGGTGGCGGATGAGAAGGCACCTGACAACCTCAGCATGGCTGAGGTTGTTCAGGTAAAGGTGCGCGAGGGCGAGCGTATCCTCGCGCATATCAAGAGCGAGGCGCATGTCATTGCGCTCGCGATCGACGGCAAGCTCTGGAGCTCGGAAGAGCTTGCCGCCGAGATCGACCGGCTCGGCACCTACGGGACGAGCCATGTCGTCTTCGTCATCGGAGGGAGCCACGGGCTCTCCGATGACGTGATGCGCCGCGCCCAGCAGCGCATGAGCTTCGGCCGCATGACGCTGCCCCATCAGCTCATGCGGCTGGTGCTGGTAGAGCAGATTTATCGCGCGGTGAAGATAAATCGGGGGGAACCGTATCATAAGTAAAGCACATTGGGAAGCGATAGCGAGAAATGCTGTCCGCTTCGTGCTAGCAGGGAGTCCCCTCGGACTTGCAGGAGGGTAGACTTGAGATATCCATGCTAATTTAACTTTAATGCTTAAGCTTTTTGGATGCGCCTGTGGTATCATGAACATGCCTATCATCCCGTTACATCTGAGGGGGAAAAAGTTGCTTGTGAACATGGCCAATTACCATAAGTATGAGGATGTATCTGTATCAGATGAGACCAAGTCAGCGCTAGATGGTGAAGCAGCCCGGTTGGCAAGTTTGATTTACACGCATACTTCGCAGGATGGGACCTATGCTTCACCAATCCATGGCCTGTATGTGAACCGATATTCGCAAGTGGAAGCGGCGGATGATGTTCACACCATGTTCTCGCCGGTAATCTGCATTGCAGCGCAAGGGAACAAGCGAATTACCGTAGGCAAAGATGCTTATGAGTATAGTGCTTCGCGAATGTATATTGCTCCCGTTGCCTTGCCTGTTGCGATGAAAATCATGCAGGCCAGCCCCCAAGTACCGTTCTTGGGCATAGGTTTATACCTCGATCCGCAAAGGATTGCTTCGCTGCTGCCGATGGTATTTCCTAATGGTTTGCCGGAGGTTCGCAATCGCAGTGCGTGCTACGTCATCGAAGCTGATTTGGCCATGATGAACGCCGCTGCAAGATTGATGGATTGTCTGTCCTCTCCCGATGATGCTCAAATGCTGGCCCCGTTGGTAAAAGACGAGATTTATATCCGCCTCCTTCGCAGCCCAATCGGTGTTTATGTTGCCGAGACCGTTCTGGCGGAATCGGGAATGCAGCAGGTTGCAAAAGCGATTGATTGGCTCCAAAGTAACTTTTCCCAGCCGTGGAAAGTAGCGGATTTGGCGGAGTTGGTCCATATGAGCGAATCGTCGTTTCGCGAGTATTTCAGATCGGCTACTGCGATGAGCCCTTTGCAATATCAAAAGGTGCTGCGCCTGCAAGAGGCGAGGCGTCTAATGTTATCCAGCTCCATTGACGCAACTACGGCGAGCCGGCTTGTAGGCTATTTAAGCGATTCCCAATTTAGCCGCGATTACAGCCGATTTTTTGGGTACCCTCCAACTAGAGATATCACAAGGTGGCGTCAGGATCAGCAACAATTGAAGTGAAACGCACACGTAAACGGCTTTTCAAATTTCCGCGGGCATAGAGCCTAGCGGATTTTTCCTTTTTAAGCGGCGGAATCTGTTGAATCAGGCAATAACTCCGACGGAAAAGGCAAAGACCATAGTGGCCAATCCCCTATACTAAGAGTAGACATACTACCGATAGGAAAGGGGCTTTCTGAAAATGCGTGTATTGGTTACAGGGGCGACAGGCTTCATCGGAGGGGCGGTCGTTCGCGAACTGCTGGATGCCGGTCACCAAGTGGTTGGTCTTGCCCGTTCTGAAAAAGCCGGCAAACGGCTTACGGCATTGGGTGCCCAGGTTCAAATCGGTTCGATTGAGGATTTAGCAGGCTTGCGCAAAGCGGCTGCTGCAGTAGAGGGGGTCATTCATTTGGCCTTCTTCCACAAGTTCTCCCATGCGGGCTCTTCAACTCGGCTTAGGGTTTTATTCGGCGGGAATCCTCGTCATGTGGCGATGCGATTTATGAAGGCTGCAATTGAGACCGACAGGCGAGCCATCGAGACACTTGGCACCGCTTTACCCACCGGTGAGCGGGCGCTTGTCGTCGCGATGCCTACGATGACGCTTACTCCCGGCCGTCTCGGAACGGAGGATAGCGCTGGGGATCCTCAATCCCCAGGTGGATTACGCATCATTTCTGAACATACCACCCTAGACTTGGCGAATCGGGGGGTACGTTCCTCGATTGTACGCCTCCCACCGATCGTACACGGTGAAGGCGATAAGACGGGCTTGTTCCCAAATCTGGTGAACATCGCTCGCAAGAAGGGTTTTTCCGCCTACACAGGCTCCGGAACCAACCGCTGGCCATCCGTGCATCTACTGGATGCGGCGCACCTTTTTAGACTCGCCTTAGAACAGGCTCCGGCAGGGTCCCGGTTTCATGCGGTTAGCGAAGAGGGCATTTCGTTTCAAGAGATCGCCACGGCTTTGGGCCGCCATCTGAACTTGCCGGTCCAAGGCATTGGTGTTGAAGAAGCAGGTAAACATTTCGGATGGCTTGCACCCTTCACGAAAACAGATAATCCGGCGTCCAGCGCGTTGACTCAGGAGCGTTTGGGATGGGATCCAGTACATCCTACCCTTTTAGATGATATTCGGAAGGGGTATTATTTCTAATACTAACAATAAACCGAAAATGGGTGTTTCGTGGAAGGGGCGATTTCGTTGTTGATTTCAGTGACACGGGTGCGAGTAAAGGGCATGTGGGTCCTTCCGTTTTTTATTTACCACATCGTCCGGTCAACGAAGCAACTGAATAGGGCTGCCGGATTGCTGCATTCCGACCTTACACGCGACAGTTGGAGAGTAGGCTGGACGATGTCGGTATGGGAGAACAAGGATCGCATGCTGGAATACCGCAATCACGGCAATCACGCCAAGGCCATGCGGATCGCACGCCGAATTAGCGATGAAGTGGAGGCCGTCCACTGGGATGCCGATACTATTCCGAGCTGGGAGGAAGCGAAGATCCGTTTGCATCAAAAGTATGGCAGAAAACTTGACCAGAACAAGTGGTGAATTAGTGCGTCCCTTTCGACCCTAGCTGGTGCCTCAATCGAGAAGATCAGTATTAACACTTTAGCCATAGGGTTTAAAGGGGCAATAGCTTCACGGTGCACCAACGGAGGAGGATCATTCATATGAGAAATAAGATGATTCGGGCTCTCGTTCTCATTCTAGCATTTTCGATTGCCGGATACGCAATTGTTCAGTATGGCGTGCTTAGAGCTAGTGATGCAGGACTTGTCTCTTTCAAATTGCAAAAGCCGAATTTTGAACTAAAACCATGGATATATGTACTATATATTCATATTTTCACCGCGGTATTTGCCTTGATCATAGGACCCTTTCAACTATATTTGAAGCCAACGAATGCTAGGAAACGTTGGCATCGTCTATTGGGGTATGGATATGTTCTTTCAATTACAGTTAGTGGGATCGTGAGTGTGTATTTATCCCTTTTCGCCACAGGAGGTTGGATTGCTACTCTTGGGTTCATGTCGCTCGATGTATTGTGGGTTGCGACGACGCTTACTGCAACGAGAAAAATTATGGCCAAAGACATCCAAGCTCATAAAGCATGGATGCTTCGCAGTTATGCGCTTACTTTTGCAGCTGTCACGCTTCGTATCTGGTTAGCGCCGCTGGCTCTTCTGTTTAGCGATTTCGAGGTGGCCTTTCGGGTTGTCGCTTGGGTCTGTTGGATTCCTAATCTGCTCGTCATAGAAGCTGTGATTTCCAGAATGAGGTTGAGGCAGCGGCAATGATTCACAACTTCCATGCCAAAATAATCCGTAAAACCGCGCATCCATGGCGCGGTTTTATTTTGCGTACGGTGGAATGTGTTCGTGCCGCGCCCCCAATGACGCAGGTTGCACGATGAAAAGCGAGTATGGGAGGAAAAGCGTCTCGACTGGACGAAAGGAAAGGGAGAGGAGTGCTCAAACGGAGGATACGGAAGTGGACTTTGAAGGAAGTATGGCTAGCGGCCAAACCTATGCGATTGGGGACGTCTAGCGATGGGGCTGGACCGGCTCGGACTCGTTTCCGTCAGGTTCCAGCACGGCTGAGATTCAATTACGAGAGCTGAGCAACGGAACTCAACTGATCTTAACGCACGACGGTTTGCCGGTTACGCGCAGACGTATGCATCGGGCCGGATGGAATTACTACCTAGGTCGATTAGAGCTATTCCTGCTCGGGTTGGAGCCCGGCCCTGATACGTTCGCCATATCACCCCCCCTTTCTTAATGATAAAGAGGATAACGTATCCAAAACTGATGCACAGATTATCTAATTAATGCTTATCGAGTTCTAATGACAAGAGCACGTCAAGGAATGGTTATTGATATTCCAAACGGAGATGAGGACGATCAAACGAGAGTACCTATATATTATGATGGAATTTATTCATATCTGAAGTTTATAGACTGCGAGGAAATTTAAAATTTCGCCATTAGAGTGTTACGGTGAACCGTATCATAAGTAGGGCAAGTTTTCTTCACCACCGTTTTTGAAATTGTATTGGTCTATTGGCATGCTTAATCAATTCATGGCCTCCATCTGCCGGTATGCTTCACCTAGGCCAATTGGATCATAGTAAGCCCACGTCTCATCCTCCATGCGCTGGGTCACAGCATCATGCTGCTCCATCGGGATAAACTCAAGGATAGCTATGATGATGCAGCTCCATGTCACGGAGAACGTATCACAAGTAACTACAAATTTTTTCTAATTTATGGGTATAAGGAGAAAAAAATGACTGAATTATTAGCTCCAGCAGGAAATATGGAGGCTTTAAAAGCTGCAATTTCTAATGGTTGTGATGCAGTATACTTAGGAATGCAAAAATTTGGTGCACGTGCATATTCATCTAATTTTGATTTTGAATCGTTAAAAGAGGCTGTTACGTATGCGCATCTGAGGGACGTTAAACTCTATGTTACAATGAATACCATCGTTTTTGAAAACGAAGTTGAAGAGATGAAAGAGCAGATACACGAATTAAATAGAATCGGTGTGGATGGCATTATCGTCCAGGACCTGACTGCTTTCGATTATATCGTTAATAACTTTCTTGATATGGAAGCACATTGTTCAACTCAAATGGGAATAGACGATTTAGACGGAACTTTATTATTCAAAGAACTTGGTGCTAAACGAGTTGTTCTGTCCCGTGAGGTTGAGATTGAAAAAGTAAAAGAGATCAGAAGAATAGCTGAGATCCCTTTAGAAATTTTCGTTCACGGTGCTTTATGTGTATCTTATTCGGGAAACTGTCTAATGTCAGGATTAATCGGCTATCGATGCGCAAATCGCGGAAGATGTGTTGGTTCATGCCGTAAGGAGTATGAACTAATGGATAAGACAACAGAAACATCTTTAGGGAAAACCTATATTCTATCTACTAAGGACTTAAACACCATCGATTATATCCATGATTTAAAAGAAATCGATTCTTTAAAAATAGAAGGCCGAATGAAAGTGCCTACGTATGTTGCGAATGTTGTATCCAAATATCGCATGGCCTTAGAGCATAAAATAACCGAAGAAGATAAAGAAAATCTGAAAAAAACATTCAATAGAACATTTACTAAAGGATATTTATTTCGCGAAGATAAGAAAAATATTACAAACATCTCAAGACCTAATAACTTCGGTTATGAAATTGGAACCATCAGCAAGGTTGTTAAAGATAGGTATGAAATCACACTTACACGTACTTTAAATCAAAACGATACAATCAGAATAAGTCACAACCATGAGGATGTTAATTTAACAGTTGCAAAACTGTACGATAAAAACGGCGAATTAATCAACAAAGCAGAGGATGTCTGCTATATCAAAATCAAAGAAAAGTTGTCTGTGGGAGATCTCGTATATAAAACGAAGGATTATTTCTATAACAAAGAATTAGAAGCATCACTGGAAAAAGAATTTAAGCGGTTTAACCTCGATATTAGAGTATATGCATGTCCAGATTCAAAGCTTTTCATAGATGCGGTGGGCTTAGGCTATCATTATTCATATGAAAGCGAGGAAATACTAGGCGAAGCCATTAATAATCCAACAACAAAAGACCAGGTAATCAAGCAATTTTCAAGACTAAATGATACGATATTCGAACTTAATCATGTGGATTTTGAGGAATGCAATGCATTTATTCCAGCTAAACTGTTAAATGCAGCAAGAAGGGATATTGTACTGGGCTTATATGACTTAAAGCTTAACAGCCAAAAGAAAAGAACCAAGGCTTTGGAAGCAAAAGAAAAAATAAGCTTTGCCCCTGTAAAACCATACCTTACGGCCTCTGTAACGACTAAGGAGCAGTATGATGCTTGCGTGAGCTGTGGAATTAAGGAAATCTATTTTGAAAACGTTGTTAGAAGAAATCAGAATCATTATAAGGACAAAGAAGGGCAGCTACTCATCGGAGGATATGGTGGGATTTATCACTACAGAGAAACGAATCCGTTTGTTACGGACTATTCTCTAAATGTTGTTAATGCTACTAGTTGCTATGAATTATATAAATTAGGTGCAAAACGAGTCACTTTATCTTATGAGTTGAATAAGAGCCAAATTGAAGATTTAATGAATGCCTATTATGAAGAAAATGACGGCTATCCTGCACTAGAAATGATTGTATATGGTAAGGTTCCTTTGATGTTTACAAAATATTGTCCGATGAAAAAAATGAATCAATGCAAAATTTGCAAAACGAAGAGCTATGAGTTAAAAGATGAGCACGGAACGTTCCCTATCATTTCTCATAATGATTGTACAACGACCCTCCTTAATGGGAAGACGCTTAATCTTTTAGATGAGCTACCAAACATCAAAGGAATCGAGGCACTCCGATTAAACTTCACAGTTGAATCTAAAGAACAGGTTGTGAAAGTCATTCATATGGCGTCAGGCAAACTAAATGGCTCAATGAATAATGCTGCCTTTAATCAGGAAACAGACACAAGAGGACATTTTAATAAAGAGATTGTGTAGGTAGCCAAAGGGATGGTTCTGGCAATATGATGGCGGGAGCGAATCCAACAGCGGCAGCGGTCAGATTATGGCGTACATAAATGCCCGGACGGCAGACTCTGCGATTGGGGTTGACCTGTATATCGCTGTCTTCCTTGCTAATCGTTCAGCTTAACATAAAAGAACAAGAAAGAGCCGCCCAGTACTGGGCGGCTCTAAAACTTGCCGCTTCAACCATCGCAGTGAACGTGTCAGAAGTAAGGAAAAGTCTTTTTGAGAGGCCGACTGCTTTTCAGCAGAATCCCCTTATCGTTGAATCTACATTGGTTAGTTGTAGAAATCTTAGGAAACGATAGGCTAGGTCCAAAACATCGACTTCCAAGTTAAGATGCTTAGGTAGTCCTAACATGATAAGTTAACTATCGCGAAGAAACCGAAAAGTAGTGTTGCTTATATGAGTCTTTACATTATCGATAGTTCATTTCTAAATCTCGCCGAGGCCGCGCGGATGCTGTATCGTAAAAGAAGGATTTTGGAGAGATTGGCGCAGGGCGGGAAGAGTGCGGAGTGAATAGCGAAAGAGTTAAGGGATGAAGGAATAGTGAGGCCTTCAATTTCGTTCTATAGATGTTACGGTGAACCGTATCATAAGTAGGGCGAAATGAAATTAGATTAGATTCTATTTCCTATAGGCGAGCCTAGCGACTGCATTAATAGTTAGGAGCGTCAAGAAACCGAGTAAAACCAACACCCCGTACAGGGTTGTATTCGGCATCCAGTCATTAATAAAGCTCCAATCCGCATTCGGGTAAATAAAAGTAGGCAACTGGATAGTAAGAACATAGAGAAACGCAAGAACTGATATCAGAAGAATGGAGAGAATGATTTGCAGTGTCCTCATTCGGAAGGTTCTGCGCCCTGATCGGATGGCCTTCATTGTGTTCCATAAAAGCCACAGAATTACAAGAATCAACACACCCATGATCAGAATAATCGACGAGGCAATCTGATCGGTCAGGAGATAGATGTCCGAAGCTCCGCTATCCGGCGGATGCCCCTGCAACAAAGACATGATTCCTTCGCCGATGGCCGTCGTGTAGACTGAATTCAAATTGGCCAATACGACGACGCCCGTTTTCTCCTTGGGGTCCATCACGATATAAGAAGAGTAATTCTCAAGATTCCCTCCATGCTGAATCTGATCTGAATTCGCATCGAATTCCCAGCCGCCGTAATAATGAAAGGGGGTTGTATCCGTTGATTGAACGGCCTTATAACCGTCGATACTGTCGATCCCTAAGTTGAATCTTAGCCAGTTCGTCATGTCTTCCCCGTTCGTAATAATCGATCCCGCCGGGGCTTGGCTCAAACTGAACGGGACTGAATATGGGCGCGCTCCGAAGAACGAAACCTTGTATCCCGCCGCCAAATTGTGAGGCAAACGTTCCTCGCGAACACTCGTATTCAGAAGTCCGAGCGGCTTGAAAATATGTTCGTTCATGTAGTCCGAATACGACTGCCCCGAGACTTTCTCGATAAGAAGGCCTAAGATGTTAAAGTTCACGTTGGAATAGGCGTATTTCTCGCCCGGAGAGGAGCTTAACGAGGCATTTGCCAACGTCCTTACGCCTCGCTCCAGAGCATCCTTGTCCGAAGAGGCGGGAATATCGATAAACGTCTCCGTGCCAAATCCGCTAGTGTGCTCCATCAATTGATTGAGTGTGATCTCCGCAGGAGCCTGACGGTACCGGACTTGGAACCAGGGCAGATAAGAAGTGACCCCTTTTTCTAACTCGAGCTGATGTTCCTCGGCTAGATGAGTGATTGCAAGTCCCGTGAATGCTTTGGACAACGAACCTAATTGAAATTCTGTTTCCGCCGTGACCTTCTGCTTGGCTTGCTTATCCGCGTAACCATAGCCTTTGCTTATCGTCGTTTGGCCATTTTTGAAGACGACTAGGGAGACGCCGGGAATGTTGCCTTTGGCCATATTAGCGCGTACCAACTTCTCGATTTGTAGTTCAATACCCTCCGAATCTCCATGCTGTGGCTTAGAACCTGCATAGACTTGCGTATAGCTTGCTGTTAAAACAAAGAAGACCGATAAAATAATCCATATTCGTCGGAACAAATTGCAACGCCTCTTTCCATTCAGTTTTTGCTGCTCTGGAAAAAGTGTAACAATATCGATAGCCGGACGAATCTGCCATCTGATAGAATTATCGCGCCCCCAAACGTATGCATTTCCATACTTTAGTTATAAGACTGTGCACAAAGTCATGTCTCGATCGCCGTAATTCCGTTCTGTACAGCGAAGATCGCTACTTGTGTCCGATCACGCAACTCAAGCTTGGAGATGACGTTGGACACATGGTTCTTGACGGTTCCTTCGGTAATGACCAGCGTATCTGCAATTTCTTTATTGTTCAACCCGCGGCCAATCAGTTGAAGCACTTCCATCTCTCGGACCGACAATTGCTCGAGCAGGGGTAACCGGGGATCATCACTATGAACGGTAGTGCCCTTGCTTCTGATCTCGCGGTTCTTCCATTCCTCGAGAATTAGGGCTGTTATGCTGGGCTGGAGTACGGTTCCGCCTGAATGGATCGTGTGGATGGCACTAATGATTGCCTCCGAGGGCATATCCTTCAGAAGATAGCCATTGGCTCCCTGTTCCAGCGCCATGACAATTAGTTCGATATCCTCGAATGTCGTCAACACCAGCACTTTCACTTCCGGCAAGTGACGGCGAATCAGTCGCGTTCCCTCCACGCCGTCCACGATTGGCATGCGAATGTCCATCAGGACGACGTCCGGATGCAGCCCAGCTGCCTTCTCGTAAGCTTCTTTGCCGTCTGAAGCTGTACCTACCACCTTAATACCCGGGTCCAGACCGATAAGGGTAGATAATCCGTCTCGCATCAGGCGTTGGTCGTCAGCAACTAACACTTGAATCATTCGTTTCGCTTCCTTCCGTAAGATCTAATCCATCGGGATGGTAACATGTACTTCGAAACCACCTTCGGGATCGGATCGGATAAGCAGAATCCCACCGAGTTCCTGTACCCGCTCTCGCATATTTATCAAGCCAAACCCAGGTGTGAATCCGGGATGTCCCGCCCCGTTATTGAGAATGCGTAAATCGATCCTCCGCTCCGTATAGAGGAGGGTCACCCATGCTTGCGAGGCTTCTCCATGCTTCAGGGCATTGGTCAACGATTCCTGCACGATCCGGATAATGGTGAGTTGCAAAGGATCGGATACGGCTGGTAACTGTGGATCTACCTCGACTTCAATTCGCATACCCGTCATTTCCGCGAACTGTTCGGTCAGCTTCGCGACGGTTTCCGCTAAAGACAGGCCGTTGTCCTCTTCGCGAATGGTGCGCACCGAGAGCCTAACTTCCCGCAGAGCGGAGCGAACCAGATTTTCGCATTGCTGCAAACTCTCTCGGCTTTTCTCGATATCGATCTCTTGTAACTTCCGAGCCACGTCCAGTTGAATGAGAAGAGCGGTCAAATTGTGACCAACCGTGTCATGAATCTCTCTTGCAATGCGAATCCTTTCGCGGTTAACGGATAACTCCTCTACCTGTAAGGCATACTCGCTTAACTGTTTGTATGAGGTCTCCAGTTTCTCATTCAAGCGAACGGTTTGAATGCGCGATTGTTTGTAGTAACGGATCAACGAGCCGATCAGGCCCGCGAACACTACGAACGACCCGTTCACGATATAATAGGCACCTTCGATGTCTCCATATTTATGCAATTGAATTAGGATGAGGACTAGGATGTTTGTCCCGAAGTAAACGTACCAAACGACTTTAACCAATCGGGATTGAACGAACATAAATAAAAACAAGCTGGATAAGCCCATGAACAGCAGGTCGGGAGATTCCTCGTTTAGAAAAACATAAGAATAAGAGGTTGTAATGGCAATATCAATGGAGACCAATAGGATAATGGTCCATTTTTTGTTAACTATTGGATAGAGAAAATGAATGGGCACAAACAGAACTATGCTGCCGATAATGAAGAAGTTCACCCAAGCAGGAGCCGGAAACTTGATAAGCAGATACATCAAGCTAAGCACAAGAAAATAGCTTAACCGAATGATAGTTAAAAGAAAGTAACTGAAGGGGTCATTGATTTGCCTTTCTTTAGCCAATCCACTCATATTCATGCACCTCGACGTCAGTAACCCAAGAATATCCAAAGCATACCATGAATTCGTTGCTATGGGTGCCTTTGATTTCGCTCTATAAATGTTACGGTGAACCGTATCATAAGTAGAGCGAAACTTGGGTCAAGGCACTGCTTCGTAGGAAACATATGATAACATATTTCCATATGATCCAGGCTAGGGGGTAACACTGTTGGTGATAACTTTAGAGAGGTTTACAGGCAACTACAGACAAGTCAGGACAAGTATATTTAATTCATTTTGGCCGCTTCTTTAGCTTCATTAGCTTTCGCTATCAAGCAGTGCTTTCAATTAACTGGCACAGGGTGTCTGATTTTCTACATCAGAGACCCTGCAGTGTTCACGTAGGATTGCGCCGCGATTATCTAGTATTTACTATGTCTTCTTTCGTAAGTTCTTGGTATAGGGTAAGTTTCTCTTCGGCGAGAGAAATCATGTAATCAATTTCTTGTCGCCTGGATTCCAGTCCCATCAGATGCTTCTCAAGGATTTCAATCCGCTTTTTTAAGGTGGGATTATACTTAGAAGGATTCTCCCCGTGTTGAATTTTATCCATTACACAGCCCTCACGAGTAAATTCCGTAATCTCCTCAAGCGATAAGCCCAATTTTTTTAGTTTATTTAGACATTGAATGTAGGAAACCTCGCTTTCTTTGTAGACACGTGCCCCTCCATTACTACGCTTGGGTTCATGCAGTACCCCTATTTTTTCATAATAACGAATCGTATAAGGAGTTAATCCTGTTTTTTCTGACACTTGACTTATTGTAAGCATCCGATTTCTGCCCCTCCTTTTTAATGCTGATATTGAAAAATATTATACAGCTTTCAGTCAACTCAAAGCCAATGTTTACAATTGACCCTAACTTCACCCCGAAAAACCTCTTGACTTCCAGTTGACTCTAACTTGTAAGTTAACTTTACTAATTGTTAAAGGGGTGCAACAATGAACAACGAATATTTCACGATTCAACAAGCATCGGAAGGTATCTGGGGTGCTATTTCGGTTCCAGGCAGCGGTTCTCTGGGGAATGCAGCCATTGTTGATCTTGGGGATTTAACCGTTGTAGTGGATACAACCAACCTGCCGCATTCTGGTGCTTTGTTACGCCATACTGCTGAACAATTAACAAACAAACCGGTTAAATATGTAGTGAATACACATTTTCATGGAGATCATATCAACGGCAATCAGGAATTTATGAAAAGCGAATTTATATCTACCGTTTGGACAAGAGATTTGCTTTCTGATATGGGTGAAGTGAATATTGATCTCATGCAGCAAAACATTCAAAAGATAATAACTAGCCTAAATCATGTACGTTCAACGCAAAGAGATCCCCACATGTTAACCGAAATTGACTATGATCTTTCCGTACAGAGAGCTCTGCATGATGCCATCCCTTCCCTTTACAGGGTGGTACCCACGATAACTTTTGACGATAAACTCGTTATTCAGGGAACAAAGAGAACTATCGAAGTTTTATCTTACGGAGGAGGTCATTCTTTAAGTGATGCAGTTGTGTACGTTCCAGAAGAGCGAACTTTGATCGCTGGTGATTTAATATCGACTAAGACCATTCCTGTCATACCATACGGTAATCCATACGCTTGGATACGCATCCTTAAACGCATTCAAAAGGACCTTAAGGTCGATACTGTACTTCCGGGACACGGAGATGTATCTAATTCAGATCGAATCACGGATGTCATACGATTTTTGGAGAAAACGATCACTTATGTTTCTGGAGCTGTAACAAGCGGGAAATCAGAGTCTTACTGGTTGGAACAAGGGGTATTAAAAGACTATGAGGATTGGCATCTGCCCCAGTATTTCAGATGGAATTTTCGCTGGCTCTTTAACAGTATGCTTGTTCAAAACAACAGATGAGACAACAAGCAACGCTGTTTACAAAATAAATATAGAAAAGAGGATAAGTATGAAGTATACCTTATATAGTTACGCGAAGAAGGCACCCATCGTGTACCCTGCCAAAGTAATTGATGGGTATTTAGTACATCATGATGAAATAAATAATTCACGCGCTAGAGAAATATGTCATATTGGATCGGGAAATATCACCAAGAGAATATTTGATAAATGATTGCAAATGGGATAATCGAAAGAATTCCTGAGAGAAAAGGTAAAGCAAAAAGTAGAGTTACCGAATGATGGCCTCGTCCTTGTCGAAGCTACCATACTCGGAAACTTCCACAACGTTGAACAGTCAATCGTTTGAAAGTTTTAGGGCAATGAAACCAGAAATCCAATAGGTGATCATATAGCGTGAGGTGACTGGTCGTGAAATGGAAAGGGACGTTTACTTATCAAACCGTTCTTATGCAACCTTTGGAGCGGGTTTGGGACTTTTTTCAGTCAGCTGAGAATTTAGTCAGAATTACATCCTTCCCCAAAACGACGGTGAAGGGGCCTTCCGAAGCAGCTGCGGGAAAAACGATCCAGTTGGAACTAAACTTTGGGTTCTGGAAAATCTCCTGGAAGTCGTATATATCAGAGTGGAAAGAACAGGAAGGATTTGAAGATATCCTTATTGATCCCATATTTCCGTTCCATTCTTGGAAGCACCGCCATCAGTTTGCTTCAAAGTCCGTTCGTGAAACGATTATGACGGACAGGGTGGAGTTTGAAAGCTCTCTGCCCAGTTGGTTAATAAAAGTTGGCCTGATCTTCATGTTTAAAGATCGTGAAAGAATGATAAAGAAGTATTTTGGAAGAAGGACGGAATAAGGCAGTAAGATCAAAGAAGGGGTCATCCCACAAAGGATGGCTTTTAACCTTGCCGTTACAGACAGCGCGGAGAACTGTACCATAAGTAACGGCAATTTTTATCGGAATTCCCCGTGAAGTTAATGAAACTATTCATTCATCGATAACATATGGTTTGAATCGAATATGTGGTCACGAGTACAGGGATTATGGCCACAAGCATGCAACCTTCGTCATGGACATACGCATATAGCACTGCTATAATGGACGTATGAACACATATGACAAAATATTAGCAGCTGCTCTTAAGGTACTCGAAGAGGAGGGCGGAGCCCATTTTTCGACGCGAGCCGTAACTGCGATCGCGCAGGTTACGGCCCCTACACTCTATCATCATTTCGGCAATGCCGATGGACTCCTGAGTGCAGCTATAGTGGAAGCGTTCAAACAGTTATTTGAAAGCAAGATTGCCGCAGTGGAGTCCACCATTCCAGAGATGGCTCTTCGTCAAGGATGGGATGACTATGTCCGCTTCGCGGCAGCCCGTCCTCGGATCTATGCGGCGATGATGGGGCGGTTGCTCGAGGGTGCACATATCGAGGCGGCAGAGCATTCGCACCAAGTACTAGTGCAAAATGTTCAGAGAGTCGCTGCCGAAGGCAAACTGGCTGTGTCAGCTCAAGCTGCGGCAGATCTGGTCTGGGCTTCCGCCAATACGGCCTCTTGGCTGTATGTGACGGCCCAGATTCGTAAGGCACCCCTACCCGAACCCAACGTCGTTGATCTCATTCGGGAAAGCGTAATGCAGATCATTTTGATTCAAGAGCCGGACGCCGATTCAAAATGAGGGATCCGATGACAGAGTGTAAAGATTTCAGGTAAAGATGAGGGCCCACAAATAGTGGCACATAAGAGAGATCGTCTATCCAAGCAGGATGGCGGTCTTTTTTTTCATTTTCAGAAGGATGTCGATGATCTCACTCCTCACGCAACGCCCGCTAAAATGATGTTCAGGCCGCAGGACAACACTTTGTAAAAATATATAGCACCGCTATAGACAGCTTTGTATAGCGGTGCTATAATGTCCGTATAGCAGTGCTATATCGTGAACCATATCTTATCAAACCTAGGAGGCTTACTATGTCATTCAAAACTCAAGAACTGGTCGTTGTCACAGGTACGTCCAGCGGCATCGGTAAGGCTACCGCGGAGCAGCTCGCCACTGAAGGATATCACGTTTTGGCGGGGGTTCGTCGTCAGGAAGACGCCGACAAAATCAAACGCAAAAATATCGAGCCGGTAATCGTCGATGTTACCAATATCGGCACGCTCAAGGCGCTGGCCGAACGGGTGGAGCAAGATCCGCTTGGTCGTCCTTTGCGGGCAGTGGTCAACAATGCCGGCATCGCCGTTAATGCACCTCTTGAGATGGTCCCCCTCGATGAATTCCGCCGCCAGATTGAAGTCAGCGTGATCGGACAGGTCGCGGTTATTCAGGCGCTTACCTCGGCCTTGCTGAACAGCGGCGGGCGCGTAGTCAATATCGGTTCGCTCGGGGGTAAGGTCTCCATGCCCGGTTTCGGAATTTATTCGGCTGCCAAGTATGCGATGGAAGCGATCAATGACAGTCTCCGCAGAGAGATGTCCTCGTTTGGCCTCAAGGTAATCATGATCACTCCGGGTGGCGTCAGAACTGGCCTGTCAGAGCAAGGGATTATGACAGCGGAGCGGCTGGCCAAGTTGATGACGCCGGACCAGCACAGGCGCCATGATCGTCTTTTTGATGCCGTGAAGGCTCAGGCTGATACGTGGGCAACGGACGGCATCCGCCCCGAGAAAGTGGCAGCAGTGGTTTCACGAGCAATCCACGTCAGTAAACCGCACACCCGCTATACGGTTGGTCGCGATTCGGCACTGCTGACCCGACTGGTCCGTATTCTTCCAGATCGACTCCTCGACCGGATGCTCCGTATCCAGATGAACCTGTAGTAAGGGAAGAATGAACGATGTCACACAAACAGATGGAACATGCCATTATTGTAGGTGGATCTTTAGGTGGTCTAATGATGGGGCTTGCGTTATCTCGCTCTGGTTATACCGTTACTATTCTTGAACGTGCAGATTCCTCATTAAGAAATGGTGCTTTTATTCGTTTACACACAAAGCCTTATCGTAATAGTGAAATTGAACGAGAATTAAGACACTTGGCATCTAGTGGTAACAACAATGTGGAAGCCTGGTCAGCCATTCAAGAACGTTTGCGCAATGCAGTTGCTAAAGAACCTGGTATTACCCTTCGGCACAATACACGAATTGTTAGTGTGGGACAAAATGAATCATCTGCTTGGGCTACCAGTGAAGAGGAGCAGACGTTTAAAGGGGACTTATTGATTGGCGCAGATGGATATCGCAGTATTGTCCGCCGCTATTTAAATCCTGACAAACCATTTGCAGATTATGCTGGCTATCTGGTTTGGGTTGGGAAGGTAGACGAAGAACTGCTGCCAAAGAAAGACTGGAATAAACGGCAACTTTCGAACGCTTATTTCAACAATAGTGCTGCCGGTACATTGACAACTGCGGTGATGCCAGGTAAAGAAGGAGGAACCAATCCTGGCCAGCGGTGGATAGGTTATTGCTGGTTTGATCATTCGCATAATCAATTGCTGTCTGAGTTAGGGGTGTTAAAGGACGGGGTTGCCCAGCACTCCTTATACGGTGAAGATATTCCGGACTGGCTACTGGAAGAACTGTCACAAACCAGCCAAGCCCATTGGAATAAGGAAGATGATGCCGTTTTGCAAATCGCAATTAAGAACCGCAGTTTAATCGGGGCACCTGTTAATGAATACATCCCTAATATATTGTCAAAAGGAAGAATCGCCATGATCGGCGATGCAGCTCATACCATGTCACCAATGACGGGCGCAGGCTTTAATGACTCACTTGATGATACCGTTACTATTGTAGACTCCATTAAGCAGTATCCGAATTCGATAACAGAAGCTTTGAGTGAATACCAAACACGCCGTTTAGATGTGGTTCGTCAAGATGTTCTTGCGGGCCAATACAATAGGAGGAATTAATATGAACGATACAAAGAACCGTTACGTTACTGTACTCTGGGAGGCGAGAGCTAAGGCAGGAAGAGAAGCCGAGATGAAGGCATTCATGACTGCTGCTGTCACCCCGTCGCGCAACGACCTAGGCAACATTGACTATGAGGCTCACGAGGTAGAAGGCCAGCCGGGTACATTCATTATCTACGAGCGCTGGGAAAACCGGGATGCCCTTGATCGGCACCTGAGTGCCCCTCGGATGCAGGAACTGGTGCCCCAGCTCTTAGAACTGATGGAGGGATCCATTGAGGAAGGGATTCGGCTCCTGCAGCCTTTCCGCCCGGTGCAGTAAATGCAACACCAAGCGGAACTCATTAAATTCTATCCGGAAAGCGTGAGAGATATTTTCGTGAGGGGCTTAAAGACTTTAGTGGAGGAGGCAAAACGTTGGCAACGATCGATGATTTTGCAGCACTAGATATTCGTGTCGGAACGATTAAGGAAGCCGAGTTTTTTGAAGAAGCAAAGATCCCTGCGATAAAGCTTAAGATTGATTTTGGACCGGAGATCGGGATGAAATCCTCAAGTGCACAAATAACTAAGCGTTACAAAGCTGAGGAAATTGTAGGGAAGCAGATTATAGGAATCGTCAATTTTCCTCCTCGGCGCATTGCGGGGTTCAAATCGGAGGTATTAGTGTTGGGAGGAGTCGTGGAAAAAGGAGATGTTATTCTATTAAAGCCGGATACGGAAATGCCTAATGGTACTCCTATTGCGTAAAAGGTCCACTAAGCGGGCTTCCACTTCTGGGAGCTCGCTTTAAGTTTTGGACGACTTTAGTCGAGGCTTTGGCTATATTCATAGGGCGGATGAAGTATTTGAGATAGATGCAAGTTGCTTAGCTCCGTGCGGCCATGCTTTAAAATTGTCCAACAGTGCAAGCGAGAAAACCTAGCCGCTCTTTCTATTCCGTAATTAGGCTTTCTACAGCGCAAAGCCGTGGTGTCTTTATGCCGTGCTCTCTGGCTTCTGATATAACTTCCTGTGCGGCATAACCAACTTTAAAGTGATTATGCTTCACAAGTGCATAGGCCATGCTTTTAGGTGAAAAAACTACTTTACTCATAAGAAGTCCTACAACTCTCGGTGGCAGGGAGCTCAATACCCTTGTCAAAACATCAAGTTTTGAGCCTTTTGCTTTCAGAACAGGGATCATTTCTTTCATATTATGACCTATTCCAGCTAGCGCTTCGGGCGAAGAAGCTACTTTTTCAAAACTGCCACTTTTTAATACTTCGACTTCCATTGCTACGTTTAATGCGAAATGATTCCAGAGCCAACTTTGAAAATCCTTTTGAACCATGATCTTGAAGCCTGCCTCAGCAAAAAGCTTGCGAACCTCTAAATCTCTTTTGGTAGGCTCAGATTCAAATGTTCCAAACTGAACCATCTTGTAAACACCACCGTAAAGAGTGTTTCCTTCGAATCCACCGCCACCACCGGGGAAGCCAAAAACAATTTGACTGACCGGAATCGGCTGAACAGCAGCTTTGGGATCTTGCCAAAAGTTATTGAAAAACAGAACGGTTGCATTTCCAACTCGTGGCGCAAGGTAGTGGACTGCACTTGATACTTGCTCGGGGTTGATACTCATAAAAATGAGGTCATAGTCGTGATTTTCCTTTATTTCTTCATGTGTTATAATAGGCCATTTTTCTTTGACTAGCCGGTCTCTTTTGCTCCGTCGTGCATCCCATATTTCTAAGTTTACATATGGGCCATATTGCATCTTCCTACCTTCACGAACATAAAACTCAACAGTATGGCCTGCATTTTTAAACGCCCAGGCGTACAGTGTCCCTATAGTACCGCGACCAAAAAATAGTATTTTCATAAATCCTCCCCTTAATCAACGCGTGTTGATTTTTAAACAAATGGTTGATATCCTTAGCGTACTGATTTGTGGAGAGCATTTCAATAGTTACATTTGTTCCAACTGTTGAGAACTCAACACATCACGCTAATTTGTTAAATATCTGGGGAGGTAACTTTGTGGACAGAAGAATACAAAAAACAAGGCAGTCAATTATGAATGCCTTCATCGAACTGTTGGCTGAAAAAGGATTTGAGAAAATAACTATCAATGACATTGCCGAACGCGCAAACATAAACCGAGGGACTGTTTATCTTCATTACGTGGATAAACTCGACTTGCTGGACAAGTGCATTGAAACATATGTTGAGCTGCTGCTAGATCACTGTGTCAATAGTGCTGACCCCAATCTAAACATAGACGCATCTCAAAGCATATTTGAATACTTGGAGAAAAATTTTACAATATACAAGTTGCTTCTTAGTAATGAGGGATTTGGATTTTTTCGCAACCGCTTATATGACATTATTGCGCAAACAGTAACAGAGGTTGTCGGTGTAAAGTCAGGAAACAGCGCATATTCAAATGGTGTAACCACTCATTTTTTGACTTCGGGGTTTATTGGAGTACTGGAATGGTGGATCAATAATTCTATGCCTTGTAATGTGCAGGAAATTACTGAGCAACTTATGTTTATGCTAGAACCATACACCAAGCACCTTGTATCACTCTAATCTAATTTGCCACTGTGTATACTTTTATTTATCTACATGGGCTACTGCTCTGATCTCAATCCATTGCTCGGGAAAGGCCAGGTAGGTAACGCCGATAAGGCTGCCAGCGGGCCGGTGATGATCTCCCAGGTACTCCTTGAATATCTCGATAACTGTTTCTCCATGCTCTTGTGCATTGGTTAGGTATACCTCGACATAAGCTAGGTTGGTTTTGGTGATGCCGAATTCTGCCAGTACGCGATCTAGATTATCCAATGTCTGACGGGTTTGGCTCTCAATGTCGCCGGCCCCGACAAATTCACCCGCTGCATTGTGAGAGAATTGACCCGAGATGTAGAGGGTGCCGTTTACGCTGTATCCTTGCGAGATGCCATGATCCCAGAGCTGATGATGATAAGTTTTGATTGTAGGCATATTATTGTCTCCTTTACTTCAAAGTAATGCTAGTATAGACTTGGCACAAAGAAAGAGATAGTACGCACTTTAAAGATAGGTACTATCTGAAAGGATAGTGTGAGACATGGGCATATCCGATTTAAACGGCAAAGATACAAGGCTTCAGGATACACCGTTTGGTTATACAATGTCTATCATCGGCGGAAAGTGGAAAATGGTCATTCTTTACCTCTTGGCCGAGAGGCAGCCGGTTCGCTTCAATGAAATGAAAAGACAGCTTGGGGCAATTACGTACAAGACCTTAAGCTCCCAACTCAAGGAGCTGGAAGCGGATGGGATGGTCGAGCGGAGGGAGTACCCACAGGTGCCGCCAAAAGTGGAATACCGTCTTACGGATAAGGCTGAGACGCTGTTGCCTGTGCTGGAACAGCTGTGCGACTGGGGAGTCAAGAATCAGGGCAAGGGTAAGAACACCTGAATAGTTTCTGTAAAAGGCATCCGATCGAGTCCCTTTCGAGTTCGCTATACAGGTGTTACGCTGCACCGTATCATAAATAACAGTAAAAAAAGGGAGTGTGCAGACACTCCCTTTGAGCTAATATTGTCGGTTATCAAATGTCTACTTCGCAGTATGCTTAACCCCCAACGGTAACAACCGTCTTATTGACAAAGTCAATCTCATTTCTGATCCCTTTATGGGCGTCATTCCACAAGCCCTTTGTCAGGCGAATGCGCAGCAGGCATGTGTTAGGGTCTTCGTCGTTATTGGCTTCGTTATACCACCCGGCGAATATTGTGCGCAGCTTTGTCATCATCTCCACGTTTTTCTCGTCACATACCCAGCCCAGGTTTTCACCGATACCATCAGCCGTAAAGTTCTCGACGATGATGCAAACGGCGACTTCAGGGTTTTGGGAGATCTGCTGCATCTTGCCTGAGGTCGCGTAGGTGACAGTGTAGAATGCGCCGTCCTCATAATAGGCGTCCACAATGCGGGCAGCGGGACGGCTCTTGCCATTGGGCCCCGGTTCCAGCGCGATGGTGGACAGAGAGATCAGGCCGTCCTTGTTACCCACTTGTTCTTCCAGCAGCTTCATGGCTTCGTCATACTTGCTCATTATATTACCTCCTAAAATGTCGTAAGGCATACATTATTAAGCATATCATTGTAAAATCTTAGTGCATGTGAAGAATAATACGATAAGATATTAAAGCGCTATCATAATCCTTCGCTGACTTAGGGATGGTAATGTTTATCTTTGTCTTGTTGAGAACGCATTATTATGGTAAAACTACGTAGGGTTGACTTCATGTTGGAGCTCAACGATACGTTATGAAAAGGGAGAATTAGTATGGCATCAAAGACAAAGACAAAGACAACGAAAAAATTAAATTTAGTGTCTCTGGTCTTAATGATTTTCACTTCTGTTTATGGATTCAACAACATCCCAAGATCGTTCTATAAGATGGGTTATGCGGCTATTCCCTGGTACATACTTGCAGCAATTACGTTCTTTGTTCCATTTGCACTAATGGTAGCTGAATTTGGTTCCGCCTTCAAAGAGGAGAAGGGAGGAATTCATTCATGGATGGAAAAATCCATTGGTCCAAGATTTGCATTTGTAGGAACGTTCATGTGGTATTTTTCTTATATCACTTGGATGGTTAATGTCGCATCCGGTATGTGGGTTCCTGTATCAAATGCAATATTCGGAGAAGATACGACACAAAACTGGACTATATTCAGCCTTCATGGACCACAGGCTTTAGGTATCTTGGGAATGGCATGGATTCTTCTAGTCACTTACACATCAACTAAGGGACTGGATAAGATCAGGAAAGTAACTTCTATAGGTGGTACTGCAGTCTTGGCATTAAATGTATTTCTATGGATTGGTGCAATAGCAGTCCTTATAGGCAACCATGGACATTTGGCACAGCCGATTGAAGGATTACATTCATTTACTCAGACACCAAATCCTAAATATGCGGGAGATATGATTGCCGCATTAGCATTTGTTGTATACGCTCTATTCGCTTATGGCGGGCTTGAAGCAGTAGGGGGGTTGGTGGATGAAACAGAAAATCCAGAAAAAACTTTTCCCAAAGGAATTCTTATAACAGCAGCCATTATTTCTGTAGGATATTCATTAGGAATACTGCTAGTTGGCGTATTTACCAACTGGTCCACTGTAATGGGTATCAAAAATGTTAATCTGGGGAACGCAAGTTATATCGTTATGGCTAATTTAGGCCAATCCCTTGGTTCAGCTTTTGGAGCAAGTCAAGAGACAGCTTCAGCTTTGGGTGCTGGCGTTGCAAGATTCGTAGGAATCTCTATGTTCCTAGCATTGTCTGGTGCGTTCTTTACCTTGATGTTTTCGCCACTAAAGCAATTGATTGAGGGCACGCCGGCCAAGATATGGCCTGGAAAAATCGCTGAAACAAAGAATGGGCTGCCTGTTAACGCAATGTGGATTCAAGCTACCGTTGTTTGTGTGATGATCGCACTTATTGCTTTTGGTGGAAGCACAATGGCCGCATTCTTTAACATCCTTGTCTCGATGACTAATGTGGCTATGACGATCCCATATGTATTTATAGCACTCGCCTTCCCATATTTCAGAAGAAGAAAAGAAATACATAAGCCGTTTATCATTATTAAAAGTCAATGGGCCGTTAATTTTTGGGCGTGGGTAGTTGTACTAACCATCGGGCTTGCGAATTTCTTTAGTATTATACAGCCGGCTTTAGAAGGGGATCTGCAAACCACCATTTGGAGCGTGGCCGGACCCATTATTTTCTCGGTTGTTGCATGGTTAATGTATAGCAAATATGAGAAAAAGCGCGGTATAGAAATGCAGATTAAAAAAAAGATTAGCTAGTATTTATAAAAAATGAAAGAGCCATCCCGTTAAGGATGGCTCTAATTATTTCGGCGTGGAATTAAACTTCGATTTCTCCAATCGATTATGCTCACGCATGGCTCTCATCTGCCTTGCATGCCTTACATCACGGCGGCGTTCTCTCGATCTGAGTTGACTGAGCATAATGATGAGTCCCAAAGTGCCGAGCACGTAAGAAACTATATGATTCACTTCATCCCACATGATTGCAGCAGTCAGAAGGAATACGGCGCCAATGATTGTTGCGATCATTCGCTCTGTATTCTTATTTTGCGTCTCTATCAATTTCTTCTCGAAGGAACTCGATAACTTTACCCGTAAATTTCCGCTGTCCATTTTATCTACTGCAGAGATGAACTTCTTTGTCGTAGGAAGAATTCCTTTGAGAATCTTCTTGCCTTCATCTACAACGTTGGAGAAGACATTCCCCCGTAAATCGCTACGCACAACCTCTTCGACATAAGGCTTAGCGGTCCCAATCAGATCAAACTCCGGGTCCAGTCCTAGACATAGTCCATATACTGTGCCCAGTGCTTTTCCCAAAAATGTTGTATATGCAGGTAACTGAAAAGGCTGAGAAAAGAGGAAATCACGTAACTCTTCAGCATTATCACCTGACGTCACAAAATTGAGGTCAAACGTATCACCATTGATTTGTTCAAATAATAACGTGAGATTCCTTGAGAATACCTCTAAATCAACATTCCGTCTTAGAAATTTCAAACGATTAAGGGCATCGATGGCGCCGTGAGCATCTTTTAAATACACTGCCATTAGAAGGGCTACCATTTGCGCCTTCATATCATCTGCAATCCGTCCGACCATTCCAAAATCGATTAATGCTATGGTGCCGTCAGGCTGCACGAGAACATTCCCCGGGTGCGGGTCTGCGTGAAAGAAGCCTTCCACTAGAATCTGTTCTATGAAGATCTCCAGCAATGACTTCGCGAGTGTAGTCCGATCCACCCCCCAAGCATCAAGCTGGGTAAAATCGTTGATTTTTACACCTTGCAAAAACTCCATGGTTAACACTTTTGAAGTGGTATAAGACCAATGAATAGCTGGAACCACGATATCATCCCGATGGATAAGCTGCATATGAAATTGTTCTGCATTGTGTCCCTCTTTTTGATAATCGAGCTCATCCATAACGGTCTCGTAAAACTCATCATACACTGCATCTAGGTCCATGAAGTCTCTAATCTTCGTCCAGCGTTTTAATAACGAAATCGCAACTTGTATGGATTTCCAATCAATTGAAATAATATCCTCGACCCCAGGACGCATAACTTTGACTGCAACGTCTTCACCTGTCCGTAGTATCGCCCGATGTACCTGTCCTAAGGAAGCTGCTGCGATGGGAGCCCTACTAAACTCAGCAAAAATCTCGCTAATGGATACTCCGAGTTCACTCTCTACTTTGTGCTGTATCTCGGAAAAATCTACAGAATCAACGGAATCCTGCAGCTTGGACAATTCATCAATAATTTCCTTCGGCAAAATATCCACTTGCGCACTAACATGCTGCCCAAGTTTGATAATTAATCCACCCATATCCATAGCAGTCTTCGTAAAATATGTTGCCTGCTTTTGATATAATGCTTTTGTTTTCGCTTCATAGCGCCGGTTCGGAATAAAATTCTTTTGCTTGCTCAGCCACCAGAAATCCCAAGCGAACTTAAAAATCATTCGCATGGTTCTTCTGAACCGGGGATCCTTCATCAATTTAAAGAATTCGCTCATTCCTTTTCATCAGCCCCAGGCCCTTTTTCATCGACCTCAGGTTCAGTATCCTCATCTTCAGGAATAGTAGTGCTTTTATCAAAGATTGCTTGGGCCATACTTTCAAACTTTTTAGAGGCGCTCATGAAGAAATCCGCAAATTTGTTGAACATTTCTGCTTTGACCAGAATGACAGCGCCCTTGCGCTTATTCCCGAAAACGATGAATTTCTCACCTGGCTTGAGTTCAAGTTCTTCCCTTGCTTCTCTAGGAATAACAATTTGTCCTCTCTCACCCATTGATGTGGTTCCTAGTACTTTGCCATGTCCGAATCCGTGACTATTTTCTTTTTTTTGATGCATCATCAATCTCTCCTTTGATAATCAATCTACTCATTATAGAACGTGAACTTGAGAATGTTAGGCTCATCATTGCGGAAAGTCTTGTTATTCATGGCGTTCCCGCAATGATCGTTATCCATTCTCAAGTTCATCTTATATAGTATGATATTTCATACTATTCATATTTACAATAAGACAACAATTGTTCCAATCCTTCCTTAAGCGGGGGGGAGGCTTGTCGGACGGCCCTCTCAAGCTTGTCCGCGCTGCCGAAAATTCTGCACAGCACCAACTCACGCTCGTGATCCTTTTTATTCTTCAGCACTTGAACAAGCGCTTCGGCTAGCTCGGGACGGTCGATATTTATGTTTTTGACCGGTCTCGCTTCCTCATTACCGCCTAGAAGAATGGAGGTGATTACCGGAATATGTTCCGTCTTTACGCCATGAGCATCAACAAACGCTTTTGCATAGCTGTCCTGCACCATCTGATGCTCCGTATCCACCAGCTCCATATAACGGCAGACTAACGGGAAATAGGATTCGCTATATAAACCAAGGCCTAATACAGCGTAGGTACCGGGCATTACCGATTTCTCGCCCGGCTCTACGTCCCGGTACCATGCATACTCCTCCATTACCGTATCCGCATATTCGGCAATCTTAGGGAAGAGGTCCGGGTAGCTAAGCGCATTGGCAAAAAACTGATGCAGCTTGGACTTCGCCAGATTGTTCATCGGCAGAAAATGCTTTTGGGCAGTTTTCAGCTTCAGCTGGTAGCCCTTGGGAAAGCCTTGCCGCAACAGGTTGACTATATAATCTAACGCTTCTCCGTAAGCCTTCGCCTCTTCAGAAAGGATCCGGATTTCAATCGTCTGCGTTACGTCATTGTTGCTGCCTTTAACCCGCTCACCCTGATACGTACTCCTAAATTTACCGCTGCCGACTTTCAGATACTGCAAAGCCTGGCCAGAACCCAGCTGTCCTGCGAGTTCCAGATACTTCTGGCGGGTATCCGGCTTGGTAATCCCAATTTGCAAGGCGGCATATAGGAAGAATTCCATTTCCTCGGTATCTACAACGTGACGAATAGACTCTTCCTTTAGCTTATAGTCGTATCCATAATCATCGGGACGAACGAAATACTGTGGAAGAAAATGATCCTGAGCCCAATTATCGAAGGCCGAGGTATAGTGACCGATCCACTCTTGTTTGCGTTTTTGGTTCTGCTGTAGCTTATCGGAAAGGCGCTGTATCATCGGTTGAATGACCTTCTCTTGCTGTCTCATGAGATCGGGATTAATGAGGTGTTGAGCGAAGAAAAACATGTCCTCTGGTTTGGGCAGCACAGGCGGATCAGAGAGAACTTTGATTTGGATGAAATGTTCCAGCGACTTTTGAAGCTTCACAAGCTTTTGTTCATGCAACAGGCGGCGGCAAATCCTCAATTCAGAATGCTCACCTTCAAATTCAAACACCACTTCAAACTTGTAATCAAAAAAATGAGGCCCAAGATCGTTAGAGCGGAACAGGTTATCGACAAGCTCGCATAAAGCGGGGAAAAACTCCTGGGACAGCAGTTCATCGGTTAACTCCTCGATGTAAGGGCCTGCTTTAATGGTGTAAGAGCTGTCGCTCCAGGAGAACGGTTCATCAATATCGATATGGATGTTGCCCTGCTCTCCGTAAGCATGGCTTCTTCTCCACGCCACACGAAGATAATCTCTGATTCCTGCCTGCAGGGAACTGAAATTCTTTATCCTGTCTATCCTTTGATGTTCTCTAGCATAAATCGAAGTGACTTCCGTCCATACATCATTTAGAAAAGCATTCACAGCCTGGTTCACCGTTTTACCCCCTGCTTTCAAGTTGATTCTGGCTTCATCCGTTAATTGCCAGGAATGTGGCATTTCACACATAAGGTAAACTGTTGTGCCTTGTATGTCAAGGTACGAAGATCATCCATTTTTCCGCACGTACATACCATACACAGTCTATTCTTTAATAGGTATATCTATCATGTATAATGTGAATTTATGTCGAATTAAGTTGAAAAAAAGTGCTGGGATTATCCCGTAATCGCTATACCGGAGCTAAGCTTCCTGTATAATTTATGAATATGCAGATAGTTAAAGCTGTTGATTAAATGATCGTAGCCAATCCCTCACGAAAGAGAGTTGTAACCTTGAAATCCATTGCCTGGGTAACCGACAGCACCAGCACCATTGATTCTGAGTTCGCCATGAATAACCATATCTATATTGTCCCTCTCCGTCTAATAATCAATAATGAATGTTATAAAGAAAATATCGATATTACCGCCGATCAGTTCTATGATAAAATGCGCCAGAATGACAAGGTCAGCAGCTCCCAGCCGCCAATCGGTGAGTTCGTGGAATTATATGAGCGACTGAAGGAAGACTATGACGAAATTATTGCGATACATTGTTCCTCTGAGCTTAGCGGGACCTTCCATACCTCGATGCAGGCAGCGGACATCGCTGGCGTTACTGTAATTGGCATTGATTCCAAGGTAGGTGCTTACCCGATCCGTGAGATGATTGTGCGCGGTGTTCACTGGCAGCAGGCAGGCTGCTCAGCGCTGGAGATTAAGAGCAGAATCGATAATATCATTGAAGAGATGTCTTTCTATCTGATCCCTGCCAGTCTCAGCCAGCTGCACCGCAGCGGGCGGCTCTCCGGCTCCCAGCTTCTGCTGGGCCAGCTGATGCGGATTCATCTGCTCCTGAAATTCGATAAAGGCAAAATTGTCGTCGTGGACAAAATCCGCACCTTCAAGAAGACGAAGCAAAAGTTGCTGGAGACACTCGGCCAGGATATCCGGCTGATTCAGGATATTTGTATTATGCATGCCAACAATATGGAAGAGGCGCTGAGCCTGGAGGCTGTGATCAAGGAAATGTCGCCTTCTGTGCGTACAGAAATTATGACCTTTGTTCCGGTCGTAGGTGTTCATATGGGTGAGGGTACGCTTGCGCTTTCGTGGATTAACAATACACCCCTTAACAGTCTCACTGTACAGGATAGAGTACTGGAGCCTGTGCTTCAGGGTTGAGCCAAGTCCGCCGAAATTGCTTGTTCATACAAGGAAACCAGCAGGTCCCGTAGCGGGTCTGCTGGTTTTTTTGTCATGCATAGGTGTTCTATACTTGGTTCCATAATACAAGCACATAGTCGTTTGAACAGCAAAGGAATGAAGGTTCATGGTTACGACATAATAATCCATTTTTTAGGGAGTTGACAGCCTGACTATTAATTAGTATATTCCAGGTGTTAAGAATTTTAGATAAATTTAACAAGGAAAGGAGAGGTTCGTGAATAAGGTAATTCTATCAGATAAAAATTTGTAATACTCGAAAAACATAAATAATAGATGCCCATGGAGGCGCCACAAAATGGAGGGATATAGAAATGGCAATGGTTACAGTTGGACACGAGAATGGAATTGCAATAGAGCTTCACTATGAGGATGTCGGAGCAGGCAAGCCGGTTGTGTTGATCCATGGGTGGCCGCTCAGCGGAAGGTCCTGGGAGAAGCAAGTACCTGCACTAGTTGAAGCAGGTTATCGGGTGATCACGTACGATCGTCGTGGGTTCGGCCAGTCCTCCCAGCCGTGGAACGGATACGACTATGATACGCTCGCAGCGGATTTGCATAGCTTAATTGTGCATCTGGATCTTCGTGATGTAACATTGGTCGGGTTCTCCATGGGCGGAGGCGAAGTAGCGCGTTACATTGGTACTTATGGGTTGGAGCGGGTATCGAAAGCGGTGTTGGCCGGTGCTATCCCTCCGTACCTGTACAAATCATCGGATAATCCGGACGGTGGATTCGACGATGCGACTATTCAAGGGTTTCAGGATGGGGTAAAGGCGGATCGTCTAGCGTTCCTGGATGAGTTCACAACCAATTTCTTCGCTTCCGGGGACAGAACGGACTTGGTAAACGAAGCATTCCGCTTATACAATCGCGATATTGCGGCTTTTGCATCGCCGAAGGGTACGCTTGATTGCATCTCCGCATTCAGTTATACCGATTTCCGTGAGGACCTGGAGAAATTTAAATTGCCAACGCTTATTCTCCATGGTGACTCGGATGCTATCGTTCCTGTGGAGATCAGTGGTCAAAAAGCGCATGAGCGGATCCCGGGCAGTCAGTTAGTCTTGATTGATGGCGGCCCCCATGGATTCAATGCTACCCACGCTAAGGAATTTAACCATGCCTTGTTGCACTTCTTGAACGGCTGATTGTGAGGACGAACCACACTTCATAGGAGGGTGGCACAAGGTTCTATGACGAGATATAACTTACTCCAATGTCCATACTATTTATTACATGTATGGCGCCCCCTGGGCGTCTTTTTTTGATTAAAAAAGGAAAGCTTGGATGTATCTAATTGGAGAAGATGCGCTGATACATAACGAGGAAATCGGTCTGGTTCTATTTCTGCGGTCAGTCAAAACTGCGGTGCCACCGGATGTTTTTTTAGACTTAAGCTATTTCTTTATAGATTATTTTGTCCTATGTAGTTATTCTTATCTTTAGTGAGAATTCTACGTAGCAGAATGGATACGGAACGGATGGGCTGGATTCACGCTACTGTTAACACAGATCTTAAATGATAAAAAGGAAGAGATTCGATGGGAAGAAAACAATCTTTTACTGAGACAGAGCTACTGGATATGACCAAAAAATTAGTGCTTGAGTATGGATACGACGGTTTTCATCTCAAGTTGCTCTCACAGCATCTTTCAGGAGCCCGAAGCACTATTTATCAATATTACGCTAATAAAGAAGAGATCGTGGCTGCTTGTATGAAGCGCGTAATGGCAATGGTATTAGAAAATGCATTAGCAATTGATGAGACTGACCCTATGCACGCTCTCGAACAGTTACTCCTCATGTACGTAGAAGAGTCTACGCTCCATCAACTTTTGGGAAATGCCAGTAAAATTAATACGGCTAATTCTTCTGCAGCAGCGAGAGATCTTGAATTTATTGAGGAAGCACATAAGACTCTTAAAATTCAATTATCACGCCTCTTTGAACGCGCACAACAGGATAAAGGCCTGCGGCAGGATATCCCGCTTCCTGTACTTATTGGTGTTTTCTTTAACTTAATTGATACGCCTAATATGTTGAATATCCCTATTCCTGATTGGGGAAAACTATTGTTCCAAATGTGGATCGAAGGGGCCAAGAGCTAGCCGCAGTCTTGGATCTAATTTGACACAAGTGTCTAAAATGAGGATAAAGAGTTGGGAAAGGAAATTTTTTTAGCTATGAAAGAATTGATGCATAGTAAAATGAGGTTTTTAATGATCATCATTATTTTTGTGCTAATCGCTTGGTTGGTATTTATCTTATCAGGTTTGGGAAATGGGTTATCTACGTTAGCTGCGATGAATAGTGGGAACACATCAAGAATATGAATCCGCCTTATTAAACAACCAACAAAGAAAGAAGCACCCCATTATACTGGTGCTCCTCACTAATCTTGACGAATTGGTTTACTGTATCCCTTTCATATACCCCTGTATTTTCGAGGAGAATAAGTAGAGCAGAATGCTGAGAAGGATGGCCGATCCGCCAATGACACCAAAGTATACCATCTCGGTGGAAGGCGAATAGAATCTGACAATCTGCGCATTAATCGCTTGGGCGGCTGCGTTCGATAAGAACCATAAGCTCATGGTCTGGGCTGAGAAGGCGGAGGGTGCTAGTTTTGTCGTAGCCGACAGTCCTACAGGTGACAAGCATAATTCCCCCAGTACAACTACAAGATAGCTAAGGACGAGCCATAACGGATTAACCAAGGAATTCTCACCGCCAAAGTAAGCAGGTAAAAGGATAACCAGGAAGGATAAGCCGGCAAACAACAAGCCTAAGGCGAATTTCTTCGGTATCGTGGGCTGTCTTTTTCCAAGTTTCACCCATAACCAGGCGAATAGGGGAGCTAAAGTGATAACAAATAAAGGATTTAAAGACTGAAACCAGGCTGGTGAAATATGCAGTCCGGCAAAATCCAGTTGCGTACGTTTATCTGCATAACTGGCAAGGATGGTTGATCCTTGTTCCTGAATAGCCCAGAACATGATCGCAGCAATAAACAGCGGAATATAGGCAATGAGTCTTGAGCGTTCAACGCTTGTTGTTCGGGGACTCCGGAACATGACTATAAAATATAAGGTTGGGATCAGAATGCCCAGAATACCTACGATTACTATAAAGGATTTAAACGTTAGCAGACCTAACGGAACCGTAATAGCAACGATAACAGCGAGAAGTACTGCACTGATACCGAAGATAAGGGACACCTTTTTTCGTTCTGCCTGTGATAACGGACTGGCTACTAAAGTGCCTGCAAGGCCGAGGTTTTTTTTCTTGGTAAAGATAAAGATAAGTAATCCCAAGAACATTCCGACGGCGGCAATGCTGAAGCCCAGGTGGAAATTATAATTCATACCGATGGTTCCTACAATAAGCGGAGCGATGAATGCCCCCAGGTTAATGCCCATGTAGAATATACTGAATCCTGCATCCCGGCGCCCATCCTGTTCGCTGTATAGTTCACCTACAATGCTGGATACATTAGGCTTCAGCAAGCCCGTACCTAGCACAATCAGAACCATGGATACAAAAAATAATGAAATACTTCCCGGAATGGCCAAGGAGATATGCCCCAGCATGATTAATATGCCCCCGTAGAACACCGCTTTTGATGCTCCAAATACCCGGTCTGCTAACCAACCGCCAATAATCCCCGACATATAGACAAGTGAACCATAGATAGACATAATAGCGAGAGCTGTGCTCTCCTCCATGCCTAGTCCGCCTTGACTCAGTTCGTAATACATATAATAAACAAGGATGGCTTTCATTCCATAATAGGAAAAGCGCTCCCAAAACTCTGTGAAGAACAGAGTGAATAACCCTTTAGGGTGTCCAAAAAACCCCCGTTGCGGAACACTCTCCACAATTCTTTGTTTGTTTAAATCGGCCATGCGGCTACTTCCTCCCTTGGTGTTAACACTATTTCTGCAAAATATCATCCTTTAGTAAGAATACCCATTCTGAGACTTTTCAATTTATCAGATGCTACTGCGGATGCAGAAAAATTAGTATATAACATTCGTGGAAGGTTGGCTGTGATTTACCTCAAAAAATGAAGTGTGCACGGATCTTTTTTAGTGTTATCTATCATTACGTGGCTTATTATCATTGAAAATTAATTTTTAGTGCAGGGCGAACACCGTCACGGGCAAGGCTGACATTCGCATAGCTGCGAATACTGCAACCCGGTCCGACAAAAAACGCGCGTGAAGGCTTGTTTCCCTGTGTTCGAAGCCACCACCAGGAACAGCCAACTTCCTCGCCGTTTTTGACGATATAATTATCGGTGTCTGTTTTATCATATACGTATAAATTACATCCGTCGGTTTTTTTCATTTTGGCAAAATCCGTTCCCACAGCGCGCCGAAAATCCTTACCGTGAATCTCAGATAATTCCTTTAACTCGGTAACGCTAAGCAGGAAGACGTTGTCCTCTGTATCCGGGCTGCTTTCTCCGTTGTCCGTACAATGAGTCGTCTTTATATGTTTTTTTTCGGCAGGATTGAATGCGGTGTTATAGAATTCATCGTTGAGCCACATGCGCAAATCACAGTCACGCCACGTAATATCCACTGCATCACGCCATGATATATCCACGCTACTCCCGTGGTACCGCTTGCAGTCCAAAATATATTCGCTCAAAACAAACAGAGCATTGCCCGAATTTTGAAGAACACGCCATTGTATTGGAAGTACTGTACCCTTCTCTGACTGCGGGTATGTTCCAAACGTAATGATGTCCCCGTTCTTTAGGCTTGGGCTTGGTGTGAATGCAAGATTATTATTGTCCAAATGGTTCACCTCCGGATTACTTGGCTTACCTAAGGTAGCTTTCATCGGTAATGCCTAATTTTACCTCAATAAGCGGCTAGAACTCCAGGACCATTGGAATTAAGATACGTTATTATATAAAAAAAGAGAGCCCCGATTTGCGGGTCTCTCTTCTTTTGCATAGTGAATCGCCTACTTCCTTCTTTTCTCCCACCAGCCGAAGGCAATCCTTGATTTAACAATGCCGGAGAGGGGGCCGGAGAGAAATAGGATGAACGAGCCTCCGGGCGGGATAATATACTTCCCATCTTCCTCACTGGCCAGCGTTGATTGTGGTGGCGCCTCCCGGAGAAACACATTTGTGCCCCCTCTCGGGATCCCCGCCGTTGATCGGACAAATTGTATTTTTACTTTTGGGATGGAACTGCGTGTGGTATTGGCAGGACTAAACAGCCGCGATGTGAGTGGGTGTCCGGGCGGGAAGGTATTAAAGAAAATCTTGGCCGGAAAGGTCTTGTTAGAGAAATTTGTGACAGTATAGACATTAACATATAGGTTAACGCCTGAACCTTTGGGATTGATTAACCCGCCCCAAGCGTTTGTCCCGCGGCCAAAAGTCAATAATTGTGTCTGCCCCACAAAATATTTGCCTTCCATCGACTCAAATAATGGATTAGGGATAGTGACAACTTTAGGGATTTGGCCAAACCTTCCTCTTTTTGGAGTAATCTTTTTGGATTTCATAGGATATCACCTCCACCTCTTGTATTTTATGTCAGTTGAGGTTTGTTAGTAATGGACAGGAGTGGATTTCATATTTCGGGTAGTTCTAGTTGCTTGGAAGGAGACCTTCCGCTTGGAGCTCTTGGGTAATATCTGCAGCTACATTTTCGATTCCCGGATATAAATCATGCTCAGTTAACCCGTAATGCAGGAGTTGAGTATTCATTTCTTTGCGGGCATCGTTTTTTATGACAATTTTGTATAAGTACCTTGAACTATCAGGAAGCTTATCTAGCGGAACGATTTTCTGTGTTTTTGGAAAGACGGTGAAGGTGCCGGATTGCTTGATGATTCTCGGATTATTCAGTGGGCCAATGGCGGCGGCCGCCTTTACGTTATCGTTTTTGCTGATCGGGCCGAAGCGTGCAGTGAAAGCAGGTTCAGTTACATTTGGGATATAGCCCGGTTTAAGGAAACTATAAAAACGGAAGGACTTATTCAAAGAGACAGGGTCTAAAAGCCAGACTACCTTGTCAGTCGTCTTTTCCACATCTCTGGTTGGTTCTCCAAGGGCGAATAATAAGGCAACTAAGGCCTCCCGGGACCAATCCATAAGGCGTGTAGGCACTCCGTAATGCTGCATCAGAAAGAGCCAGCCCCAATACGAGCTTTTATCTTCAGAAAAGGGGAAATACGGCACCCGCTCCAAGTATGGATAAGCGAGCGAACGGAATTTTGACAAATAGACAATCTCAGCTTGGGGACCAAGGCCCCTTGCGATGGAGGGGGAAGGATCATAGGTAGTGCTCTTAACCCCTCTGTACCAAAGCTCGCATGATTTAGGCTCATTGGGAGGGCAAATCTTCTGGAAAATTTGATCAACGGCTTTTAAGTATTGCTCTACAGATTGAATCCCGGTTATTTCAAAAATCCCATTCTCGGATATTCGGGCAAGCTGTGCGGGTTTTGTCATTATAGCGTCCTCCTAGAATCTTATACTTCACAAAATATGCGCATGTGCCTATGGAGGTTCAACATATAAAATTTTAGTTTGTCATTTTTGTGTCATTTAAAATTGGTATAATTGAAATAAATAACAGGCCGCTGGAGGATGGGATCTATGAGTCAATTGATATGGCTAACCGGTCTGTCTGGTTCAGGTAAATCGACTCTTGCAGAGGCACTGAAGCCGCTTCTTAATAATTGCTATATCCTGGATGGCGATGCTCTGCGCAGAGGAATTAATCAGGATCTTCAATTCAGTGAAGAAGACCGGTTGGAGGCAGGTAGAAGAATTGGTGAGATCGGCAAGCTTCTGCTTGATGCCAATCTGAATGTGATCGTTGCCTCGATCTCTCCTTACCGCTCCACACGTAATAAGGTCCGCTCTCTCATCGGGCACTCCTACATAGAAGTGTATGTCCGGTGCCCTTTGGAAGTCTGTGAAGATCGGGATCCGAAAGGCCTATATAAACAAGCAAGAGCTGGCCAAATCAAGCATTTTACGGGTATCGATTCGCCTTACGAAGAGCCTGACTGCCCGGATGTGATCGTGGAGACCGATAGATTCTCCTTAGATGAATGTGTCTTGAAGATCATTCAACACACATCACCTGTGCCGTTTAGAGCGGAATCTGGGGGATGAGCGTATGGGACTCACCAGGAGCTTAACAAGAGGGTTGTGGAAACGAACGGATGCGAATGCCCATCTGAACTTAATCAGACAATACGGTGAATCACTGAAGCAGAGCCGGGATGAGGAGCTTAGCTTTTTCGTAGATCAATTGCGTGAAAACGCCCAAGTGGCATTACACGAGGAAGACCGGACTTACCGATTATTCGCTCTGGTGAAGGAAGCGGTTAGACGCGTACACGGTTTTGAATTGCATGATGTGCAGCTTACCGGAGGCCTCAGAATGGCACAGGGACAGATCGTAGAGATGGCAACGGGTGAGGGTAAGACTGTAACTGTGGCATTGCCAGCCAGTTGGTATGCTCTTCAGAACAAAGGTGTACATGTAATGACGACAAATGCCTATCTCGCTGAACGCGATTACGGGCATATGAAGCCTGTATACGAAATGCTAGGTTTAAGTGTTGGTTTGAATGAAGTCGGTATGAAGGTGGAATCCAAAAAACTAGCCTACCGACAAGCGATTACCTATGGAATCTTTAACGAATTCGGGTTCGATTACTTAAGAGATCATCTGGTATATGACGGTAGGCAGAGGGTACAGCGTCCTTTATCTTATACCATTGTGGATGAAGCAGACAGCATCATGCTTGACGAAGGAAAGACGCCGTTGATTATTGCCGACCGGAACAAGGAGCCTTCAGAATGGTATACAGTCTGCGCCGATTTGGTCTGCAATTTCAACATCAATGATGACTATGAAGTAGATGTCGAGACACAGCAGGTAAGTTTAACGGATTCGGGTATGGAACGGGCGGAGAGGGCGTTCGGCATCGGTCCATTATATGATCTAAAGAATTCGCAGGTGTTACATATACTAGATCAAAGTCTGCAGGCATTTTTTATCATGAAGCGCGATTCGGATTATATCATCGAAGGTCAACAGATGAAGATTATTGATTCTTTCACAGGGAGAATCCTGGAAGGGCGGCTGTTCAATGAGGGGCTCCACCAGGCGATTGAAGCGAAAGAGCAAATTCCTCTGTCCATGGAGAACAGTGTACTTGGGGAGATCTCAGTCCAACAATACCTATCGCTATATGAACGCGTAACCGGGATGACGGGAACGATCAAGCGGGACGAAGAAGAGGTTAGACGCCGGTTTGGATTACAGGTTGCTGCTATTCCAACAGCAAAGCCGGTTCGACGGAAGGACGGACGAGATCTCATCTGTCAATCGAGGGATGAAAAATGGGAAGCCGTTCTCCAGGCAATCAAAACCTGCCATCAGGCCGGTCAACCCGTATTGGTTGGCACAAGGACAATCGTGCAATCTGAAGAACTAGCTCACAAGTTAGAGCAGGAGGCCATTCCATTCCGGTTGTTGAATGCGAAGAACGAGCGGGAGGAAGCGGAGATTATTGCAGATGCCGGACAGTATGGAGCGGTTACGGTGGCCACCAATATGGCTGGAAGAGGGACGGATATCCGGATGGGTGAAGGGGTAGCAGAAGTTGGAGGGCTCTGTGTTATCGGCACGGAACGTCATGAGAGCAGAAGGGTGGACGATCAGCTGCGCGGAAGGGCGGGACGACAGGGTGAACCCGGGCAGTCCAGGTTCATTGTGTCTTTGGAAGATGATCTGATCCTTCGTTACACGAATGAAAACGATAGGCTTCGAAAAAGACCCGAGCTCCTCTTCAAGCAAGCCCAGCAGCGGGCAGAGAATCGCGGGCAAGAGGTTCGGACTTATCTCTCGCGAATGGACTCGGTCGTGGGTGAGCAGCGTGAACAGATCTATGCCCACCGGAATGAGCTTTGGCAGAAAGGCGCGCTCAGAGCCACCTTGAACCGGCATGTTGTTGAATATATCCAATCGGATATGCGAGATTCTTCTATAAATGAAACCATTGATCTGGAACGATGGCCAGCATACTGGCATGCAGCGCTCACTTCGCCGAGGCTTAAACATTTCATCCCGGTGTGGCACAAACGGTACTTGAGGATGCTTGATCGTCATTGGATAAACCATTTGGAGAGACTGAGAGATCTAATGTGGAGCGTCCACTACCAAACATACGCACAAGAGGATCCCATTCGTATGTTCCGTAACGCAGCTTATGAGCAGTTCGCCGAGATGCAGCGGCATCTGACAAGACAAATCGGGGAATGGATGCTTGGTCAAGCCTTGCCGAATTTACTGGAGGGGAAAGGAGGACAGGGGGATGGTTAACGCACAGCGGTTAGAAGTGAGCGATCGCAAGGTTGAAATGCTGTTGCCCGAGAGGCAAATCATTAATTCCGAAGTGGATGTCGAAGGAATATATCTGATTGCTACGAATAGGGGACTGTTTCTTATCCGCGAGGGTATACTCACGTTACTGTTACGCGGCAATTTTTACGGAATAACCCGTGATGGACGATCGTGGTATATCTATGAGTCGGTTGGAAGGGTCGGAAGAATCTTAAAGCTGGATGAGGGGTTCCAACAAGAAATGGACACAACAGCAGAAGTAGTATTTGCTGATCTGCCAGGATGGATTCATCAGATCGACATGATAGACGGAAGTCTCTTCATGACCGATACACCCAATAACCGGATTATTAAGTGGAGCTTCGAAAGAGAGTGTTGGATGGAATACTATCCTCTCGGCAAGTTAGCCGATCAGGAAGAGTCCTCCAATTATGGACATATCAATTCCATATATAAGCACGATGGAGCTATTCATCTGGTTTGCCATAACCAAACGGTCAAAACCGGAAGGCCCAGTGAAATTCTGAAGGTAGACTCTGATTTCCGTGTGAAGGAGCGGATCGTTACAGAATCCTCCTGTGCACATAATCTGATTGTCCATCAAGGTGTCAGTTATCATTGCGATTCGACCCACCAGTCGTTGAAGGCAGACGGGAAGGTCGTGTTCGAATCCCAGCACTTTACAAGAGGATTGTCCCTCTCGGACGATCAGATTGTGATCGGTGGCTCTGTATTCATGAGAAGGGAGGAGAGGCATAACGGTAACGGCCATCTGTACGTGCTTCATTCGGACTACACGAGCCGCACCTCCTTTCTTATTCCAGGAATGGTTCAAGAGGTGCGGAGAGTGGATCGCAGAGACTATTCTTTCTCGGAAATGTGATAAAAAATGCGTTAATAATGTAGAGGAGGAATCGATATGATCAGATTCATTAGTTCAGAAGAGAAAGAAAAGACAGGCATGCTCTGGAAAAAAGGAGCCATAAAGACCCTGTCAGCAGTGATGCTTGTTAGCCCAATGGTGGCTCTAGTTCCAACTGCCGTACAGGCAATGCCTATAACAGGTGCTGTGCCTACTACCGGTAATGGGACTTACAACTCTCCCTATATCATTACGACCCCTCAAGAACTGTACTATATGAATACCCTGAGGACCGGATACTATAAGCTTGGTGCGAACATTGATCTCAGCAATTATGAGTGGAGTCCGATCAGCAGTTTCGCAGGAATGCTGGATGGAGCAGGACATTATATTAAGAATTTGAACATTAATCAATATAACGCGGATGCTGGATTGTTTAGTACCCTTGCAACTGGCGGAGTCGTCCGAAATCTGGGCATTCTGTATGCGAACATTGCTATTCCTTCAGCTGGGCAAGTTAACATTAGAGCAGGAATTATAGCTGGAACGAACCAGGGGACTATTCAAAATTCTCACGTATCCGGCCGGGTTAATATCACAGGTATCGTTACTTCAAATTATTTTACTTTTGCAATGGACGGTGGTTTGGTCGGTCTTAATGCACCAGGTGGTATGATTGCAAATACTCTTGCACAAGTGGACGTAGCACAAGCCGGTAGCAGCCCCTATGATTACGGTAAAGTTGGTGGACTTGCCGGGAGGAATGATGGCAGTATTTCCAATAGTTATTTTGTAGGAACTGTAAAAGATGAAGTAACTAATAGTTGGGATTACTATAATCCAGGCGGTAGCGTTGGGTATGGCAACGGCAGCATTTCGGCGACATTCTGGGACTCCACAGTTAGCGGACAGATCGGTAATAACTACGTCGATGGTACTCCGAGAACTACAACACAAATGAAGAGTAAACTGAACTATTCAGGTTGGGACTTTACTAACGTATGGTCGATCGAAGAGGGGGTTACGTATCCCTTCTTACGCAACTACCAGCCTACCGTCCAAGCGATTCCAGATAAAGCGATTAATATAGCAGATGGATCGTACAGCATCGATCTTACCTCCTCATTCACTGATCCTGCGGGCGATCCGTTGACGATTACTGCAGTTTCCAGCAATACAACCGTTCTGACGGCTCAAGTGAGCGGGAATCAGCTATTGCTGACGCCAGTTGCACAGGGTACGGTAACGGTAACAGCAAAGGCTGTAAATTCGCAAGGAGCTATTGTGACAGACTCCTTCGTAGTAACGGTAGCATCGGCGGGACTGGTAACAGGCATCGTGCAAGGACCTGGAAATACTCCGATTAGCGGAGCGAGTGTATCGATTGGCGGAATCAGTGACATCACGGATGCGCAGGGTCACTTCACGCTCAGCAACATTCCGCCGGGAAACCAGACGGTGACTGTAAGCAGCGTGGGCTATAACAATGGAACGGCAGCTGTGACGGTAACGGCAGGACAGAGCGTAAGTGCGGGCACCATAACACTGACGCAAGTGCAGACAACAGGATCCGTAACGGGCATTGTGCAAGGACCTGGCAATACTCCGATTAGCGGAGCAAACGTATCGATCGGCGGCATCAGTGATGTTACGGATGCGCAGGGTCACTTCACGCTCAGCAACATCCCGCCGGGAAGTCAGATGGTGACCGTAAGTAGTGCGGGTTATAACGACGAATTGGCAGCTGTGACGGTAACGGCAGGACAGAGCGTAAGTGCGGGCACCATAACACTGACGCAAGTGCAGACAACAGGATCCGTAACCGGTGGGGTATATGGGCCTGGCAATACTCCGATTAGCGGAGCAAGCGTATCGATCGGCGGCATCAGTGATGTTACGGATGCCCAGGGTCAATTCACGCTCAGCAACATCCCGCCGGGAAACCAGACGGTCACTGTAAGCAGCGTGGGCTATAACAATGGAACGGCAACTGTAACAGTATTGGTGGGACAGGGCGTAAGTGTGGGCACCGTAACACTGACCCCGGTGCAGACAACAGGATCCGTAACCGGTGTGATATATGGACCTGGCAATACTCCGATTAGCGGAGCGAGCGTATCGATCGGCGGAATCAGTGATATTACGGATGCGCAGGGTCAATTCACGCTCAGCAGCATCCCGCCGGGAAGCCAGACGGTGACCGTAAGTAGTCCGGGTTATAACGACGGATTGGCAACTGTGACAGTAATGGTGGGACAGGGCGTAAGTGTGGGCACCGTAACACTAACCCCGGCGCAGACAACAGGATCCGTAACGGGCATTGTGCAAGGACTTGGCAATACTCCGATTAGCGGAGCGAGCGTATCGATCGGCGGAATCAGTGATATTACGGATGCGCAGGGTCAATTCACGCTCAGCAACATCCTGCCGGGAAGTCAGACGGTGACCGTAAGTAGTGCGGGTTATAACGACGGATTGGCAACTGTGACGGTAACAGCGGGGCAGAGCGTGAGCGTGGGCACCATTTCACTTATTGCGGTGACGGTAACGCCGCCAACAACACCGCCAACGCCAACACCAACACCAACAACACCGCCAACAACACCGCCGACATCAACACCGCCGACACCAACACCAACAACACCGCCGACGCCAACGCCAACAACGCCGTCGACGCCAACAACGCCGCCAACGACACCAATACCGACGCCAACACCACCAACACCGCCAACGACACCAACACCGGCACCGGCACCGGCAGGAGCTAATGTGTTCAATAGCGGCATTGTCGATACTACCAAGTTAATTTCATTCTTGGAGAATAAAGTGGAAATTGCGAGCCAATCCTCAGCGCCCCTGCAGTTCTCGGATGCGAAAGGTCATTGGGCTGAGCAGACCATCACGGCTTTCGTGAAGCTTGGTGCCATTCAAGGCAATGGAAGTGGAGACTTTGTTCCGAACGGCAATATTACCCGAACCGAGTTCGCGATCATCCTGGCACGAGTGTTTAATATCCAGACCGGAACGGCGGTAACTTCTCCATCTTTCACGGATATTACAGGTCACTGGGGAAGTGATGCAATTCTAAAGCTTGCTCAAGCGGGAGTTGTTAAAGGATATGCAGATTCCACCTTCCATCCAGATCAATTCATTTCACGCGAAGAGATGGTGGTCATACTGACTCGAATCCTGAATCTTGACTCTATTTCTAAGGACAGCACGAAAGGCGGGTTTACCGACTTGTCCAATTCTTTTGCAGGAAAGGAAATAGAGGTAGCCGCTCAAGTGGGAATGATCAACGGTAAATCCATTGGTAAGTTCGATCCGAAGAGCAGTACAACGCGTGCGGAAGCATTGACGACCCTTATGAATGCATTGAGCCTTGACCCGCAAGTGAAGAATCTATTGGATTCCTTGAAATAAATCTGTTTCAACAAAAACAGGTTGTTCATTTTGATAATGGGCAGCCTGTTTTTTTATACTCATTTCAATTTTACATAAGGATTCTCTATCCTATTTATATATTTTGGGCGATTTCATAGTTCGAGTCTTTGCACATGCACATATAGTGTAGCAAGACCTTCAGATTAAAAGGGGGAGTTGCTGTGCCAAGCGTTCCAAGCATTAATAAAGGAGCATGCGTGGGTGTACTGTACAAAGACAATAAAGGTGAGTTAAAGGTTCATAACGGAAAGTTGGCTCAAAAAGAGCCTAGCAACTCTACGAATGTGGTATTAAGACATGTCGGAAATGCAAAAACTATGAAAATTGAAAATTTGTCGATCCCCAGGAAAAACGTATTATCCATCCAAAAAACTCCTGATTATTCCTCCCCATGTAAAGCAAAAGCAGGCTTGATCGAATCAGGGGCTTGTGTGGCTGTAAAATTCAAAACCGGATCCAATACGTTCGACGTAAAAAACGGAAAGCTGTTGTACGGTATTCAAAACGATGGTAAGGTCACCTGTCTGATCAATCCTAATAATCCACCGAGTACCATTGTGTACGCTCATTATAATATTACCTCGCAAGACAGCGGCCATCAAAGCTTTGTCCCCCAGGTGGTTACCCGGAAAAATGTAACGGAAGTGAAACGGGTCACACTTTAGCTGTGGAGCAATCTATAAGATACGAATGACAGATATACAAAAAGAGCGAACCTGTAAGTGCAGGTTCGCTCTTTGTATGTTCAAGACTTCTTGTATATGCCGCCTTTTTCGCTTTATCAGTTAGTTGTGAATTTCCTCTTAAGGGAATATGCGAGTTCTTCTAAATCTTTAATTTTATCGTTGACCTGTTGAGAAGAGCTCATTTGATCTTCACTGCTTGCAAACAACTCCTCCATGGAAGCAACATTCTCCTCAATTACGGCCGAGATATTCGTCATATCCTTTGATATTTCCTGTGAGACTACTTCAATGTTCTGAATGGATTCATTCAGGCCGTTGATAGCTGTAACCAGTTGGCTGATGGTCTGATAGACCAGGTCAAAGTCTGACATGAAATCTTTTGCAGAGGTAACGGACTCCTCCGATGTAAGTTTTCCAATCTCCATTTGTGATACGGAAGTGGCGCTTTCTTCACGTACTTTGTTAAGAATGAGCCTGATTTCTTCGGTTGAATTGTTGCTACGTTGAGCCAGCTTGCGGATTTCACTGGCAACCACGGCAAATCCCTGGCCATGCTCCCCGGCTCTTGCTGCTTCAATAGAAGCATTCAGGGCCAATAGATTGGTCTGGGTAGCTACATCCTGAATTAATGAGATAATCCCTTCAATTTTTTGAGTCGACTCGTTCAGGGTTACAATAGTTTCAGTGGCTGCCGTGATCGTATCAGATACGAGGGAAACTTGATCATACAGGACTCTCGTGTTATTCCGGTTGTTCGCCAAGGCTTGCTCGGTAGCCACAGTCCTTTTTTGCATTTTCGTGGAAGTAAGGGAGGTCTGTTCGATCATCTCCGTAATGGACTGCACGGAATTCTCCATATGGACCAGCGACTCGCTTTGATCATTCAGTCCAGAAGACACCTCTTTGAATGATTGCAGCATCTCCGTATTCACACGAATGTTGCTTTGTGATAGCTGTGAGACTGCAGATGAGGTATGGTCGATTTCATCAGAGAGCTGCTTCACCGTATCCAAGAGTACGGCAACTTCGTTTTGTTTTTTTGATTTCTCCTCTTCTAGCTCTTCAGTGATCTTTTTCTTAGAGAGGATCTGCAGGCTGGTAGCCCCCGCGGTCATAAGCAGGAATACGGCATGAATAAGCATCATTGTAAAAGGATAGTTAGGCGCTCCGAACACCAGCTCCGGGACGATGAGGAATCCAAGGATATGCTGCAGTGCAAACAACACGGTCATGATCAGTATAAGCTTAATATCCTCGTAATAGGCAACAATCGCAATCACCATGAAAATAGAGAAATGAAACTCCACCGTCCCGCCCCCGCCAGCTATCATGGAGAAGCTGCTGAGGGTTATAGCTAAGGTGTTCATTAAGGGGATATATCGGTGCTCGGTATGCCTCCGGTATAAATAAACGCTAATGCCTAGAAAAATGACCGGTAACACCATTAACACATTCAGTGAAAATGCAAAGTCACGGGTGATAGCAAGAGCTTCACCTTCGCCGTGAACCATTAAGAGGTTTAGTAAATGAAATTGCCTATGTAACAGGTGAATCACAAAACTGATAGTAATAGTTGCGGCGGACATCCAGATCATTAATTTGTTTTTTTGCTGAATCATTGTTTATCATCCCTTCATGTGCCTAACGAGTGAGTATGGGCCTAATAAATCATTCAAATTTATATAAAAATATTGGATCCCTCGAATATGTCTATATTCCTATTATCGGTATAGCGGGCTTGAATTTGATGAGCCATTCTTCTCCAATATATGGGCTAATAAAGGGCTAAAGTGCGGAGATAAGAATAACAATTTCATGCAGAGGTATAATTAGATATCAATCAATTTATATATTGACAGTTAGATATCTAACTGTTATATTTCGAATATAAACCAAATCGAATACAGGAGGTAACACAATGGTTACTGCAATTATCAACGCACGTATATTTGATGGCGAGAAAGTGATCAGACCCACAACAATCCTTATCGAAGGCGAACAGATCCTATCGGTGGGCGGGGAAATACCGGAGCATGCAACCATTATTGATGCGGAAGGCGGGACTTTGCTGCCGGGGCTGATTGATGCTCACGTTCACACTTCGGTTGATGGCTTGCGCGACGCACTGAAATTCGGAGTTACAACTGAACTGGAAATGATGGGCGGATTCACAAAAAGCGGCCGTGAGGCGCAATTGAAAGGGATCGACGATATTGCCGACGTACGATCTGCCGGAATGGCGGTCACACCTCCAGGCGGGCACCCCGATGAGCTCATGCCGGGGGACGGGGAAATACCGGATTTTGTACTGAAGGAATTAGAGAAGATGAGTGAGGAAGATCGTAACGCTATGCTGGCCGCCCATGCGCATGATCATGGGGAGGCACCCACAGTAACGAACCGGGATGAGGCACTGGCCTTTGTGGGTGAACAAGTTAAGGGGGGAGCAGATTATATCAAAATTATGATCGAAGAAGGAACGGTGTTAGCTGCACCGGGCCTGCCGGTCTTAAGCCAGGATATTCTAAGAGCAGCTGTAGAGGAAGCGCATCGCCATCACAAGATTGCGATTGCCCATGTATTGACTGCCGAATCTGCCCGGCAAGCCATAGAGGTTGGAGTTGAGGGACTTGCCCACTTATTCATTGACCGCCCTGAAACCACTCCGGATCTGGTGAAATTGATTGCTGAGGCTGGCGCGTTCGTTACGCCATGTCTGGTCTTGAACTCCTCGATTATCGGTCACACCGCATCGGAATTGGCAAAGGATCCACGTGTGAACTCCAAGCTCAGTCCGGAATGGATCGATACTCTGAATGCCAGCTTCAATACGTATCCGCAAGGCAGCATGGATGACAACTACCGGAATGTAATGGATCTTCATCGTGCAGGTGTAGACATCCTGGTGGGTACGGATGTCTCCGTACCGGTTCCAACGCTGGGCGGACTTGCCCATGGAGTCAGCGTACACCACGAGCTGCAGTTACTAGTAGAAGCGGGATTCACCCCCATAGAAGCCTTACAGTCAGCTACCTCAAAAACAGCCCGCCGTTTCGGCCTGAACGATCGCGGACATATTGTGGAAGGTGCAAGAGCAGATCTGGTCTTGGTCGAAGGGGACCCGACAGCGAATATCTCGGATACATTATCGATTCGCGGAGTATGGCAGCGCGGTATTCGAAAAACAGCAGAGGCGCCTACATCATCGCATTAATGGATACGGCTGCTGGGGAGATCATCCTATTTCTTCTTTACCGTCTCCCCTTCAATTAATACAGGTTGATAATAGGTGCTGTTTCTTAAATCTTTCTTCCCTTGCAGCTTCTTAATTACCCAATCGGCGGCATCGCGTCCCATTTGTTCCTGTGGGTGCGTCAATGTCGTCAATTTGATGTTCGCATTTTTGGCGATATAGGAATTGTCCTGACCAATAATAGAGAGGTCGTCAGGAATAGAGATATCAAGTTGTCTGCATACATGTACGACTTCCAATCCTACCTCGTCGTTATAGCAGACAATCGCGGTTAATCCGCCTCTATTATCAGTTAGGAATTTCTTCAAGTTGGCCGACAGGTCCTGTTTGGTCTCTGTATAGAAGGAAAGTACCTGCTCAGGAAGAAAGCGGAGTTTGGCTTCGCCTAGCGCTTTGATATAACCCTTCATTCGATACTTTCCCTGTAAATCATCCATTTTGGCAATAATCCCGATTTGAGTGTGTCCGTTAGAGATCAATTCTTTGGTAGCCAGGTAGCTGGACTGTACGTCATCGAGACAAAAGAAAGGAACTTCCAGTTCTTCATAATAGGCATTGATCATGATAAATGGAACATCCTGTTCCTTGAACGACAGGTAGTAAGCAATATTAGGGTTGTACAGATTGCTTTTGGTCGGCTCAATGATCAGCCCCTCCACACCGAAGGACAGCATCATCTCCAGCGCTTTCTTTTCTTGTTCGACATCATTATTGGTACTGGCTAATAGCAAAGAATAATTATCTTCATTCAATCTCGATTCAATCCCGCGGATAATAGATGGAAAGATGTAGTCAGAAATATAGGTCGTGATTACACCGATGGTTTTATTATTCGAATTCCCGCCCGTTTTGGAACGGAATTGATTGCTGACATAAGTCCCCGATCCTTTTTCACTTCGCAAGAAACCCTCATTGGATAGTTCCAGAATAGCCTTCCGGACCGTCTGCCGACTAACCTGATACATATCCTGCAAAGCGGATTCCGTTGGAATCTGGTTCCCTATGCTGTACGTACCTGAAAGAATATTGCTTTTTATATCCTCGAGAATAACCTGATACTTTGGTTTCACTGTACGCCTTCTTTCATGGTTGTTCTAATACTAATTTGCCTATCCGTAATAGTTGTATGTACATATTTTAGCATAGTTATAACCATTTTATAATCCCAACGTCATAAATGGATGAATGATTCAGATTTTATAACCGAAAAGCGCGGCTTGACTTGCATATTTGTAAGTATAACTATCAGTATTCGTTGACAAATGTACGAACAAAAAATATACTGAAACTGTAAACAAGGGAAAGCGCATTCTTTCTATTATAGCGGTTATAACAGTTGTTCAGAGAGGAGTAACGTGTGCATGGATCAAGACATCAAACAAGCGATACTCAAGGGAGAAACCTCACTTGGGATCGAATTTGGATCCACACGTATCAAGGCAGTGCTGATTGACCATCGGTTCGAGACCATCGCATCTGGAAGTTATGAGTGGGAGAACCTTCTGGTAGACGGGTATTGGACGTACAACTTAGAGAGTATTATCGCAGGTCTGCAAGAGGCTTATAGTGGTATGAAGCAAGAGGTTGAACGGAAATATGGAGTCACCATTCGGACGGTTGGTTCTATTGGATTCTCTGCAATGATGCACGGGTATATGGCTTTTGACAGTGCGGGTGAGCTGCTGGTTCCGTTCCGGACTTGGCGGAATGCAACAACCGGTGCTGCAGCAAAAGAATTAACGGATAGATTTCAATTCAACATTCCTGAGCGCTGGAGTATTGCTCACCTGTATCAAGCTATATTGAACGAAGAAGAACATGTTCCCCGTATTGATTTTATGACCACGCTCTCTGGATACATTCACTGGCTGCTGACTGGAGATAAAGCCATTGGGGTCGGAGATGCTTCGGGCATGTTCCCTATTGATGAGACTACACATGATTACAATGAATCCATGGTTCAGCAGTTTGCTGAATTGGTTGCACCCAGAGCTTACCCGTGGGATCTGAAGGCTATTTTGCCTAAAGTCTACATTTCAGGTCAGCAGGCAGGTGTATTAACCGAAGCGGGTGCGAAGATCTTAGATAAATCCGAAAATCTGCAACCAGGTATTCCGCTTTGTCCTCCGGAAGGTGATGCAGGAACAGGGATGGTTGCTACGAATAGTGTGAGAAAACGGACGGGCAATGTCTCTGTGGGAACTTCAGTTTTTGCCATGCTTGTACTCGAGAAGGATCTCTCAGCGGTATACCCGGAGATTGATCTGGTAACTACACCGAGTGGGAATCCGGTCGGAATGGTTCATGCCAACAACTGTTCAAGTGATATCAATGCCTGGCTGGGATTGTTCCGTGAATTCTCTGAGGCCATGGGACAAACAGTCGATGCAAGTCAATTATATAGTGTGATGTTCAATAAGGCTTTGGAAGCAGATCCGGACGGTGGCGGGTTGCTAAGCTATGGTTACTTCTCAGGTGAGAATATCACCGGACTTGAGAAAGGCCGGCCCTTGTTTGTCCGCTCTCCTGAGAGCCGGTTCAATCTGGCTAACTTCATGCGAACTCATCTGTTCACGGCTTTTGGTGCGCTGAAGATCGGCATGGATATTTTGACCAAGAAGGAAAATGTCGCGATTGACAGCATTCTGGCTCACGGTGGTCTATTCAAGACGCCTATTGTCGGCCAAAAGATCATTGCGGCTGCTATGAATGTTCCGGTATCGGTAATGGATACAGCTGGAGAAGGCGGGGCGTGGGGCATGGCTATTCTCGCTTCCTACATGACAAGCAAGGGCCAGGAAGAAAGTCTGGACGATTTCCTCGACCAACAAGTATTTAAGGATGTTCAGGGACAGAAAATCTATCCGGATGGTTCTGATGTTAGAGGATTCGAAGTATTTATGGAGCGCTACACTCAAGGTCTGGCGATTGAGCAGGCTGCTGTAGATAATCTGGTGGAGAACTGGAGGAATTGATGTGTTAGAGCAACTCAAGGAAGAAGTATATCAAGCCAATCTGGAACTGCCTAAACATGGACTCGTGAAATACACCTGGGGTAACGTAAGCGCTGTGGATCGGGAGAGTCGCTTATTCGTTATTAAACCCAGTGGTGTTAGTTATGACACGATGAAGGCTAGCGATATGGTGGTTGTGGACTTTGACGGCAATGTGGTTGAAGGAGAGATGAGACCTTCATCCGATACACCGACTCATGCAGTACTGTATAAGCATTACGCAGAGATTGGCGGCATTGTGCATACGCATTCGACTTGGGCGACCATTTGGGCTCAGGCGGGTCTGGACGTACCTGTAATGGGGACCACTCATGCCGATACCTTCTATGGTTCTGTTCCCTGTGCCCGTTTCTTGACACAAGAGGAGATTGACCGTGGTTACGAAGCGGAAACCGGCCGTGTCATCATCGAAACGTTTGAACAGCGCGGACTGGATGTTTTGGCGGTACCTGGAGTTCTACTTAAGGGTCACGCTCCATTCACCTGGGGCAAAGATGCTAAATCCGCTGTAACGAATGCCGTCGTGCTCGAAGAAGTCTCGAAAATGAATTTGTTCGCACGCCAGTTGAATAGTTTTGCTGAAGAATTGCCACAGCGCATTCTGGACAAACACTATTTACGCAAACACGGGAAAGACGCTTATTACGGGCAAAAATAATAAAGACTAACAATAGAAGAAAAGAGGATGAATATGATGGCAACAGCAAGTGCAAAAGAGTTCTGGTTCGTCGTAGGTTCGCAACATTTGTACGGTGAAGAAGCCTTAGCAGAAGTGAAAGCCAACGCACAAGTAATGACTGATGCCCTGAATAAGAGCGGCGTTCTGCCTTACCCGCTTGTACTTCAGGATCTGGCAGTTACTGCAGACAAAATCACCACCCTCATGAAGGAAGTCAACTATCGGGACGAGGTTGCCGGTGTCATCACTTGGATGCATACCTTCTCCCCTGCAAAAATGTGGATTCGCGGTACTAAAATGCTGCAGAAGCCTTTGCTCCATCTGGCTACACAGTTCAATGAGAGCATTCCTTGGGCAACCATTGATATGGACTTTATGAACCTTAACCAGGCCGCACATGGTGACCGTGAATATGGATTTATCAATGCCCGGCTGAAAAAACAGAATAAAGTGGTCGTGGGTTACTGGGGACGCGCGGAAGTTCAGAAGCAAATTGCGGCGTGGATGGATGTGGCGGTTGCCTATAACGAAAGTTTCACAATCAAAGTAGCCCGCTTCGGCGACAATATGCGTAACGTTGGCGTTACCGAAGGCGATAAGGTTGAGGCCCAGATTCAATTTGGCTGGACTGTTGACTACTTCGGAATTGGCGACCTTGTCGGATACGTAAATGCTGTGAAGGAAGAAGAGATTGATGCTTTGTTCGCAGAGTACTCCGAACTCTATGACTTTGAATATGGTTCTTACAGCAAGGAAGCTTGGGAAGCCAGTGTAAGAGTGCAAGCAAGCTATGAAATTGCCATTAAACGTTTCCTGGATAATGGCGGATACACTGCTTTTACTACGAACTTCGAAGATCTCTATGGTATGAAACAGCTTCCTGGTCTTGCCGTTCAACGTTTGATGGCCCAAGGGTATGGATTCGCTGGCGAAGGAGACTGGAAGACTGCAGCGCTGGATCGTCTGCTGAAAGTAATGAGCCACAACCAAAACACCGGTTTCATGGAAGATTATACTTATGAGCTGGCTGCAGGTCAGGAATCGATCCTTCAATCCCATATGCTTGAAGTAGACCCGACGCTGGCAAGCAACAAGCCCAAAGTCCTTGTATCTCCGCTCGGTATTGGCGACCGTGAAGATCCGGCCCGTCTGGTATTTGACGGCAAGGCAGGAGACGGTGTGGTTGTATCCATGGCTGACTTCGGCACACATTACAAACTGCTGATCAATGAGGTTACTGCATTTGAACCCACAGTTCCTGCTCCAAATCTTCCAGTAGCACGTGTACTATGGAACGTGAAGCCGAACTTCCAAGACGGAGTTAAAGCATGGATTGAGAACGGCGGCGGCCACCATACGGTGGTATCCTTGAACCTAACTACAGACCAGATAGTCACTTATGCCAAACTGGTAAATCTGGAATACGTAATTATTAAATAATTCGGAGATAATCATCTATAAAAGCATTGGGTCCAACTGGACCCAATGCTTTTTTTGTCCCCCAGGCATGCTAGGCATCTCTCTAAGGTTTATCTAGTCAAAGTGTGAATCACTGGTAAGGTTTCAAGCTGAGCTCCAGCAGTTGGATGACAGTCTCCTGCAGCTGGGACGGCTCCGCGACCTTCACCTCGGGTCCGAACTTCAGCAGCCCTCTCGCCGTATAAGGGAATTCATCTACAGGGACGCTGCCCTCCCAAAGATAGGCATACCCGGATGGGAGCTCTGCCTGCTGCAGAGAGTGATACATTGGGTCGGATTCTGCGAGCCGGGCGCCAAAGGCAGTAAACCACAGCTTAACCTCCAATCGGGGCCGCTCATCGGTAGCTCTCAGCCACTCCTGCAGATTTGGAACGGAGAGATCAAGTTGTTCCAGCACCTCCAACTCCAGAATGCGATCGGCGCGGTACAGGATCATACGGTCGCCCTTCTTAGCGGGCATATACCAATAGCCGTTCTCCAAGTAAATGCCGATAGGTGTTGCTTGTACGTTCTTCGTTCCGCTCCGTGAGAGGTAGGTGAATGTTATTGGCTTCTTGGCAATGGCCGCTTGCAGAATCGCTGTTGTACATGGCGCGGCCTGTGCAGGCTGCTGCTGGATGACGGCAATGTGGCTGCGCATCCGGTCGATCGAATCCTTCACATCAGGAGGCAGACTGGCATAGTACTGCTCGGCCAGGTGAGTCCGGAATGACTCGTAGGGGAAGCTCTGGATTTGCTCCATGACCTGAAGCATCAGGAAGAGGCCGAATGCTTCATTAGGCGTGAGCCGTAGCGGCGGCAGAATCCGGTTAGGCAAAGCCCGGTAACCGCCATGGGCACCTACTTCGGCATATAAGGGGAAGCCAATCTGCTGTAAATAGTCGAGATCACGCTGGATCGTGCGCAGGGACACCCCAAAGCGTTTGGCTAACTCACGGGCAGTGAATTTTTTACGGGAGTCGATCATTTGCATCATAGCCAGTCGTCGGTCGTTCATTTGTACGCACCTCATTTAATTACGACGTATGTTGTCATAATTCAAGTGTATCATGAAAGTATGAGAGGAGCGATGAACAATGAGTAAAGTCGTGCTGTATGTTGCCATGAGTCTGGACGGATATATTGGTGTCGCTAAAGTATGAAGTCATCAAGTAAGTAGGCCAGGCAGCAACACGGTCTTTCCGGAATCTGGTCCATGTGAAAAAGCAATAAAACGCTACTGACATAACGTTGTCAGTAGCGTTTTTGTATAGTCATAGTAGATCATCAATAAAGGAGCTGTTATAAAGTATGAATACTATAGAAGCATTACAGCAGTTTGAAGAAACAGCCAATCACTATCTCCATGAACTGGAGGATTTCAGCATGGAGCAATTGAGACGTCAGCCAAGTGAAGACGAGTGGTCGCTTGGGCAAATGTATGTGCATCTGATTCAATCCGCTCTTTATATGCAGCTTCGTAATATTGATCAATGTCTGGAGCGGGGCGAGGATTCTGTTGCCCCTGTAGCGGAGAAAACAAGCGACGGTACAGCGATATTTGCCCAAGGAAGCTTTCCGCCTATACGTGTTCATGTTCCGCCTTCTCCGCAGTATACCCCGGTGCAACCAGAGAGCAAAGAACAGTTGATCCAGGGATTACATACCGTGATTGGCCGGATGCAAGAAATCTTACCCAAGATCGAAACGGCACCCATGCAGAATACGGTCCCTCATCCGCGATTCGGTCCATTACACGCAAAAGAATGGTTTTTGCTTATTGAAATGCACTATCGTCACCATCTTCTGCAGATGGACCGGTTAAAAACATTTTTGGGATGTAATGTATCGCATGAACAAGGAGGGGATAGAAATCCAATCAACGGATATAGTGAGCGGGCAAAACCGCTGCTGGATCGGTGTTGTCTCCGCTTCTCATGTGAAGCGGGGGGTGCTGGGGGGATTCGCCCAGCTCAACCATGGCAAGGCAGCACCTTTGCGGCGGATGAGCTGTGGCGACTGGCTGATCTACTATTCTCCACGAACGGATATGGCAAAGGGGGAATCGCTTCAAGCCTTCACTGCCATTGGACAGGTTGAAGATGACAGTGTCTATCCCTATCAGATGTCTGAAACCTTTGTACCCTTCCGACGGAATATCCGCTATTTGCCGTGCCGGGAAGTGAAGATTGCGGATCTATTGAACCAGCTTAGCTTTACACGCGGGAATCAGAACTGGGGATATAGCTTCCGTTATGGTCATTTCGAGATCAGCCCGGAGGATTTCCAGACGATTGCGGGTGCTATGCTGGATACCACAAGCGAATAAGCAGATGGGGTCCAGTCCTATATTCAAAGATCATAAAACAATCAAAGAAACGGCTGGATCAGGGGAATCTGATCCAGCCGTTTCTTTATCCTCTAACGGAGTTAAGGAGGTAATACTGATACTCAGAAGTTACCTCAAATCCAGCATTACGATACAGATGTAAGGCCCGTTCATTTTCCGTGACGACACTTAAGCGAATATGCGGGATGGATTGATGGAATAACTGTTCAACCGCAAGCATCAGGACTTGCTGGCCAAGCCCCTTGCCTTGATAGGAGGGTAGAATGCAAAAATCATGAATAAAAGCCGTGCCTGTATTCACATGGTTTACCCGGATCAGGCCGACTCGAATGTTCTCTGCCCAGGCAACAAAGGTGGCGCGGCTAGGCTCATTCGTCTGGCTGAAATAATCCCGTGTCCAAATTTCGGATTCGCCGAAAGCCTGCGACGAGCAAGCCACCATAAATTCAAAATCCTGCGGTAACGCGGGGATTAGGCACACCCCGGATGGATCCGGGCTTGGCAGTACGGTATTGCTGAATGTCATCGCGTACTCTGAACGGTCAAATATAGCGCCCATAGTCAGGGCGGCTTTTGTTCCAGCCAATGAACCTTGGGGGATCCGGAAGCTGAGCCTTTGTATGCCTAGAGGTTCGATATCTTTTACAGCCCGATGTAATAAACTGCGGAAAACGCCTTGGCGGCGATGCTCCGGATGTACCATCGCATGGATTTGTGCAGTATTGCCATCCGTAGCATGCCAACTGAGAAGACCGGTTAAGTGTTCACCGTGATAGTAGAGCAGGGCATGATCACCGTCTTTTTTGGTGAGATGTTCGATGCCGGTTTTAATATGGATAGGCTCAAATTGATTGCACTTCTGCTCAAGACGTATGATCGCTGCAAGTTGTTCTTGGGAATGATAGAGCATTGGAATAATTCTGTTCGTGGACATGTTTCAAATATAACACACCTCATCCCCAAGCTTAAGGGCTTCACTATGTTTGTATAAAAAACTAGATAAATATTAAAATTTATGGGTAATAGTGATACACTAAGATCAGGTCAATATTGATCCAGAAAAGGTGTGTGACGAAGTCGCGCCCTAGCCTGTTATAGCGCCTAAGCAGGAGCGCCTGAATCTTCCTGCAAATCGTAGGTTAGAAGGACGGTAAACATGAGCAACCAACAAACAAAAACAGATGTTATTTTAATTGGTGCCGGAATCATGAGTGCGACGTTAGGTTCAATGCTGAAAGAATTAGCGCCGGACTGGTCCATAACCGTATTTGAGCGGCTGGCAGGCGCAGGTGAAGAGAGCTCTAACGAATGGAATAATGCGGGAACAGGGCATTCTTCACTGTGCGAGTTGAATTACACCGTAGAGGAGCCGGATGGATCGATCGATATCAGCAAAGCTATAAAGGTAAATGAAGAGTATCAGTTCTCTAAGCAATTCTGGTCTTATCTTGTAAATAGCAAACGGATACACAACCCGCGGGATTTCATTGTGGCTGTGCCGCATATGAGCTTTGTCCAAGGGAAAACCGATGTTGCTTTTTTGAAAAAAAGATATGAAGCGCTTTCGAAAAATCCGCTGTTCCAGGGGATGGAATTCTCCGATGACCCGGATCAGCTGATGAATTGGATTCCGTTAATGATGAAAGACAGAACAGTAACACAGCCTATAGCGGCAACCCGGATCGAATCAGGTACAGATGTGAACTTCGGTGCCTTAACACGCATGTTGTTTGACCACCTGCAGAAGAATCAGACGGAGATCCGGTACAGACATAATGTGGATGATATTACTCGTGCCCGTGACGGGTCATGGGAGTTGAAGGTGCGGAATCTGGGTGACGGGACCACTTCGCATCATTCTGCCAAATTTGTCTTTATCGGCGGCGGGGGAGGAAGCCTGCACTTGCTGCAAAAGTCCGGCATTCCGGAAGGGAAAGGAATTGGGGGATTTCCGGTGAGCGGACTGTTCATGGTGTGCCAGAAGCCGGACATTGTAGCGAAGCATCATGCTAAAGTATACGGAAAAGCTGCGGTCGGAGCTCCCCCAATGTCCGTTCCGCATCTGGACACGAGAGTGATCGATAATAAGGAATCCCTGTTCTTTGGACCGTTTGCAGGCTTCTCGCCAAAGTTCCTCAAAACCGGTTCGATGTTTGACCTGATCACATCTGTTAAGCCGGGTAATCTGACAACGATGCTGGCAGCAGGGGCCAAAAACCTTCAATTGACCAAGTACCTCATTGGACAGGTGATGTTATCGAAGGAACAGCGGATTGAAGCTTTACGGGAGTTTGTTCCGGACGCCAAGAGTGAGGATTGGGAGTTGGTGGTGGCAGGCCAGCGTGTGCAGATTATTAAGGATACCGCAGCCGGCAAAGGAACACTGCAATTTGGTACAGAAGTGATAAGCAGTGCTGACGGGTCGATAGCAGCACTATTGGGGGCGTCTCCCGGTGCATCTACCGCTGTTTCCGTCATGCTTGAAGTCCTCACCAAATGTTTCCCGCAGCAGATCAAGTCGTGGGAAGCGAAAATAAAAGAGATGGTTCCTTCTTATGGCACCCGCTTATTGGAGAACCCCAAACTGATTCAAGATATTCATACCTTAACAGACCGGTCTCTTGGCCTTACGAATGAAGCGGGCGAATATGAGACACAGACTCATGCATTTACTTCATAGACGATTTCCCGGTATTCTGCATCATTCTTGAATGAGTCAGCGAACACCCGATTCCCAATTCACGCGGAATCGGGTGTTTGCGATGTGAACTTATCGGAACTAGTAATCTCCTTTCATACGATCGTATATCTGCCGATTCAATAGGTTTTTGTTGCTTAACATATACCCAAGCTCCTTCATAGCTTGTGCATAAAATATGAAGAGCTCATTTAAACCGAGTGGCAGATATTGTTATAAGGAGGTATGTTTATGAAAGGAATAATCTTGTGCGCCGGCCGAGGAACTAGACTTCAGCCTTCGACGTATACCAAATCAAAGTGCATGTTACCCGTTAACGGGAAGTATATTCTTGTCTCAATCATTGAGAAACTTGTTGCGGCCGGAATAACCGAGATTGGAATCGTAGTGAACCATTTGCAAGGAGAGATCCGGCAAACGATCGGCGATGGGGAGCGGTGGAATGCTTCGTTAACCTTTCTTCTGCAACAAGAAGCAAAGGGACTGGCGGATGCGGTCAAAAGCGCGCGGTCTTTTGTGGCGGATTCCCCTTTTTTATTGATGCTTGGCGATAATTTGTATGAAGGTGATCTATTGCCATTCATCCGGTCATTGGACGCAGGTAAGGCTGCGGCCTCGATCCTGTTGCAACAGGTTAAGGACCCTAGTCAATTTGGTGTTGCCGTTGTCAATGATGGACAAATTGTCAATCTGGAAGAGAAGCCCTGCAACCCTCAATCCAATCTGGCTATTGTCGGCGCATATGCTATTACTGAAGCTATCTGGCCGGTAATAGATAGACTGATGCCCTCCCCACGTGGAGAATACGAGATGACGGACGCCATCCAGATGTTAATCTCAGAGGGCAAGCATGTTGCATACAGCATTACGACGGCACCGTTTTTTGATATTGGAACTCACGAACGATGGCTTGAAGCGAACCGATACAAGATGAATCAAGATCCACAGAACTTTATGAACCCATCTGATATTCACATATCTGCTCAGTTGATTCCTCCGGTTAGGATTGATCCGACCGCAAGGGTAACGAACAGTGTTGTTGGACCTTATGTGTATATAGGCCCGAATAGCGTGGTCCAAGATTGCGTTCTAACCAATAGTATTTTACTTGATCAGGTGGAATTGTCCCATGTTAATGCGGAAGGAAGTGTTTTTGGATCATATGTTCATCTGGTTGAACAAGAAATTCAGGAGCGGCCGGCCTGCTATATTCTGGGCGATCGTGCATCAGTCACAAGAGTTCCAGCGGATTCGCAGAACGATTCAAAATAAATTGCAGCTGTACTAGGGAATAGTCCAATCTAGTCATGGGGGGAAACATACACTTAAAGTAGTCGAATGCATCAGGCAACTGTGCAAAAAGATACTTTAAAGGTAGGTGATCCTTGATAATGGTTGATTTGGTTTTAACGATTAACGATAAAGACGGGAGCTATACGGAGCATGCGGGTGTTGTTCTTGCATCGGTTTTTTTCAACACCCAGCAAAAGATCAATGTGCACATTGTGCATGATGATTCCCTAAGCGAAGAAAACAAGTTAAAGCTTATTCAATTGGTGGATGTATTTCATCACAACATCTTTTTTTATCATGTTACAATTCCTGAGGATATGCAAGAAGTTGCAGCTGGTGTGCATAAAATCGACTACTGGACAATGGCCAGTATGTACCGTTTGTTGCTTCCGATAATTATTCAGGCTGACAGGGTTATTTATCTCGACTGCGACATTTTAGTTAACATGGATATTAATGAATTATGGAGCATCGACCTGGGAGAACGTTATTTGGGCGCAGTACTGGATCAGGGCGAAAATTTGCTGGAGTACTTCACCTCAATGGGGTTAAGTGCGGAGCTGTATTTTAACTCAGGGGTCATTCTGTTTCATCTGAACAATATCCGTGGTAAAGAGAACTGGTATGGCCAAATGCTTGATTTTCTGCGTAATTTCCCCACGATGACCATGCCTGATCAGGATGTTCTGAATGCTGTTTATAGCTGTAACTATTTGCAAATGGATCAGCGGTTTAATACGTTCGCTCATAGCGGGCTCAATTTAGAGAATAAAATTGTTCATTTCGCCGGAGACAACAAATGGTGGGATATAGATTCACCCAATGCACCGATATACAATAATTACCTTGCCATGACTCCATGGGCTAGAGGGTTCACACCAGTAGAGGTTTCTGAGCCGATGCTGACGGACACTCCGGCTGAACCCGTTCTAGAATTTCAGCTCCCGGCTGAACCGCCCGCTCCAGAAATTCAGCTCCCAGAGACTCCAATTCTGGAAGTTCCGGTGCCTGAAGTGCCTGCGCCGCCCCCGAATATTCCTGTGAAGCGGCACAGACGAAAACGCCGCAGAACATTGCGGCTGATACGCAGACTGAGAAGAAGAAGAATGATCCGCGCCAGATACCGTTCTATCAAGCGGGCAAGGCTGATTAAGTACCGAAAGAGAAAGGTGCTGCGGCTGAGACGGAAAAAATTACGGCCGGTGAGAAGAAAGAGCAGATATGTGATCAAACAGATCATTCTGAAAAAAAATAGATACACCCGGAAGCGTAAGCGTATCTCATAAAGCAGATTGATGAATATAGTCCTGCAAAAGAAGTAGATCTGCCGGTTACCCGGACAGATCTGCTTCTTTATTTCCTGGGTGTGTATGTTTAGCTTTTGCTTATATTTCTCCTGCGAATCGCCAGAAAGTTGGATTGCTTGCTGAATAAATCGTAAAGCCTTAAGCAATAGCAGTTTTTTACTACATATAATGTGCTCGCTTTCCAATTACGTCGGCATTGGTTTTCTGGAAGCAGAATAACCATCATCATCCAAATTGGCAATGTAGCTGTATTTCGTTTTCTTGACGGTATGCTCCCTGTTTTTTTATAGAATTTCCTAAGCCAGCTTTCATTCCATCACTCCCTTATCTGTATGCATCTATACCCTATTTTAAAATATGTAAAAGGCAGGTAGGGGTAACGGCATATCCACATCAGATTTTATTATACCAACCAGCCGCGGTTTAACTTACAACTTACATGCAGGAATACTCCCTTGAATCGTTGAATATAAACCGGAAGCAAAGGATTAATGACAGGCTTATCCTGGATACATCCTAACCGCAGGAGGAGAACCATAATGAAGTCTATCACTGTTCAAGGTCTTACGGAGAAGTTCCATTTGGAAGTGCTGGCGGGTTCCAGCCGTATGGACCGCGAGATCAGCCGTCCACGGACGCATAGACCGGGACTGGAGTTTGTTGGTTATTTTGATTTTTTTCCTATGGAGCGGGTGCAGGTGCTCGGCCGTAAGGAAATCAACTATTTATTGACGCTAAGCGTAGAAGAACGCATGCTGCATATCGGGAATATCGTGAAGTATCATCCACCGTGTTTTATCGTGACCTCGGGCCAGCAGGAGATCCCCTACCTGACTCTCTTCTGTGACCAGGAGGGAATTCCGCTACTGCGGACAAGCGATATCACAACGGAGTTCATTGCCAAGCTGGACAGTTATCTGGTGAAGGCGCTGGCGCCGGAGGTGTCGATTCATGGGGTATGTGTGAATGTATCAGGAATCGGTATTCTGCTCAGAGGCAAGTCCGGGATTGGCAAAAGCGAGACCGCCCACACGCTCATCGGCAGAGGACACCGGTTCGTGGCAGATGATATTGTGGTGCTCAAGAAGCTGGGTCCGTCCACGCTTCTCGGGACACACAATGAGACCACGCGTGAATTCCTCGCGCTGCGCAGCATTGGCCTGATCAATGTGGTGCGCCAATATGGACGCAAAGCCTTTCAGGACGAGACACGTATTGTGCTCGATATTGAGCTGAGCCCATGGCGGGAGAATTCGCTCAACAACGACCTGGAGCTGGTGCCCCAGTTCACGGAATACCTCGGTGTCCAGATACCGCATATCGAGGTTCAGCTTCAGCCGGGGCGGGATGTAGCAGGCTTGATCGAAGCAGCAGCCAATAACTGGTACCTGAAGCAGCTCGGGTACAGCGCCGTTGAAGAGTTCATGCAGCGCATTGAGAATGGAATGGAGTCTTAGTGAGTGAGAGAAAGCCGTTTTCCGGCCTTACCGGGAAGCGGCTTTTTGCGTTGCGCCTGGAATGGCATCTGAGGGGGAATGCACGCAAAAGTTCAAAATGCTTGCTTAAGCATACAAAATGTTATCTTTTCATCCGTTACCTAATAGTTTATCCATTGATATAGTTATATGTAAGTGCTTACGCAAAGATGGAGTACTCATCAGCATCGAAAGACACGCGCAGAAAGGTGATCAGAACATGAGGACTAGAGTAAAAGGTATATCTGTAGTAATGGCAGTATTGTTGATGTTCAGTTCATTTTCATTCCAGATGGGGGCGGCAAAAGCTGCAGCCTTGGGCAGTCCTTATATTGTGAATGGCGGTTTCGAAACGAACTTCGGGACCGATCACTCATGGAGTGTAGAAGCAACAGACTTGAATCAGGTAACGACTAGCCAGTTTGCATACGCTGATGATAAATGGCTCACGCCGGATCAAGGTAATTATGCATTCAAATACTGGATTAAAGATACAGCGCCTGCAAACCAGGTAATTACGGTGAAGCAGACCCTCATGTCTCTTCCGGCGGGAAGTTATGAATTATCGGTCAAATCGATGGGCGGCGCTGGATTGGAAGCAGGTAACGTAGAATTATTTGCGGGAAATGGGAAATCAGCTTTGGCTGCCACTACCGGCTATAATGCCTGGGGCACAGTGAGTCTGAAGTTCACATTGGCTCAGGATACCTTGAACCTTGTGATTGGGGCGAATATCAGCGGTGCAGCCAAAGCATGGGGATATTTGGACAGCTTTGCGCTGAAGCAGACGAGCGTGCCGGTAGCGGCAGATATTTTTGTGAAGAAGGTGGAAGGACTCCGGACCGACTTTATTAAGGGCGTGGATATCTCCAGCATCATTGCCTTGGAGAACAGCGGGGTCAAGTTTTACAATGAGGCTGGTGCTGTCCAGGATATTTTTACAACGGTACATGAAGCCGGAGTGAACTATGTTCGGGTACGGATATGGAATGATCCTTTTGATTCAGCAGGAAATGGGTATGGCGGCGGTAATAACGATCTGGCAACTGCCATTGAAATCGGCAAAAGAGCCACTGCGAATGGAATGAAGCTGCTGGTGGACTTCCATTATTCCGACTTTTGGGCCGACCCGGGCAAGCAGCACACGCCCAAGGCTTGGGCAAACCTAAGTTTTGATGATAAGAAGACGGCATTGTACACCTATACCAAAGGAAGCCTGCAAGCCCTGCTCAATGAAGGGATTAATGTTGGCATGGTGCAGGTAGGTAATGAAACCAACGGACAATTCGTTGGTGAATCCGATTGGGTGAAGATGAGTGCATTATTTAATGCGGGCAGCAAAGCGATCAGAGAAGTCGATCCTACTATCCGGATCGCACTGCATTTTACGAACCCGGAGTCGGCGGGCAAATATGCATCCTATGCACAAACACTGAAGAATAATAATGTAGACTATGATGTGTTTGCGAGTTCATATTATCCATTCTGGCATGGCACATTAAGCAATCTGACATCCGTGCTGAAGCAGGTTGCCGATAATTATAACAAAGAAGTAATGGTAGCCGAAACCTCGTATGCGTATACCGCTGAGGATGGAGATGGGCATGGAAACACTGCGCCGCAGAGCTCCGGACAGACCCTAGACTATCCTATTAGTGTTCAAGGTCAGGCCACCTCGGTCAGAAATGTTATTGAGGCAGTGTCAAATGTCGGTACTAAGGGAATTGGTGTCTTTTATTGGGAGCCTGCATGGCTTCCGGTAGGTCCGAAAGCAAACCTTGAGCAGAATAAACTGCTGTGGGAAAAGTACGGTTCAGGTTGGGCTGCCAGCTATGCGAAGGAATATGATCCCAAAGATGCAGGAGTATGGTATGGCGGGAGTGCGGTCGACAACCAGGCGTTATTTGATTTCAGCGGACATCCTCTCTCATCGCTGAATGTATTCAAATATGTGGATACAGGAGCCGTTGCTCCACTGGCCATTGATAAAATCCAGGATGTCTCGGTGACTGCGATTGCCGGAGAACCTATTGATTTACCGACTGTGGTAAGTGTTACTTACAATGATGGAAGTACCGGGAAGATGCAGGTTACATGGGACCAAGCCGCGGTTAATCAGGCCGTTAGCCAGGGTGCGGGCAGCTATGTAATCGGTGGGACCGGAGAAGGCGGGCATGCGGTGAAGGCTCTTCTTGAAATTAAAAAAGAGAATTTCATCGTTAACGCAAGCTTTGAGAATACCGACAGAAGCATGTGGAAGATTACGTACGGAGAGGGAAGCACACCTCATACGAACTATCAGAACAAGGTTTCAGATGCGAAAACAGGAAATTATTCGCTTCATTTCTACTCCGCAAGCAAAGTTAACTTCAGTGTAGTGCAGACCGTCTACGGGCTTAAGCCGGGATATTACAATCTTTCCATGTTCATTCAGGGGGGAGATGCTGTTAATCCCGAGATGAATCTCTTCGCCGTAACTGGTGCACAAGAAGTGAAGGCTGACACCGGGGTTAACGGGTGGGCGCAATGGAATAATCCTGAAATAGGGAATATCCTTGTTACCGATGGTAAGCTTACCATCGGAGCCAATATCAAAGCTGATGGCGGCGCATGGGGAACCCTCGATGATTTCTACTTAAGCTTTGCCAAGGGAATGGAGCCGGACCCAGGGACGGAAACTCCGGGAACCCCAGGAAATCCTGAAACCCCGGGAACTCCACCAACAGCAACACCAACACCGGAACCAACAGTACCGGTTCCGGCAGCAACAGCAACACCAACAGCAACACCAACAGCAACACCAGTACCAACAGTAGTTCCGACAGCAACACCAACAGCGACACCAGAAGTGACGTTTGATGGCAAGGTTGTCCAAGCTGAAAAAGTATTAACCAGTCTTAATAAGAAATTAGAGGAAACCAACGCTAATCCTACTAAGGTCCAATTCAAGGACACTGCCTCCCATTGGGCCGGTTCAACAGTTAACATCTTCGTTAAATTGGGAGTAATTAATGGATATGCAGATGGTACCTTCCAACCTAACGCAAAAATTACTCGTGCGGAGTTTGCTACGATTATTGCAAAAGTATTTGATATTTCCGGTAGCGGTACTGGGAACACATTATCTGATATCTCCGGTCATTGGGCTGCAGGCTCAATTCATGCTTTGACTGATAAAGGAATTGTTTCTGGATACGCAGATGGTACATTTAAACCAAACAAAGAAATTAGCCGTGCTGAGATTATTTCTATCATCTCTAAAATTGTTAACATTAATAATGTAGAGGTTGCTGCAGCATCTGCGTTCTCAGATATTGATGGTACATGGAACAAGGATCAAATTGAGAAAGCTGCAAAGATTGGCATCATTAGTGGAGAAGGCAATGGAGAATTTGCGCCTAATAGACCCTCTTCTCGTGCAGAAGCTTTAACAATTGTTTTACATGCACTTCAAACGAACTTGGAAATTAAAACACTATTAGAATCTATTGAATAATCAATTCATGTAGACTGTATTATAAGGTCATCCTTCAAGCAGAAAAAAGTGCTGAAGGATGATCTTTTCTTTTTGCCAGGATGTCGATCTTTCGTTCTTCTAATACGCAGGAGTCGGAGGGTGAACCTGGTCGATAACCATCAGACCATCGAACTGCTCCTTCGGTACAAACTTCATCGACATCGGAGCAATGACCTCGCTTGTCATTCCGTCTTCCGCAGCATATATCGGCTTGAACATCCAACTGTTGGCAGCCTTCGCCTTGGTGTGGTGGGACAGGTCGACAAAAGTATTTGTATAACCAGACTTCATAATGGTATGCTCCAGGCTGCCCTTTGGCATGGGGTTAATTGAAAATGGCTTCATTGTTGTGATGGAAACCGTCTTGCCCCTGTTCATAAAGAAGCCGACCACGTACATCTTATCTTTGAGCTTTTGGTGCAGCAGTTCTCCCATGCTCTTGAAGCTGCCCACCCATTTACCGCCCTCCAGCACCCGGATGTCAGAGGTGTTCTTGGCAAGGTGGTCGTTATGTGCCCACAATATGATTTTCTTGCCTGGATATCTGACCTTCATCAGCCACTCCACATGCTCGGCCATAGCCCGGTCGCGCATCTCATAGGATTCCTGCACATTCACAATCATGCCACTCTGCAAAAATTGGACCCGATCCTCCAGTGATTTCAGCACAACATCGACGAGATAAGGATCATTGGGATAGGCCGCCGCCAACTGCTGCCGCCGGTCTTGGATGAACTGGATATACTTTTCATATTCTGGTACATTGCGCTGGTTTACTTGTTCCATCCCCTGCTTATACTCTTTACTCTCCGGTTTCAAGCCATATTGGTTAATGACCTCATAGAAGTCGGTAATTGCCTGTAGATCAAAATGCTCAAAGGCCTTCCCGTACTCCTTATCCTGGGTGGAGATAAAGTCTCTCACACCGTAGGTTAACATAGGCGAAGTAAACTGGTTGTCAAAACCGGCCAATTCCAGCGGTTTGTCTGTCTTGTGCGACTTCTTGATATAGTTGAACAGCTCAAGCGTCTCCTTGGAATGCCAGACGGGCAGGACGGAATACATCATCATCTGGGTGGCAGTCAATTGACCGGCCTGGTTGTTGATGAATTCGGCATCGCCCAGGCCTGATTCAAAGGCAATGACATCAAATCCAAGCTCTTCGTGCAGATACTTAATCATTTTAGTCTTCATACTTGCATATTCGGCTACCCTGTGAAAGTTCTCCCCCAGACTGACTACCGTTTTACCTGCCAGCAGCGGCTTTAAAAAGGCCAAATCGCTATAATCCTCTCCGCGGAGTGACTTGATCTCGTGTGCATAGGCCAGCGGCTTCGAAACGGCCTGTGGTGCATCCCCTGCTAGAGCGCTCTGGCTGGGCAACAGCACCAGCAGCGCTGATAATAGAGTGATTACCCTACGGTTCCATCTTAACTTCATTGACATGGGTGTTCCTCCTCAAATGGGTTACGTATATCATTTGACCTCATTATAGGAGCCGTTTATAAAGATTTGATAAGGATTAAGGGGACAACAAAAAAGGCATCCTGTGAAGGATACCTTTTTGTTGTTGAAGATATTAACCTTTAACTGCTGATCCAACAGTAAGTGCATTTTCGACTTGCTCGCTGAACAGCATGTAGATCAAGACCGTAGGTAAGCTGGCAATGGTCATAGCTGCTCCCATCGCGCCCCAGTCTGTTGTGAATTGACCTTGGAAAAATAGCAGACCCAGCGGCAACGTCTTCAGGCTTTCTTTGGTAATCAGGATGACAGCCATCGTGAATTCGTTCCAGGAGTTCAGGAAGATAAAGATGACCATCGTGGCGAGTGCCGGTTTGATAATCGGCAGCATGATACTAAAGAATGTCCGGTAGATCGAAGCTCCGTCAATGCACGCCGACTCTTCCAGTTCGTTCGGAATACTGCGGAAGAATCCATAGAATACTATGGAGGTAAAAGACAGGTTAAATGCGATATACGGCACAATCAGCGCACCATAAGTATTGGCGAGATGGAAATCTCTGACGAGAATAGCGAGCGGGATCATAATAACCTGGATAGGGATGAACATGCCTATCATAATGTAGGTATGGGCGATGCCGCGCAGCCGCCATTGCAACCGGGCCGCCGCATAGGAGAACATGACGGACAGAATGATCGCTCCAATAACAGTGGCTCCTGCCACGATTACACTATTCATGAAGTACACCGGCACATTGTATTTGGACCAGGCATTCGAATAATTTTCAAATCTCAGATGAGTCGGGAATCCAAAGGGATTGGTTACGAAGATCTCGTCATTATTTTTTAGCGAGTAAAAAATCATCCAGATCAACGGATAAACCGACAAGATTGCATACAGCCACATAAAGCCTGTGACGGGCAGGTTGTTTTTGCGCACCTTCTTAATAAGCCAGGCCATATTGGACACTTCCTTTAATAAGTGATTCGTTCTCTGGCAACCAGACGGTTGATGATTAGTGTTGCAAGCAGGCATTCAATGACCAGCATAGCCGCAGCCGCACTTCCATAACCGAACTCTCCTACACGGAAAGCGGAACGATACATCAAATAGGTAAGTGTATAGGTTGAAGTTCCTGGTCCACCACCGGTCATAATATACATGTTTGCAAAAGCGTTCAGTCCCCCTGTTACTGCGAAGACCAGACAGAACTTGTAGGTTTCAGCCATCATTGGAATCATGATTTTGCGGATGGCCTGAAGTTTAGTGGCACCGTCAATACGGGCGGCTTCCATATATTGCTCGGGTACGGATCTTACTCCCGCAAGGATCAGAGCAAAATGATAGCCCATGTACTGCCAGGCATTAACAAAGGCGATGGCGAAGATGGCAGACTTGCTGCTCGACAGCCAGTCTTGTTGATAATGGATGCCCAGGAGCTCAAACAGTTTGTTCATGAGTCCATATTGTCCGTTATAGATCGACAGCCATAATTGACAGACCACGGTAATCGATAGCACAACGGGGATGAAATAACTGATTCTAAGCAGGCGGCGGCCCTTAACCACACCATCAGCGATAACAAAAGCCAGAATAGAAGCAATACCGATCTGAGTAACAGTAATGATCGCTGCAAAGATCAGCCCATTGTAGAGTGAGGTATAGAACACACTGTCGTCAAATAAATTCTTGTAGTTGTCAAACCAAATGAAGGTGCCTGCCGTTAAGCCGTCCCATTCATATAAGCTGCGAAAGAAAGTCTGCATGATCGGGTAGAACACCATGACTGTATACAATAGGAGCGCAGGCAGTGTAAATAAAGCAATTGCCATCTTGTTCCCTAAAAATTTCTTCATCTCTTCACATCCCTTGCTGGTAGCTGCACAATCCATAGCTTTGAAGAAAAAGCCAGGACCCACCCGGTTATAAGCTCAGGTGAGTCCCATTCAGGCTTTGGCTGCTTATTTGGCGGTTGGTACTGCTTTGGATACATCTTTAATGAATTGATCAACACTGTAGCCGCCGGTCATCAATACTTGCGTTGCATCTTCAATGGCAGCTTTGAATTTAGCATCAGACAGACCCCAATCGAAGGCAGTAGTACTGGTGATCTTGGAAATGTCTTCGGACAGCTGCTTCATCATTGGTGGGTATTCTTTAACAATAGGCTTATCCACTTTGGTGGCTACCAGCGGATTTCCGCGTTCGGTGTACTTGAATTCGGCATATTTCAAGGACATGAAAGCTGCAACTTTGGCTGCCAGCTCAGGATCCTTGGTATCCGGATTAACTGCATACCCTCCAGGATTTCCTCCACCTACAAAAGCATATTTGTTCTTCTCATAGGAAGCTGCGTCAACACCCGGGAAGTACATCCAGCCTACCTTGTCTCCAAGCTTCTCGGTGGAAGTAGCGATTTCCCATTGTCCGTTCAGGAACATTGCTGCTTTGCCTTCATAGAACAAAGATGCCGCTTGATCGAAGTTCAGGTTGGTTGCGCCTTTAGGCAGCAGACCGGCCTGGATCAGCTTGTATAATTCTTCAGTTGCTTGCTTGTAGGCCGGATCGCTCGGGGATGCCTCTCCGCTTTGAAGCTTCAGAATGCCTTGGGGCTCTGCGCGGGTGGCGAACACATCATAGAGTGCAACGGTTGGCCATTTCTCTTTGGCGAACAGGGACAGCGGAGTAATTCCCGCTTTGTTAAAGGTTTGAACAGCTGTCATCAGCTCATCATAGGTGGTTGGAACTTTAACGTTGTTTTTCTCGAACAGCTCTTTGTTGTAGTATAGGAGCATGAATTCGTTACCAGCATAAGGATAGGCATAGATATGACCGTCTTCACTGATTAGCGTGTTCATCGTACTTGGGTACATTTTGCTTTTAAAATCATATAGATCGGCGTATGGATCCAGCTCTAGAATGTTGCCGGATTTCTTGAATGTATTAATAATGTCCGTGCCCGCCTGGTAAATATCCGGAAGATTTCCGGTTGCGGCGTAGGTTTTGAGCTTCTGCCCATCATCCTGAGCTTGGATCTCGAGTTCCAGTTCGACATTTGGCATCTCTTTCTTAAGTTCAGCGACAGCATAATCATAAGGAAGCTTCGTGTCATCATCAGAATATTGGGCATAAATGCGAAGTTTGACTGCCTTTGCCGTATCAGCCTTTGCAGTTTCTGTTACAGCAGTGGCTTCAGCATTTGCTCCATTGGCTGCGTCTGCTGCTTTATCTGTGTTGTTGTTGCCCGCTGATCCGCATGCGCTTACAAATACCAAGCTTAAGCCCGCTAGAGCTGTTGCGATTTTCTTCATTCGGGTGACCCCCTTCAATGTTGTTTTCTGACTTAAGTATAGTTAGAGCAGGCCCCGATGATAAGGCAAAAACTGAGTGCTTCTGGTAAAATCCGCGCAGAAAAAAACCTACATCCGGTTTTTTTCGTATTCGCTGGGGGAATAGCCGTAGAATTTCTTGAAGCTTTTGCTGAAGTAGCCAGCATCGCTAAAACCGACACTCTCGGCGATATCCGATAAGCGCTGTCCGCCCCGGTTCAGCAGTTCCTTAGCTTGTTTCATGCGGTACTGTGTAATGTAATCGCTTAGTGTCATACCGAACTCTTTTTTGAATACAGCCCTTAGATAACTGGTATTAATAAATACATGCTGAGCGACTTGCTCCAGCTGGAGCTCGGGATCGGGATAACATTGCTCTATATAGGCTTTGGCCGACTGTGCGATTTTGGCGGCTCTTGTATTTTTATACTGGCCCGTATACCGGATGGCCTTATGGAACAATTCTTTAATCCATTCAAAGGTCATATCCAGCGATTCAAACTTGCGGATTTCGTTGTAGGGAAAAAAATTCTCTCCGAAGCACTCTTCAACCGGATGCCCCGATTCTGTAATATAGGCGAGATTCACCGCTATCAGACCAATGCAAATAACATACACATGCTCAATCGACAGCCGTTTATCACGAATGGAGTCAAACACACCGTCCAGTATGTGCTGCACCCCTTCCGAATTCCGCATCCGAAGCTGGATCAGCAGCTTTTCGTTAACCTCTACGGGGTAAAAAGCCTGCTTACCGACTTCGGCGGCCACCGATTCATAAGTGATCACACGGTCATGGCCGAGGACGAACTTGTTCTGCAGCGCCACAAGCGCTTCCTTGTAAGAATCGTGAATATCTTTGAACCCTTCTTTACTGCGGCCAACGCCAATCGTAATCGTGAAATTCAGGTATTTCTTAATTAGTTCCCCGAGTCTTCTGTACCCGTCCAGATAAGATGCGATTTGAGTATGATGGTCCACATGCTCAATCAGCCCCACAATTCGTCCTTCTGGACCATTGAAGATATAATGTTTCCAGCTGTCATCCAGGGTTTCGTTAAGGATGTTCGTAACCGCATACTTCATCAGGAGCCGTTCGCTTATTTTCTCCCATTTCTGGTCAATATAGTCTATTTCAATGCATGCAACCACAAAAACCGGGCTCTGAATGTGAATGTTGTACTGCCCAAGGCGCGCTATAATTTCCTCATGAGTCAAGATGCAGTCTCCGCTGATGAGCTGATTCAGGAAACTCTCCTTCACGAGCTGCTGGTTCTCCTTATACGTTAGATTCTCCTGTTGGACCTTCCGGTGCTCCTGCTGCAGCTTGAGCAGGGTCAGCATCAGCTCGTCCTTGGAAAAGGGCTTCAGAATATAATCCTCTACCCCCAGCTTGAGTGCTGTCCGCGCATATTCAAATTCATTATGTCCCGTAATGAGCACGATGCTCATATCAGGGTATTGCTTCTTCAGATTCCGGGTAAGCTCCAAGCCGTCCATGAACGGCATAGTAATATCAATCAGCGCAATATCAACCGGATTTGCTGCACAGAGCTCCAGTGCCTCCACTCCATTCCTCGCTTCGACCGAAATCTCGAAACCCAGAGTGTCCCAATCCAGCACTCCGCGTAAATATTCACGGAAAATACTCTCGTCGTCTACGATCATTACTGTTTGCATGTGTATTACTCTCCTGCTCTGCCCGGATAAGGGAGATTCACAGCAATCTCTGTCCCTTGTCCCGGTATACTTGTAATGTGCAATCCATATTCATAGCCAAAATACAGCCGTATTCTTTCATGAACACTGCTTATTCCATAGCCAACAGGCTTTTCCTGGCCCTTCATAGCGGTTTCCAGTGCGTGCAGCCGTTCTTCGGGCATCCCCACGCCATCATCTGTAATCTTCAAGATTACTTTATTTTCTTCCCTATATCCATTGATTACGAGTTCACCGAAGGAGCCCTTGGTCTTAAGTCCGTGATAAATCGCATTCTCAACAAGCGGCTGAAGGGTAAGCTTAGGAATGATGCAAGGTAGAATATCCGGGTCGACCTCGATTTTGAAATTGAACACATCGGAATACCGGATCTGTTGAATAGACAGATAATCCCGAACGCTGTTCAGTTCTTCCTGTAATGTGATCTGGTCCCGGCCATTGCTCAAGACTACCCTGTAGAAGTCTGCCAGTGCCTTCGTGGTCCGTTGTACATCCCGTGCTCTTCCCATGTCCGACAGCGTATAAATGACATCCAGTGTATTGTATAAAAAATGAGGTTTGATCTGCGCCTGAATCAAAGCGAGCTCGTACTCCCTCTTTTCCCGCTGCTCTTTGCTGATATTGCTCAGCAGCTCTTCAACCCGGTACATCATCATATTAAATCCAGAGGCAAGAATTCCGATTTCGTCCTTGGACTTGACCTCCAGGTATGGGTCCAGATTGCCTTCATTCACATGCTTCATGTGACGGGAGAGGTTGATAATCGGCTTCGCAATCAGATTGGACAACATGCCCGCTCCGAGAATTGCAAAGGATAGGCAGATAAAACCAATGAGGAAGATCAACTGGGTGATGGTTTTGGTGTCTTCGTTCAATTGATTATAGGGAACCATGGAGATAAGCTGCCAGCCCAGCTTTGTAATATCTGCGCGGATCAGAAGCATCCTCCCTGAGGGGGAAGGCTGCAGCAGATTCTGTTCCGTTGATCCCATCACCCATTCGCTTAGAGCACCCTTGGGAAGTGGCTGTAAGACCTGGCTCTCCTCCAGTGCAGAGACCACTAGACCGCTGGGGTCTACAATCATGAAGGATTCATCCTGGATGGAGCCGATATTGCGGTATATGGCTGAGAAGGCGTCCTCCCGCACATTCAGAATCACGTAGCCCAGTGTATCTCCGGTATTGATATTGACAATCCGTTTGCCGAGGGAGAGTACGGGTTGATCCGGGTTCGCGACCAGAAAGCTGCGGCGCTCCATCGGGAACCAAATGTTGGAGCCGCGGGAATGTTCTAGTGTGCTCAGCATATCGCTTCCCCGGAGCCGTTCAGCATTTCTCTCCATCTCAAGATTCGAGCCATAGACCATACCGCTCCGGCTAATATAGGCTGCTGCATCCACATCCGGGAAGATCAGCAGTGCATAGCTTAACTGATTGGTAATTTGGGTGTAGAGCTGCAGATTAGATACCTGCCCGCCGTCTTCTGAATATTTCTCGGCAATGACTTTATTAAGATTCAAAGTTAGTATATTGGCAGCGCTTTCCGTATTGGTCAGCATGCTGTTCATGAGAGTGGTAATCAGAGTTGAATTGTCGGAGACACTATTCACTGTTTTTTTGACGATAGCATCCGTATAGACCCGATACGAAACAGAACCTAGAATAAGTAAGGGCAGGATAATCAGCGGAATGTAGACATACATAATCTTTTTGCGGATCAATAGCTTGTCGAACCATTTACCCGGATATAAGCGTCCCCGGAATTGTATATTGCTCATGGATGTATGCTCCTTTATATGAATAGACCAGAGTGTAAGAATAGAATGTCCATTGAGTATATAACAAGAAAACACAATCTGAGAACGGTTTTTTGATAGGTAACCAAAGAGCAACGAATTGAAGCCGCTAAAAGCCTGTTCTAGACAGCTACAACAAAAAACGGTTGATCCATGATCTATGGAATCAACCGTTCTTTGTTTGGCCTGCAAGCAGCCATGTAGAGTTACAGGAATGAGAAAAAGGTGCGCAGCAGCCCGCGCTTCCGCGGCGGATTCTGGATCCTCCCGGCTACAGCGGGATGCTTTTGGAGCGGGGAGAGGGGAGGACCGCTCTGCTCCTGAATAGTTTCCAGAGAGACTGCCAATTGCTTGATCATTTGACGCAGGTCCTCAAGCTCTCCGCGCTGCTGGAGCAGCTGTACCGACACCACCTCGTCCGCTTTATGTTCTAGTGAGCGTTCAATGTAATCGATCCGTGACAGCATGTCTTCCATAGGTCCATCCGGTGTGCGGGGGAGCAGGCTTTCCTGCTGTGACACGTGCTGCCCGGTGTCAGTAACGGAATCCAGGTTCAGGCATTCCAGTGCTTCCCCGTGATTGATGCGGTCTTTAATATGTGTGAGCCGGCGAATTTCCTGCTCTGAGAATATATAATGTCCAAACCGGTCCTTTGGAAAGAAATCAGGGAACATGGCAGCCCAGCGCTTAATAGTAGTCTGGCTAACGGACAGCAGCTCTGCGGCATCCTTTGTTTTCAGCATTTCCATTTCGATTCCTCCAGTTCAGGTAGTCTTGTTATGAACAATTCGCCCTTCATAAGCGGCTCCCTGCATGGGTGACAAAGGAAGTGCTGATTCGATAAACAAAGTGCTAATATGAGAAATTATTCAGGGCGTATTCGGCTGAAACACGCTGTTTCTGTATGGGGTAAGCGGAGCCAGCCAGACGGTACCCGTTCCCCGGTACACATTGACGAGCCCCTCGCCGGAGGCGGCGGAGCCGAGGCGGGTTTTACCCGACTTTTCGACGGTGAAGTCCAGAGTGTTGGACCACATTAAGGCAAAGTTGCCATCGACCTTCAGCACATCATTCTGCAGCTCAATGACAACGGCTTCCTCGGAAGGGATAGGCGCTTCCAGAGCCAGGACCCCTTTGCCTTTGGCGCTCAGATTGAACAGCCCTTCTCCACCCAGTGCCGCAGAGGACAGATTCTTACGCGCGGTGACGGCAAGCTGGAGGGAAGACTCGCAAGCCAGGAACAGGCCGTCATCAATGACAATATGATCGTTGTCGACATCAATCAGCCACAGATATTTATAGGTGGTCTCCAGCAGAATCGTCCCCGTGCCTTTGTAGAGCGGTTTGACTGCACTGGTTCCGGTTGCGGCACTGGACACGATATTGCGCATCAGTCCGCCGACCCCTTTGACCCCTGAGGTCATTTCAATATTCCCGACCATATACTGCATGGCTCCGGCGCTAAGCGTAACCTCGCTGTTGTTCAGCTCGATCATGAGCTGCTTGTTACGCATGTTGCTTTTGCTCATGAAGAAGTTGGACTTTGCTTCCGCCAAGGTAGTACTGCTCAAATCCTCTTTGTACTCAATCACCGAAAATCCGCCAAGCTGTTCCTTGATCACAACATTGCTGTTATCTTTCAGATTATTGATAGTGTAGGCCATATTAATCCTCTCCTCTGCTGGCAATAATGTCGTAAACGTGAGCAGTTCTGCTTCAAAGTGTAGGTATTCGACACAAAGGGTGTATTTCCTTGTACTTTAGGATCCTCTCATACTGGAGGGGGTTCTGAAGCGAAGAGAAATAATTATTGATATAATCCAAGGGAAAAGAAAATTATGGGGGGCCATTCAATGACCACGCAAGAACGTTTAGTGACACAGCCGCTGTCTGAAGTAGCACATGTGAAAGTCCATGGCAGAACAACCGGTGCGCTTGCTCCATTAACTCTGTTTTGGACGGGGAGTGCTGTGGAATTCAATGTGCAGGGCTCGGAGCTGTGGATTGAAGTCGAAGTGGATTATGAGGTGTATGAGCCCTGGATCAGCATTCTGATTAATTCCGTTCCAGTAAGCAGACAAATGCTGACCGCAGGGCGCTACTGGATATGTGTCTTTAGAGGCATGAATGCGAGTGTTATCAAAAATGTGCGGATCGTCAAAGAGGTCCAAGCCATGAGCGGAGATCCCGCGTGCCTCCTGCAGATCCATGCGGTGAAGGGAGATGGGGAATTTCTTCTGGTTGCAGATAAACCCTATAAAATTGAGTTTATCGGTGACAGTATTACTTCAGGTGAGGGAACAGTAGGGGCCAAGACGGAGGAAGACTGGATTCCTGCCTGGTTCAGCGCAACCTATAACTACACGGCAATGACGGCAGAAGCGCTGAATGCGGATTACCGGGTGATCTCCCAGAGTGGCTGGGGTGTGCTCACAAGCTGGGATAATAATCCGCATGGCAATATTCCCCGGTATTATGAGCAGGTATGCGGGCTGCTCACCGGGGAGAGGAATAAGACGTTAGGGGCCCATTCAGCGAACGCCTTTGAGGATTGGCAGCCGGATGTGGTGGTAGTAAATCTGGCAACCAATGATGGCGGTGCTTTCCAATCCCCGGCATGGAGAGATGAAGCGACCGGAGTTACGCATAAACAACGGTTAAATGAAGATGGAACCTATAATGAAGAGGATCTGGCGGCCTTTGAGGAGGCGGTTGAACGTTTTCTGGGTACACTTCGGCACAATAATAATAAGGCCCGGATCGTGTGGGTCTATGGCATGCTGGGCATACCGATGATGCCATCCATCCACCGTGCGGTCAACAGCTATATGAAGGCAACAGGGGACAGAAGGGTGTCGGTTTTTCAGCTTCCGAATACCACGGATGAAACCGTAGGTTCAAGAACCCATCCCGGCGTATTGGCCCATGAACGGGCTGCCCAAGAGTTGACCGGGTATCTGCGAGAGATTTTGTCCTGATTATAAAATAATCGAAACCAATCCTTTCTGCTGCCGCACCGTCAATGATCAGTTGTCTGTTTCCTCATCGAATGATTGCAGGAAAAATGTATAGGGAATTGGGTGAACTTTCCTTATAATAGAAACAGGCATCTTATATAGTAAGACAACTGAGAGGGAGTTAACCTTGTTCGAAACCTTACTTTTAAATTTTTTATTTTTGTTGTTCCCGGTCTTGATCGTAGTGATTTTCTTTGAAAATAGAGCGTACCCGTACAATAACAGGCTGCTTGTTATGATGTCAGCCGTAACGATGGTTCTGTGTATGGCCAAGCCTATCCGGCTGGAAATGGGATATATCTATGATCTCAGGTATATCCCGTTTATTCTTGTGGCGCTTTTTGGCGGATACCGTAATGTGCTTCCATTATATTTAGTTATGAATGTTTACCGTTTCTATGTAGGGGGAGCGGGGCTGATTCCCTCCTTCCTGTTCTCAACCGCGGTGCTGCTGCTGGTACCTTACTTCAGTAAACGCTTTATCAAGCAGTCATCCAGCCGCCGCATCCTCTGGGCCGCTGCTATTGCTACGCTAACCATGGGAATCTACCTGATGGTTCTGGCGACGATGACGGGTAGGTTGGACAAGCAATTCTGGACGCTCACGGTCTATGCCTTGACCACGCATGCCGTAGTCATGAGTATCATCATGATATTGATTGAGCAGATTATCACCAATATCAAGAACCGTGACCGGATTCTCCAGTCGGAGCGCCTGAATGTAGTTAGTGAGCTGGCAGCAAGTGTATCCCATGAAATCCGAAATCCGCTAACGGTGACCAGTGGTTTTTTGCAGCTGCTGAATAAATCAACGTCCATTACGCCTGAAGAAAAGGAATATGTTGAGCTATCGCTGCTGGAGCTGAACCGGGCGGAGAAGATCGTAAGCGATTATCTCTCTTTTGCCAAGCCGCAATCCGACAATATGGTATTTTCCAATATGCAGGCGGAGGCAGAGTACACCAAGAACATCATTATGCCCTATGCGAGCATCCACAAGGTGGAGGTCAGATTCACTTTCCATAACACGCTCAATAAAAGCTATGACAAGAACCAAATCCAGCAATGCCTGATCAACCTGTACAAGAACGGGATTGAAGCGATGAGGGAAAAAGACGGGGGCATCCTTACCATTGATATCTCGGAGAAAAAGTCAGACATCCTGATCACGATCCAGGACACCGGCATCGGCATGACTAAGGAAGAAATCTCCCGTCTCGGCAAGCCTTACTATTCCACCAAAGAAGAAGGAACAGGTCTAGGGATGCTCATGGCCTACAGCACGATCAATAAGGTTAAAGGGAACATTGAGGTGGAAAGTGAAAAGGGTAAGGGCACAACCTTCCTCATCACCATTCCTACCTAAAGTTACTCTGTGGCAGACCCCTATTCAAAAATGATAAAGTATTTAATTGAAGATAGAGTTCTCAGGAAATGATAACCAGGAGGCCGAAGGAATGAGACAAGAATTGATCGCACAATTAAATAAGTGGCATGAGGAGGACAAGTATCAGGAGATCGTAGACCGGATCAAAGAAACACCGACGATACTCATTGATGACGAGCTGGCTACCCACTTGGGGAGAGCTCTGAATAATCTGGGACGATACAAAGAAGCGCTGAAATGGTTCATGAAAACGGCGGACCAGGGCAAAAAAGACCCGCTGTGGCATTTCCGTGTGGGGTACGCCTACTATTATCTGGACCAGCTGAAGGATGCGATCCGGGAATTTGAGATTGCACACAAGCTGGACCCTGAAGATGAAGATACCGTACAGTTCCTGGAATGGAGCCGCAAGGAGGCAGCTGAAGCCCCGGCGGATACAGATGCTGACGAGGAAGAGGAATAGTCCCGAAGAGAGAATTCGAGAGGAGGTATCTGCATCATGGAAGCAGCTTTGCTGGCGCAGCTGACACAGTGGCATGAAGATAATGAATTTGCCAACATTGTAGACCGCATCATGGAGATTCCCGAACCGGATAGAGACTATACGATTATCGGTCAGCTGGGCAGGGCGCTCAACAATCTGGACCGTTACAATGAAGCACTGGAACAGCTGCTGAGTGTTGTCGGGGAAGGAGAGAAGGACCCGGTCTGGCACTACCGGACAGGATATGCCTATTATTATCTGAAGCAGTACGATCATGCTGTTCGCGAATTTGAGCTTGCAGATGAGCTAGAGCCCGGGGATGAGGCGGTTCTGCAGCTTCTGGACTGGAGCCGCCTTGCGGCGGCACGGGAAGTGCGGGAACAGCAGCGTTTTGCAGCGGCACAGACCGGAGGCACTTCAGGAGGAGCCCCGTTGGAACCTTTCGACTTCGATGGCTTCTGGGAGGACAGCGAATATGCCCGCGAATCGTATGTATCCGAGCCGCTTACGGATGAGCTGATTGCCTCTGTGGAGCAGGAGCTGGGGTATAAGCTGCCGGCTTTTTATATCGGGATGATGAAGCGGCAGAACGGTGGGATTCCCCGGAATACCTGTTTCCCTACAGAGGAAGCGACCTCTTGGGCAGAGGACCATGTGGCCATTACAGGCATTATGGGCATTGGACAGGAGAAGACCTATTCCCTGTGCGGGGAACTTGGCAGCCGCTTCATGATTGAAGAGTGGGGTTACCCTGATATTGGGGTGGTATTCGGCGATTGTCCGTCCGCAGGGCATGATGTGATTATGCTGGATTACCGGGCCTGTGGTCCGGAAGGCGAGCCGGTAGTGATCCACGTGGATCAGGAAGCGGATTATGAGATTACTTTTCTGGCCAAAGACTTCGAGAGCTTTGTACGCGGATTGGTGAATGAGGAGGTCTTCGATACGTCCGTGGAGGACAAGGAAGAGGATCTGCGGAAGGTGGCTCAGGGAGCCTTCTCCCCTCTGCTTGCGGAACTGTGCGGCAATGTCACGGAGATAGAGAATATCGAAGGCATCATCCGTACGATCTGCACGGAGATTGTAGAAGACAAAGGACATTTCTCTCTCCATGCTGATGAGCGGTCCACCTTGATGTATGATATGCAGTTCTGGCTGTATACCAAGTCGTACCCGACAACGATCCGGGCTGAATACCTTGAGGTCTATTCCAAAATGATTGCCTTTGGCGGCGAATTCGGAACCGGCGGCTACGCGCCGTCCTTCATAACGGATTGGCTGGACGAGCGCGTCCGGCAGGGGAGCATTGTTGAACGCGGTGGTGTGCTTACCTTCACGGAAGAAGCCCGGGAGGCCCTGCTGCGCAAGCTGAACGGCATCGCTCTGTCTGGCGATGGCAACCTATGACGCTGATCCGGGACCTCTTCCCCGGGGCTGAGCTGGATTGATTACTCCACAGCCGCCGTTCCGAATCGTTCTTGTACCCATTCTGTGAACATTCCATAGTCCTTCTCCACCTGGCTGGCATATCCGTAGGCCCACCGGGAGAGATAGCTCGCAAAAGCATCCGGGTCCTGCCCCATGGCCTTGGCAATTTCCTCCTCACTATGATAAGGAAGAATTCCCTGGTCCACATCGGCATCGGCCCGAGCATGCATTTTGGCGGTGAGACTGCCCATTACCTCAAGAACCCGTGTCATATCCTCCGTAGTTTCGATATCAGTCAGCTTCAGTCTTTTCTTATACGGCGACCGTTCTCTTACATAGAAATCCCTTCCCGCAAGCGTTAGAAAGCCCAGATATGGGTCAGCCATATGGTGCATGGCCTGCTGCGTCGCGGTGACCCTTTTCCCCTGATGCCCGAAATGCTGCCAGAAGGACACGGAATACGGCATGAAATAGGCCGGCACCGGCACCCTAACCTCTTTTACCTCAAGAACAGTATCGTCTGTATCCTCCTGCTCATGTCCACCCTCAATTAGCACATAATAACGGTCTAGCCCAATGGAGGCGGTGCCTGAACCATGCTTGACGGCGATGTCCTTCATCCGGTAATGATCTTCCCCCAGGTTGCGGGAAGTAAGGGTCTGTATATAGAACGCCCAGGCGCTCTCCAGGAGGGTCTGCTCGGCTTGCCCGGGAACAGCCAGCTCGGAATTCTCCAGAAAGACTCTGCCCGTCTGCATCTGGGCCGTAACCTTTTCCAGAAAATGCGCCTGTCTGCGGTTCTCCAGCTTGCGGAGGAGCTTCTTCACAGGACCTTTAGCCGTTTCCTCATCCATAACATAAGTGGCGGGGTTGTCCTTGCCCTGGTCGAACCGCCGGATCTGCCTTCCATATGCCTTAACGAAGCTCTCAATATGGCTTAACTGTTCAGCTTCACCATGTCCGAGCTGTCTGCACACAAGAGCGATGCTGCCCGCCATACGCAGGAGATCGTAGAGATACGAACCGACATATCCCTCATCGAAATCATTGACGTCATAGACAATATCTCCGTCCTCGCTGCGGATGGCGCCGAAGTTCTCGAAGTGCAGGTCTCCCTGAATCCAGGTTGGCCGGTCTTCGGGGGTATGATAAGGGAAGTACTGGCGGGTTGTATCGAAATAGAATAAGTACGCGCTGCCCCGGTAGAAGGAAAAAGCGTTCAGCGACATTTTCGAGTATTTCTCTGCCCGTTTCTCAGGACTCAGGCCCATAATTCCGCCGTCGAACTCTTCAAATATGGAGATTAGCAGATCCTTGCGGAGCTTGCTTCGTGTGCGGATGACGCCTTCAGTGATGGACTTGTCGATCATGGGAAACCCCCTTGGTTGGATTTAAAAAGAGTACACATACACCTTGGTCCGCATCGGATCTCTGCAGGTTATTGTGCGGACCGGCTGCATGTCTGGCATGGCGAAGAAAATGCTGATTACCACCGCGCCGGGCGGCAGCTCCTGTCTGAACTTCTCCGCCAGCCGCTCCATTGCGCCGGGGAATAAATAGCACAGTACCATATCGGCATCTGCGTAGGAGCTCCGGTAGATATCGCCCCGGATGAAGCGGAGTCTGCCCTGGAGCGGATCCGGGCCGTTCCCTGAGTGCGGGAGCCGCGCGAATATCAGCGGCAGCAGCTGCGAGAACCATAAAGGGAGGCTTGAATTCTCGATCCCGATGAGCCTTTTGCCTGGGCAATGGCGGATGATATCCAGACCCAGTGTGCCCCAGCCGGATCCTGCCTCCACAATAGTACCGTAGCCGGGAATCCGGTTCACCTCCCTGGCAACCGCCAGCCGTACAGCTCTTGAAGTGGGCATTGGAGAGATTCCGTTTCGCCAGGTGTCCACAACGATCCACATTACAGACAGGAGAACGGCTAGTGCGAACAGCCACGTAACGATTTGGAGGATGAGCATGCATCTTTTCCTCTCTCTCTACCAACAAGATTCTAATGTTTCTGTTATTATAAATCCCCTTTGGCCGCATAACCAGCTTAAGGGCTCGAATCAAACTTTAATATTCCTTGACAGGAATATTCCTTATCGGGTATATTGTAAGTGCAAGGTAGTAAAAACTGATTCACTAAAGGAACATTGCATGATGGAAACGACAATATTTAGCGCATTAGCCGAACCCACCCGCTTGCGGATGGTAGAAATGTTGAAGGACGGACCCCTAAGCGTAGGCGATATCGCCGAGCGTCTGGAACTCCGTCAGCCCCAGGCCTCGAAGCATCTGCGTGTTCTGCTGGATGCCGGGCTGGTTGAAGTAGAGGCTAAGGCCAACCGGCGGAACTACAGGCTGCGCACGGAGCCGCTGGAGGCACTGGATGCTTGGCTTGAAGCCTACCGGAAGATTTGGAGTGAACGCTTCGATAATCTGGACGACTACCTGCGTCAGCTGCAATCCAAAGACCGCGAATGACAATGAACATTACTTTCAGGAGGGATTATGAATGTCTAACCAAATGATTTCCCGAGTAGAAGGCCAGGAACTGATTCTTGAGCGTGTATTCGATGCACCCCGCGAGCTAGTGTTCAAAGTGTTCTCCGAGGCGGAGCATCTGAAGCATTGGTGGGGTCCGCGCGGCTGGACCATCCCTTACTGCAGCGTTGATTTTCGTCCGGGCGGAGTATGGCATTACTGTATGAAGTGTGTCGATGAGAAGCAGGGGGACTTCTTCGGAATGGAATCGTGGGGCAAAGGCGTCTACCATGAAATCATAGATGGAGAGAAAATTGTCTACACCGATTACTTCTCGGATGCCGAAGGCAACGAAACCGAAGGCATGCCGTCTACGCTGATTACGATGCTGTTTGAAGAACATGACGGAAAGACGAAGCTGGTAAGCCGCTCCAAATATGACTCTGACGAAGCGCTCAAAACAGTGATGGATATGGGGATGATACAAGGCATTACCGAAACATGGGACCGCTTGGAAGAGCATTTGCAGTCGGTTCAATAATCTCTATATTAAAATAGAGAACAAACGACTCCTTCTCAGCCTGCCTCCGGCAGGCTTGTTTGCATTCCTGTTTCTTTTGCTGCCCTTTGGAAATAATGGGGGTAGGAGGCTTGAATAATGAACTATATAGAGATTCTGATGCGGACGGTTCTATCGGTGGGATTGCTGCTGCTCATTCCCCGAATTCTGGGCAAGCAGACCCTTTCCAATATGACGTCCAACGATTTCGTGATCAGCATTACACTTGGCTCCCTGGCGGCGAATCTCGCGTTCAATGTCAGTCTGAAGTCAACATATCTGGTCCTGTCGATTGTTGTGATCACGGCGATCTCGTTCCTGCTCTCCTTCATTTCCCTCAAAAGCCGCCGCCTGCGCAGCTGGATCTCCGGTTCTCCCACGGTCCTGATCGAGGACGGAAAGATCATGGAGGCCAACATGCGCAAGATCCACTATACGCTGGATTCGCTGGTTCAGGCACTAAGAGAGAAGGAGATTTTTAATCTCGAAGAGGTCGAATATGCAGTGCTTGAGGACAATGGACAGGTATCTGTTCTGAAAAAGGAAGTCTACCAGTCCGTAACTAAGCAGGACCTGGGGATGGCGCTATATCCGCAGGCTTTTCCTGTGGAGCTGATTATGGATGGGGTAGTGGTGGAGGATAATCTGAAGCGAAACGGTCTGACCCGCGAGTGGCTGGAGACGGAGCTTGAGAAGAAGCAACTGGGTAAGACGCTGGCAGATGTGTTCTATGCGGTAAAAGGCACGCAGCAGCAGCTTGTGTTCGATTTCTACGAAGATGGAGTGCAGAATCCGCTGGATCAGGAATAATCTCCTTCAGATAAGCCATCAGCTTGTGTACAGAGTGTGCTCATATGGAAGGATGTTACATAACTTTTTTATTGGCTTTTGAAATTAGGCCTGCTATATTTGAAAATACTATGGTCAGAGAGGGATAAGCAGCAGAGGTGTCGGCATAAAAGGATGAGAGGCGGATTTACATGCAACAAGTATTAGAGGGTATCGGTCTAACAAACGATTTTCTTTGGTCTAAGCTTCTGATTGTTCTTCTGATCGGTTGTGGTTTGTATTTCACCATTCGATCGAGATTTGTACAATTTGGCATGTTCAAAGAAATGTTTGTTGTGCTAAGAGAGTCGAATGCGAAGTCTAACAACAGCATCTCATCATTCCAGGCATTCTGTATCAGCATGGCAGCCAGGGTGGGGACAGGCAATATTACAGGAATTGCGATTGCCATTGCTTTGGGCGGGCCGGGTGCGGTCTTCTGGATGTGGGTAATTGCACTTATTGGTTCCGCATCCAGCTTTATTGAGAGTACCTTAGCGCAGGTGTATAAAGTGAGGGATCAAACAGGATTTCGCGGTGGTCCTGCTTATTATATGGAACAAGGCTTGAAGAAACGCTGGATGGGATCATTATTTGCCGTGCTGATCACGTTGTCTTTCGGCCTCGTCTTTAATGCGGTTCAGTCCAACACGATTACCGTTGCTTTTGAAAATTCATTCGGAACCAATCGTCTGATGGTTGGCCTCCTCATGGCTGTTGCGTTTGCCAGTATTATCTTTGGCGGTATCAAACGTATTGCCAAATTGTCCGAATATATTGTAGTCTTCATGGCTGTAATTTATATCGCCGTTGCCTTATGCATTGTGCTGATTAACATTACCAAAATGCCGGAGGTTCTGGCGCTTATTGTGAAGGGTGCGTTCGGATTTGAGCAAGTCGTAGGAGGGTCTCTTGGGGCGGTGATTCTGCAGGGGGTGAAGCGCGGTTTGTTCTCGAACGAAGCGGGAATGGGAAGTGCGCCGAATGCTGCAGCAACGGCAACGACAAGTCATCCTGTAAAACAAGGGCTTATGCAAGCATTCGGTGTGCTTACAGACACGTTGTTGATTTGTTCGAGTACCGCCTTAATTATTTTGCTATCCGATGCATATAAGCAGCCTGGGCTGGATGGCATCAAGCTTACCCAGGCTGCACTAAGCGAGCATATCGGTTCTTGGGCGTCTGGTTCTCTGGCTGTCATGGTGTTCCTGTTTGCGTTCAGTACTTTAATTGGGAATTATTATTACGGAGAAACCAATATAGAGTTCTTAAACTCAAAGAAATCAGTAGTCATATTCTACAGATACAGTGTGCTTGCGATGATTCTATTCGGTTCGGTTGCCAAGGTTCAGCTGGTATGGGATTTGGCTGACTTATTTATGGGGCTCATGGTGGTAGTTAACTTGATCGCCATCCTTCTTTTATCCAAAATAGCCTTTGCAGCCCTTCAGGATTACAAGCGGCAGAAACAGGCCGGAAAAGACCCGGTTTTTGTAAAAGATAGTATTCAAGGTCTGGATCATATTGAATGTTGGGAGAACGCTTCAGCTAGGGAAGAGTTATAGATTGTTAAGGCCTAAGGCTCCGATAACGGAGCCTTTTTTGTTGATTGTGGGCCTTAATAGCCGAGTAGGTTACAGCACGCACATTACCAGCATTACCACGCATAAACCCCATTCGCATCCAAAAACTCTCCGTTATGACGCTTGCCATCCGTGGCATAGCCGACAATAATGGCCGCCCCGGCCTCTTTGGATTTCCCGCCTTCGGCATTCCCATTCAGATCCGTCTTCGTGAAGCCGGGGGTTACTGCAAATACCTGGGCTTTGCTGTTTTTGAGCTCTAGGGCCATGGCTACAGTCATCGCATTGTTTGCAGTTTTAGAGGAATTGTAGTCAAATGCATTCAGCGCGTACTCCGAATTCTGCATGAAATGAAGGGACGCCATATCGGTAGAGACATTCACAATCGTTCCTTCATTTTCTTTTATTAGAGGGAAAAGAAGTTGATTCAAGCGGAAGGTTCCGAAGAAATTCACCTCAAAAGCGTTCCGCAAATGCTCCTCCCGGGTATCGCTGAATGAACTGGAGAATGCCCCCGGCATGCCGGCATTGTTAATGATAAGCGTCACATCAGAATAGTTGTTGCGAATGGTAACGGCTGCTTGCTCAATGCTGTCCAGATTCGTCATATCAATGGGCAAGAACTCCACGTCCAGCCCTTGACTGGTTAATTCAGCAGCTGCGGATTTCCCCCGTTCGAGACTGCGTGCCCCAAGCAATACCTTCCAGCCCGCTACACCAAGCTGTCTTGCGACTTCCAAGCCAATCCCTTTATTGGCACCTGTTACAAACGCTGTTTTTGTCATCTTCATCCTTCTTTCTGTGAGTGAGGTTCTATTAATAATTCGTAGCTTACTATGCTACACTTAGTGTAGGTCAACACTAAAAGTGAGGATGTGAGCAACAATTTTTACGATTGGACAAGTTGCCAAAAAAGTAGGGATAAATATTGGGGCAATTCGCTTTTATGAACGAAAAGGGCTTCTCGAGCCAGTAGTCCGCAACGAGCAAAACAATCGCCTGTATACCGACGACGAGATTGGCTGGCTGATCTTTCTGAAATGTCTGCGCGAAACGGGAATGAGTATAGAGGAGATCAAGAAGTACCACGACATGGTCAAAGTTGGAATCTCTACCCTGCCGGAGAGAACCAGGCTCATTGAGGAGCAGAAGCAAGCTCTATTGGACGAAATTGAACAGAAAAAAGCTCAGCTCGTTCATCTGGAGCATAAGCTGGAGCGGTATTATCGGGGAGAGAATTATTAGCAACTGTTGAGAGGTAAATCCCCCAAAACCACGACACACAGCTGTCCGGTTTCCCCTCCTATAATGAACGTATCTTGAAATGATAAGGAGACGAGCATAGGTATGGGAGAGATCGTTAGACATGATGTGAATGAGGAATATGCGTATTCTGGAGTGGTGGAGGCGGGGGATTTTGTATTTCTCAGCTTCTGTGTAGGCAATGTGGGGGGAACCGTGGAGGAGCAGGTGGAAGGCGCGCTGAATGATATGAGTGGCCGGCTGCAGCGGGTGGGGCTGACGCTTGCGGACGTCGTGAAGGTTGATATTTTGCTGCGGGATGTGTGGGATATTCCGGTGATGGAGCAGGTGTTCAAGCGCAGATTCCAAGGAAAGTACCCTGCCCGGAAGACGATCTCCACAGAATTCGCGCATGTCGGCGGGCCGGATGGGCTCAAGGTGCAGATGGATGGTGTGGCGTATCGCTCGCGCGCATAGTGCTGAACAGATATCCATTCGTAAAGGTGAAATGCAGCAGCAGATAGCTTGGCTGGACGTCTCCGGTGGTATATAGTAGAGGGACATTTCTAGGACAGGGGAGCGAACAGGGATGATAGCATTGATCTTGGCTGCGGGGTATGCGACCCGTCTCTATCCGTTAACGAAAGATACGCCGAAGCCGCTGCTGCCGGTTCAGGGAAGCCGGACGATTCTGGATTTGTTGATTGATCGTCTGGAGGTTCTGGAGGAAGTCACGGAGATTCTGGTTGTAACGAATGATCGCTTCTTCCGTGCTTTTGAGCAGTGGCATCTCAAGTATAGGGGGACGAAGCCGATTCGTATTCTGAATGACGGCACTTCTTCACCCGAAGGACGGTTAGGAGCGGTTGGCGATATCCAGTATGTCATCGAACGGGAACATTTGTCAGAGGACCTGCTGGTTCTGGCGGGTGACAATGTGCTCGGATTTGGCCTCGAGGGCTATCTGAATTATTTTCATCAGGTAGACAAAGACTGTATTCTGGTCCGGACGGTGGACGATATCCAGGAGCTTCGCAGTGTTGGCGTTGCTGAGCTGGATGCGGAGGGGCGGGTTCTTTCTTTGGAAGAAAAGCCGCAATCACCCCGTACGAACATTGGTGTCTTTGCCCTCTATCTCTATAAGCGTTCCACGCTGCCGCTATTCGCCCATTATCTCGCCGAAGGGGGCAACCCGGATGCGCCGAGTTATTTTCCCGAGTGGCTGCACTCCCGCCAGGAGATGCGGGCCTACTATACGGAGGGCACGATTGATGATGTCGGCACCCCGGAAGCGTATACCGAGATGCGGGATAGGCTGAGTAAAGGTGAAGCCTAGACGGCAGGTGCGCGGAGAGAAAAGGGTTGGAATTAAAGGGTCTGATGAGTCTTAATAGCAGAAACAGCGGCAGTCCAGGAGGCGAAAGATAGCTCCCAGACTGCCGCTGTTGTATCCAAATCTCTGTTTAAGTAAGCGGAAAGTTATTCAATTGCTGAAATAGTGGCCTTTCTCAAGATCGGTGATCAGTCCTGGATGTTCCGGCCGCCAGTTCAGGCGTTCTCGGGTAAGTAAGCTCGATGTTGGATTATCGCGCCCGGCAAGGGCGCCGAGAAATCCAAAGTGAGCGTCTGCCTCTTCGCGCGGGATACTGACCACGGGCAAGTTCAGGTGGCGGCCGATGACGCCGGCGATGTCACGGAAGGGCACCCCTTCCTCACCGGCCCCGTGCAGGCGTGATCCTGCCGGGGCATCTTCCAGCGCGAGCCGGAAGAGCCGCGCCGCATCCAGCCGATGCACTGCTGGCCAGCGATTCGCTCCGTCGCCGATGTAGGCAGAGACCCCCTTGTCACGGGCAATAGCAATCAGTGCATGGACGAAGCCCTTATCACCCTCTCCATGTACAGATGGCGAGAGACGGACTACTGAAGTCCGGACTCCGCGCTCAGCCAGTGCCATAGCCAAGCACTCGGAACCGCCCCGGGGCAATTCGGCCCGGGCTGCAGCTTCTTCTGTTCCGGTCTGGCCTGGCGGGAGCAGCATGGAGAGGATCAATGTTCCCGAGGTGATGACAAGCGGCTTGCCGGAGCCTTCAAGGGCTGCTCCGATGGTCTCGACGGCGCGGAGATCGGAGGCGATAGCTCCGGCGTAATCCGAGAAGTCGTGCTTAAAAGCAAGATGAATAACGCCGTCTGCTGTGGCGGCGCCGCTGCGAAGACTCTCAAGGTCGTCCAGTCCGCCGTGATGCACTTCCGCACCAGCCGCCAATAATGCCGTGGCAGCTTTGTCGGTCCGGGCGAGTCCGACGACCTGATGCCCTGCGGCGATGAGTTCAGGGACGACTGCAGAACCGATAAAACCCGTTGCTCCGGTCACAAAAACACGCATAGAGCATTCCTCCTAAATGAAAATAATACTTGCAATTGAAATGATAAAGTATAGAGTGCACTCGATAGCAATAGGGCTAAAACGCATGCTACAATAAAAGTATGGAGAATAAATTTTCGAGCAAGCAAGTTGCTGAAATTACGGGATTAAGCGTCCACACCCTGCGGTATTATGAACAAATCGGATTAATTGGCGGGATAGAACGGGATGGTAATGGATATCGCCTGTATTCCCAAGCTGATATTGTATGGTTTAATGCTTTACATTATTTTCGGGCAATGGGAATGCCTGTACGGGAGATTCAGAAGGTAATGGCCATGAACAAGGGCGGGGTCTCAACCATAACGGCAAGAAGAGAATTTATAGAAAGTTATCGCGAGACTGTTATCGAGCAAAGGAAGGAACTGGATCTGAGGTTAGGAAAAGTCGATCAAAAAATCGATTTTTTCAGAAGACTAGAGTCCGCGCAGCTGGAACTGGACAGATAATGGAGACAAGGGTTACAGGCCCCTGCATATGAAGTTTCAAGAAAACCCACCTTCGGGTTTTTCTTTTTTTTTGTATCTAGAACGGGTAATTCCAGCGTCGCTGTCACCAAGTGCAAGCGTATGGGCTAGATTAGAAATTATATCAGATTACAGCGACATGCTATAACTCTATCTGCTTTTTTAGATTTCATAAAATAGATATCCCAGTCAGGAACATACAGTATACGTTTTGATACTAGATCACAATAATGTGCGTACTTCCGGAAATGTTGTGTATACATTAAACTGCCAGGGTAAGCATTAGAACGTAACCCCATTCAAAGGAGAGAATGATAATGACTAAGGAAACCATGAAAGCCGTAGGCCTGTATAAATATTTGCCCATTGAGAATCCGGAGAGCCTGATCGACGTGGAATTGGACAAGCCGAGCCCGGCAGGCCGGGATCTGCTGGTGAGGGTACAAGCGGTCTCCGTGAATCCTGTAGACTATAAAGTCCGTTCACCCAAAAACCGTGAGGAGAGCGTACCGAAGGTGCTGGGCTGGGATGTTGCGGGGGTGGTTGAACAGGTGGGTCCGGAATCCACCTTGTTCCGTCCTGGTGACGAAGTGTACTATGCCGGTAGCATTGTACGTCCCGGTGGGAACAGCGAGTATCATCTGGTGGATGAACGGATTGTTGGCAAGAAACCGTCGACGCTGGACTTTGCGCAGGCTGCGGCTTTGCCGTTAACCTCAATCACCGCCTGGGAAAGCTTGTACGACCGGCTGGCTGTCTCCCGGAACAAGGAAGACAATACAGGTAAGACGCTTTTGATTATCGGAGCAGCGGGTGGCGTTGGATCGGTTGCCATACAACTGGCGAAGCACTCTGGTCTGACGGTCATTGGCACCGCATCCCGGCCGGAATCCGTGAACTGGGCGAAGGGGCTTGGGGCGGACCATATCATCAACCATTTCGAGGCGTTCGTGCCGCAATTGAAGGCTGTAGGATTTGACCAGGTGGATTATATACTCTGCTTGAACAGCACCGAGAAGCACTGGGCGAACATGGCAGAGGCAATCGCGCCACAAGGTAAGATATGCTCGATCGTGGAGACAGATGAATTACTAAATTTGACCTTGCTTAAGAATAAAAGCGTTACGTTTGCCTGGGAATTGATGTTCACCCGTTCCACCTACCAGACACCGGACATGATTGAGCAGCACAAGCTGTTGAATGAGGTGGCACGTCTCGTCGACGAAGGCGTGATTCGGACGACGACCAGTGAGACGCTCACACCGATCAATGCGGAGAATCTGCGCAAAGCACATGCCATGCTGGAAACGGGGAGAACGGTTGGCAAAGTGGTTTTGGAGGGATTTTAGAAACATTACCCCAAGCAAAACGGCGGTTCCGCCCGGAATAATCCGGGTGACCCGCCGTTTTGCTTGAAGTGCCGTTAACTATAACTACTCTTCGGAATGCGCAGCTTCGTCCTTAACTTCCTCGCGGAAGCCTTTAATGCTTTCTTTACGGCGTTCGTTCTTGGCTTCGATCTGTTCACGTTCTTTGCTGCTGATCTCAGAAGAAAATTCGTTTAAGTAGTCTTCAGCTTCATGCAGGTTCTGCATGGTGTGCTGAATGCTCTGCTGTAAATGCTCAACATTGTCTGACCGGTTATCCGGCTTTGCCATTCGTAGATCGCCTCCTGTGATTAGCGCGCCGCAAGGACGCTAACCTGTAGGTTGATCGTTGCCGGACAATTTTATGCATCGTTGTGCTTCGAAAAGATTATTAGTCTGCTTAATAGACATCCCGTGCATACCGCTTGCTTAATGACATTTCTTGTACGTAATCATTCGCCTCATCTGCAGTCATCCCGCCGTGCTGCTGAATCACTGTCTTCAGCGCGGTATCTACTTCCTTAGCCATCTGCTGGGCATCTCCGCATACATAGAAGTGAGCGCCTTCCTGAAGCCAGGTCCAGAGTTCGGCTCCATGCTCAAGGATACGGTGCTGCACATAGATTTTGTCAGCCTGATCGCGTGAAAAGGCGGTATCCAGCCGGTGCAGCAAGCCTTCCTTCTGGAGAACTTCAAGCTCGTCGCGGAAGTAGAAGTCACTCTCTTCCCGCTGTTCCCCGAAGATTAGCCAATTCTTGCCCTTGGCCCCGGACGCTTTGCGCTCTTGCAGGAAGCCCCGGAACGGAGCAATACCTGTACCTGGGCCGACCATAATCATCGGTGTATCCTGATTGGCTGGTGGACGGAAATGGGCATTCTTTTGAATGAAAATGGGAATGACCGTATCCTCTGTAGCGAGGTCCGCAAGAAATGTAGAGCATACACCCTTACGGACATTGCCTTTGTTCTCGTAGCGGACGGTGGACACTGTAATATGAACCTCGTTCGCATTGGCCCTCGGGCTGGAAGAAATCGAATACAGGCGCGGCTGCAAAGGCTTGAGCTGTTCCAAAAGTTCCTGTGCGCTGAGAGAAAACGGAAATTCCTGCAGCACATCGATAAGTTGACGGCCCCACAGCCATTGCTTGAGATCCGCTGGGTTCTCACTGTCGAGCAGCTTGCTTAACCGGGCATCCCGGGCGCGGTCCCGGATGAACCGGAGCATATCCGGAGTGACCCGCGCAATCTCAAAATGACGGAGCAGGGCTTCGGTCACCGTCAGTTCTCCCTTGCCTTTCACCAGTACAGGAGTAGCAGGTTCAATGCCCAGCGTATGAAGCAGATCGCGGACCAGATCAGGACAATTGGCTGGCCATACCCCCAGAGCATCGCCTGCTTCGAACTGTACCCCGGATGGCGTAAGATCGAAGGCGTAGTGGCGGGTTTCTTTTTGGGATCCGGCCTTGTTCAGAGTCTGCTTGAACAGTAGCCGTGAAGGTACCGGGTGGTTCCGGTGATATCCAAGTAGTTCCGGGCTTGGGGCAACCGGGACGGATACGGTGACCGGATCGGATGAATTCACGCTTGCTGCGGTTGGAACACTAGACCCAAGGCTACCTGTATATCCGCTCAGCAGTGTTGAGATATCATTCGTCCATGCATCCACCTGCTCTTGGAAGTCTGTATCGCAATGGGCACAGTCAAGCAGCCGCTGCGCACCAAGCTCCGTGAGACGGGTATCCAGATTCTGCCCGAAGCCGCAAAAGAGATCGTAATTGGAGTCCCCGAAAGCGAGCACGGCATAATGGAGATCCTGAAGCTGCGGGGCATTCTCTGCCTTGAGGGATTGGAAGAAGCTTTCTCCATTGTCCGGAGGATCTCCGGCTCCAAAGGTGCTGGCGATGAACAGGGCAAACCGGTTCTTAGACAGTTCGCTTACGGAGTATTGATTCATATTGACGAGCCGTATATCATAACCGGCTTGCTGTAGCTTCCTAGCGCAGTCAATGGCCGCACCTTCGGCATTCCCGGTCTGCGAGGCCCAGAGGATGGTCACCGGAAGTTTGGTTGTTATAGTGCTGCCCGGGAACGGGGGAGTCTCTGAAGATACTTGGTCTGAAAAAGGTTCATGCCTGGAGTAAGCATCCGCACCGGGAACCGAAGTTCGGGAGAACATCCCCGCCAGAAGACCGTCTACAAAGTAACGGGTCTTCTGCTCAAACGGCGCAGTGGGCGGCAGGACCGGAATCCCCGCGGCGGATTGCCCGGCATCGGTGCGCAGGCTAGTGATGAAGCCGGATAGATAAGCCTGTTCATGGCTATCCAGAGTAACTGCAGTCCGGGCTTCAATGCCAAACATGCCCGCAAGCGTGTCGAGCTGCTTCATAGTTACGGCCTCCTTCGGGCGGGCAGTCTCAGCGCTGACTACGGATGAAGCCGGATTGCTGTCCATCGCCGGCGCATGCGGTTTCCCTGCAGGCTGCCCCACAGCCTTGACTAGCGACACAGAACAAAATTTCAACTCAGGCTGTAAGGAAAGGGGATCGACGGCATCATTGGTGACGTCATTGACAGCCAGCTGGGAACCAAAGACATCATTCCAGTGAAAAGGGGCGAAGCAGTTGCCGGGGCGCACACGGTCGGAAAGGACCGCCGGGAGAATGGCCAGGCCCCGCCGGGAACGGAGCTCTACCGGCTCCCGGTCTTTAATTCCCAGCACCGCAGCATCTTCCGGGTGGATTTCTACAAAGGGACCCGGGTTCAATTTGTTGAGCTTAGGAACTTTGCCTGTCTTCGTGAGCGTATGCCATTGGTGCTGCAAGCGGCCGGAATTCAGGACAAAGGGATACTCGCTGTCCGGCATCTCGGCAGGGGGCATATACGGACGTGCCCAGAAAACAGCTTTCCCGCTTTCTGTCGCGAACACGATATCCGGAGAGCTGTTATCTGATAGCTCACTTACTGCAGTACCGCCTGGACGGTTCAAATACCGGATCGGATTCCGGTCGTTCGGCTGATCTGGAGCACTAGGCCATTGCACGGGCGTTTCCCGCAACCGTGCATAGGTGGCCCCGCGCAGGTCGTATCCTGTCTTCGGATTCCAGGCTTGCTGAATTTCTGCGTAAACCTCTTCAGAAGAAGAGTAGGAGAAAGCTTCAGCATAGCCCATTTCAGCGGCGACCCTGGCGATAAGCTGCCAGTCCGGCATGGCCTCTCCGGGCGGCTGGACAGCTTGCTGCATCAGAGTCAGATTGCGCTCTGAGTTGATCATCACGCCTTCACCCTCGGCCCATAAGGCCCCGGGCAGCAGGATGTCCGCGTACCGGTTAGTCTCGGTATCCAGGAAGCTGTCCTGGGTAATGACCAGCTCCGCCGCCTCCAGGGCGGCGATGACCTTCTTGCGGTTGGGAACGGTAGCCACCGGATTGGTGCAGATAATCCAGCAGGCCTTGATCTGGCCGGCGATCATGCTTTCGAACATGGAGATGGTGCCGCCGCTGGCATCGGTTCGAAGCATCCCCTGTGGAATCTCCCATAGGTTCTCTATGAAGCTGCGGTCGGCTTGTGACAGCAGAGAGCGCTGCCCGGGCAAGCCGGGCCCCATGTAGCCCATCTCCCGGCCGCCCATGGCATTGGGCTGTCCGGTGAGGGAGAAGGGGCCGCTGCCAGGACGGCAGATGGCTCCTGTAGCCAGATGAAGGTTGCATATAGCATTCGTATGCCAGGTGCCGTGAATGCTCTGGTTGAGACCCATGGTCCAGCAGGACATCCACTCCGGAGCCTCGCCGATCCATTCGGCCGCCTGGCGGATATCCGCTTCCGGGATCCCGGTGATTTCGGAGACTTTTTCCGGCGGATAGTCCTCCAGGAATGCCTCCATACTCTCAAAACCCGAAGTGAACCGGGCGATAAAGGCCGGGTCTGTATGGCCGTTTTTCACAAGAAGATGCAGCAGTCCGTTCAGCAGGGCAAGATCCGTTCCGGGTTTGATCTGCATGAACAGATCTGCCTTCTCCGCAGTAGCCGTCCGCCGGGGATCCACGACAATCAGCTTGGCGCCGCTCTTCACCCGGTCCATCATCCGCAGGAACAGAATCGGATGGCAATCGGCCATGTTGGCCCCAATCACAAAGAACAAATCCGTTTGATCCATATCCTGATAAGACCCCGGAGGCCCATCCGCTCCCAGGGAGAGCTTATAGCCGTTGCCGGCACCTGCCATACACAGACGTGAATTGGACTCGATATTCGGCGTCCGGATGAAGCCTTTGGCCAGCTTGTTAATCAGGTACTGGGCCTCCAGCGACATTTGGCCGGATACATAGACGGAGAGGGCATCCGGACCGTGTTCCTCCAGAATGCTGCGCAGCCGCTGCGCGGTGTCGCGGATAGCAGCATTGATCTCCATTTTCATAGGTTCGGCTCCCCGGGACGGGCGGCTGTATGCATATTCCATCCGGCCGGATTCCGTGAGCGCAGCTGCGGCCGTGCTACCTTTGGTGCATAACCGGCCGAAGTTGGCCGGATGCTCCTTATCTCCGGTGATTTTGACCACTCGGTTATCCGATACTTCGAGTACGATCCCGCAGCCAACCCCGCAGTATGGACAGACGCTTTTAACTTTGCCAGTTGTCATGTGAGTTCACCGCCTCGAAGGTTTCTGTACAAGCTGCTTAGAAATTAACCCCGGATTCCGCCTTCGCCCAGGATTTTCTCCAGGATCTGGTTACAGCGTAAAAGATAAGGGTGGTAAGGAGCACGATAGAGCCGACCACCAGAAATCCGGTAACCTGCGAGCCTGTGGACTGCTTCAGCGGGCCCAGGACATAGGTTGGCAGCAAATATCCGCCAAGACCTCCGGCAGCACCGACAATTCCTGTAATGACACCGATCTCACTGGAGAAACGCTGCGGGATGATCTGAAAGACCGAGCCGTTCCCCATCCCGAGGCAGGCCATCATTACGCTGGTATAGAGCAGCATCACCAGGAAGGAACTTGGCATAGACGCAATGGCAAAGGCACATACCGAAATGACGCTGTACAAAACAAGGAGCAGCCGCATGCCGCCAATCCGGTCCGCGATCCAGCCGCCTAAAGGCCGGAAGAAGCTGCCCGCAATGACTGTGATGGTGACCAGGTAGCCTACCTGGATTTTGGTCAGTCCGCCAGCATGTACGCCGTCGCCGTATACATCGTAGAAGAAAATACTCGCATAGTTAGCAAATCCGACAAACCCGCCGAAGGTAATCGCGTAGAACATGGAGAACCACCAGGTATCTGCATGCTTGAAGACGCTAAGGTAATTCTTGAGCGGTTTGGGCGCAGGGGCATTCGGGGCATCTTTAGCCAATATAGCAAAGACAATCATAACGATTACCAGAGGAATCAGCGCGATCCCGAACACACTGTGCCATCCGTAAGCCTGGGCGATCTGGGGTCCGAAAAAGGTAGCCAGTGCGGTTCCGCTGTTCCCTGCGCCGGCAATACCCATCGCCAGCCCCTGATATTGCGGAGGGTACCAGCGGCTTGCAAGGGAGAGTGATACGGCAAAGCTTGCACCTGCAAAACCGAGCAGGAATCCGATCATATGAATCTGCAGCAGGCTGGTTCCGCCTAGCCAGCCCCACAGAAGAGGAATAATGGTGAGGAACATCCCGAGCAGGCCTGCTTTTTTACTGCCGATGCGGTCAGCCAGGATGCCCATCGGAATCCGGAAGATCGATCCGCCGAGGATGGGGATGGCGACCATGGCCGCTTTTTGGGTATCCGATAGTCCGAAGTCCTTGGTAATGTAGAGCGACAGAGCACCACAGAGCACCCAGATCATAAAGCTTACATCAAAGTACAAAAAAGCTGAGAACAAACTCGGGGCATGCCCCGCCTTGCGAAAACCCTTTGCTTCCATAGTTCACATCCTCCTTTTAGTGAAACCCCAAGTAAGTGAATCGACAAAAAAGGGCCGACTGACAGAACCCGCAGAACTCGCGGATTGTGTTAATCGGCCCCGTTGCCAATTGCAGCCACGTCATCGTGACTGACTTTATAAGTTGTGGTAAGAATACTGGTACAACAAGCCATCCGGCCACAGCATTGTGGGGAGAAACCGTTGTTCCTTCGTTGACACAATGCTGTGTCGTTGAAATCTTATATTGTCAATATAATAAGTCACACTACAAATGTCAATAATAATAACATATAAATTTTAAAATACTAATAACTATACTTTTTGAAAGCGATTTATTGATTTTGTGTTATATAATCTAACATAAACAGGTGACTTGGAATGGTTTTTTACGAGAGCTGCACATAGAACACTGTAGACTCTCCCACCACACTCTTCGCGTAGATTCTCCCCTTATGCTGATCCACAATGGACTTGGCGATGGCGAGGCCGAGACCATATCCTCCTTGCTTGCGTGCTCTGGAGGCATCCGTACGGTAGAAGCGGTCGAAGATGCGGGTCAAATGTTCGGCGGCAATGCCTTCCCCGGTGTTCGAGACGGACAGCAGCACATCGGTATTCTGTTTTTTTAGCGTGACTGCTACCGAGCCCTTGGGATTCGTGTATTTCACGGCGTTGTCGAGAAGAATCATGACCACCTGCATAAGCTGTTCGCTGTTGCCCTGTACGGTCAGGTCCGGTTCGATGTCATAGTCGAAAGAGATGTGTTTCTCGAAAATTACGGCTTCCATGGTCAAAATGATATTCTCTACCGCTTCGCTCATATTGAACCTGTTGTAGATCATCCTTGTCCGGGAATCATCCATCTCTGTCAGGTATAGCAGGTCATTGGTCAGCCGGGTCATCCGTTCTGTCTCCGATTTGATATATTGCAGCCACTTCGCCTGATTGCGGATTGTATCGTCACTGTTGGACAGCAGCACATCGGCATTGGTATTGATAATTGTCAGCGGTGTCTTGAGCTCATGGGAGGCATCGGCGATGAACTGCTTCTGCTTGTCAAAAGCTTCCCGGACCGGTGCAATCGAGCGGTTAGCGAAGAAACGGCTGGTGAAGTAGAGGATAATGAGCATCAGCAGGCCAACGGCAGTGAAGGTATAGATCAGATTGGTGAGGATTTTTTGCTGGGCCGTGATGTCCAGGAAGACGAATGTTGAGCCCTCCCCCGTATGCTTGACTGTAAAGATCCACCGGCTGTCATCCAGGGTGAAGCGACCGATGTCCTTGTTCATGCTGAGGGCCTTCTGCAGCGCAGCGGTATAGAATTCATCATCCATCGTGAATTTGGATTCCTTGCTGATCAGGGTTCCTTCCGCATCAGTCTTCACTGTGAAGGAAATTGAGCGCTCCGGCGGCTGGGTGCCGTCGTCCATAGGCCCGTCGTTTTTGGGTATCATGCCACCTTCGCCAAACCCTGAGCGGCCTTCATTGCCGGGACCTTTCTGCTGGTAGTCCGCAATCCGGTGCAGATCCATATTAATATCGTTCTGTACATTCCGGTACGTGATTACATAGATCGAGGCGAAGGCAATCAGCATCATCACGGAGATGGTGGTCAAGTTGACGATCAGGAACCGGTTTCTGAGTTTGGCGAACATCAATTGGTCACCTCTAATACATAACCGACGTTTCGAATAGTATTAATGCGTACCTCTGAGTTCAGGAAGGTCAGCTTTTTCCGCAGAAAAGAAATATATACCTCCACATTGTTATGCTCGGCCTCAGAGTCGAAGCCCCACAGCTTCTCGATGATCTGCTCCTTCGAGGTTACCGCCTGCTTCCTTAGGATCAGCAGCTCCAGCAGCTCATTCTCCTTCAGATTCAGCTTGATCTCCTTGCCCTTCACAGAGAGGCGCAGGTTCGCCGTATTCAGCTCGATATCCCCCAGCTTCAGGGCATCATCCGGGATGACCTCGCCTTTGCGCCGCAGCGCCGCCCGGATTCTGGCCATCAGCTCCTCCGACGAGAAGGGCTTGGCGATATAATCATCGGCCCCGTAATCCAGCCCCGTCACCATATCGGTAATCTCTCCTTTGGCAGTCAGCATGATCACTGGCGTAGAAATACCCTTGCTGCGGAGCTTCTTCAGCACGGTGATTCCATCCATTTCCGGCATCATAATATCCAGCAGCAGCAGGTCATAGATCCCGCTCTGTGCATAGTCGAGTCCCGATCTTCCATCGTGTACCGCGTCCACTGAATAGTTCTGTTTCTTCAATATTTGAGTCAAGGCTTCCGCCAGATGCACTTCGTCTTCCGCTATTAATATTCTCATGGGTATGCCCATCCTCTGCATTGAAAGTTTGCTGATTACTTAAGTCATTATAGCAAGAGTACCTTTAACCAACCTTAACCGGATTTCAGTATACGATGAACGCCTATATATGAAGAAATCTAATCCGGGCGGTCTATTTATAAACAGAGTGTAAAAAGATCAGAAGACTGTAAAGTCATTTAAGATTCATTAAAGGTTCCGGGACTAAGATACATTCATAAGAAAGCGGGACGCACATGCAGCACTCCACTACGAAAGGATCTGACCCCTATGGCGATTGAGGTATTCAACCGGTACGAGAACAAATATCTGCTCGATCATGCCGCTTACCTGAGACTCTACCATGATCTGCTGGAATATATGGAGCCGGACGATTATAACAAGCAGCATGAATTTTACTCCATTACGAATCTCTATTTTGACACCGCCCATGATACTCTGATCCGCAGCAGCCTGGCGAAGCCGAAATACAAGGAAAAGCTCCGGTTAAGAGCCTACGGCATTCCGAATCAGGATACCAGGGTATACCTGGAAATTAAGAAAAAGGTGTTCGGCCTGGTCAACAAAAGAAGAACCTCGCTTAAGCTTCAGGAAGCCTACGATTTCGTCGCCACAGGCGTGGAGCCGGAGTACAAAGATTACATGAACAAGCAGGTCATCGAGGAAATCAAGTACATGTTAACCCGGTACGATCTGATGCCCAAGGTGTATCTGTCCTATGACCGCAAAGCACTTTTCTGCAAGAATAACCGGGATCTCCGCATCACTTTCGACACGGGCATCCGCAGCCGCCGCTATGATCTGAAGCTGGAGCATGGTACACATGGCGAGTTCCTGATGCCGCAAGGTCAGTGGCTGATGGAAGTGAAGGCAGAGAAGACGATTCCGGTCTGGCTGGCTAACCTGCTCTCGGAGCACCAGATGTACCGCACCAGCTTCTCCAAATACGGCAATGAATATAAAAAAATGCTGAAAGACAGCAAAATCGAAAGGGAGAGTGCCTTATATGCTTGACTCTATTTTCTCCGCTGCATTAACGAGTACTGAATTAACCTTCACGGAGGCCATTTTAACCATTTTCATAGCCATTGTACTCGGCGGACTGATCAGCTTCACCTATATGAAGACCAATCCGGGGGGATATTCGCAAAGCTTCACGCTGACGATGGTCCTGCTGCCGGTGATTGTGGCGATCATCATTCTGCTGATCGGCAGTAACGTAGCCCGCGCCTTCAGCCTTGCCGGAGCCTTCTCGATTATCCGCTTCCGCAGTGCGCCTGGCGATCCGAAGGACATCACCTTTGTTCTGTTCACCATGGCCTCGGGTCTGGCTTGCGGGGTCGGTTCCTTCGGCTACGCGATATTGTTCACTCTCATTCTCTGCGTGCTGATGTTCATCCTGAACCGCACGGGCTTCGGCGCAAGAAAGTCGCAGCAGAAGACGCTGAAGGTGACCATTCCCGAGAACCTGGGATATGAAGAGGCTTTTGCCGAAGTGTTCGATAAGTTCAATGTCCGTTATGACCTGAAAAAGATTAGAACTACCGAGCTAGGCAGCTTATACGAGCTGGTCTACGACGTTACGATTGATGAGCATACGAGCCAGAAAGAGCTTCTGGATGCGGTCCGTACCCGGAACGGCAATCTAGATCTGTCGCTCACCATGAGTCCTACCACTACGGAATATTAGGAATTGAAAGGATGATAACTATGAAGAATTTCATAACAGGAAGCAAGATAGGAATGGTGCTGCTGAGTGCCGCACTTATGACGGCATGCAGTACGAATTCAGGAACAGCGACCAATGCCACGAACAGCGCGGCGGCCGGCACAGCCGTTACCACCAGTGCACAGAGTGGAACCACTGCTGCTGTAGCTCTGGCAAACGTCAAGACAACAGATCTGGTAGAGTATGACGAAGATGATACCACTACAGCCTGGACGGCAGAGGCTTCAACCGGTATTACCCTCGCAGGGACGACAGCACAGATCGAAGGTGCTGGCGCTACAGCCAAGGATGGATCGGTAACGATCACCGAAGCGGGAACCTATATTCTCGCCGGGTCACTAGGTGACGGACAGATTGTTGTAGACGAGCAGGCCAAAGGAACTGTCCGGCTGGTGCTGAACGGTGTGGACCTGAAGGATAGCGACAGTGCTCCTATCTACATTAAGGAAGCGGGCAAAGTTGTGATTACCCTACAGGAAGGTACGGAGAACAGCATCTCGGACGGGGCGACCTATGTGTTCGCTGACGAGACCGCGGATGAACCAAGCGCAGCCATTTTCAGCAAAGCCGATCTGACCATTAACGGATCTGGTGAATTGACGGTTAACGGCAGCTACAAGGACGGTATTTCCAGCAAAGATGACCTGAAAATTGTGAGCGGCACCCTGAATATTACGGCAGCAGATGACGGAATCGTGGGCAAGGACCTGGTAGCGGTAAAGGATGGTAATGTTACTATTAAGGCAGAAGGCGACGGCATCAAATCCACTAATGACGAGGATACAGCCAAAGGTTTCGTGGCGATTGCAGCCGGAACCTTCGATATTACGGCAAGTAATGACGGCATTCAGTCGGAGACGGCGGAGGTTATCGATAGCGGAACGTTCAACATTGTAACGAATGGAGGATATGAGAACGCTGAAGTGAAGACTGAGCAAGGTCCGGGCGGTATGGGGATGGGCGGCGGCAAAGGCGCCTTCGGCGATCAGGGCGCAGTAGACGGAACCTCAGCAGCTACAACCGATGCTACTCCGGCGAAGACTACAGCTGCAGCAGCGACAGATGCCGTAACCGTAACTACTGCGTCAGTGACTACAGCAGTGGCAACCACAACGGCTAATACGGAATCTACAAGCGCCAAAGGGTTGAAATCCGGCGGAGACCTTACCGTGAATGGCGGCAGCTTCACGATTAACTCTGCAGATGATGCGCTGCACAGCAATGGCAATGTATCCATCACGGACGGTGAATTCAAGCTTACTGCAGGAGATGATGGTATTCATGCTAACAGCCTGACCTCCTTGTCTGGCGGAACCATTGATATCATGAAGAGCTATGAAGGCATTGAAGGCGCAAATATTACGGTAGCCGGCGGAGATATCCACGTAGTCGCTTCTGATGACGGGGTGAACGTATCTGGAGGTAATGACGATAATGCTGCACAGGGGACCGCGCAGCAGGATGAGTTCACCAGCACAGGCAGCAACATGCTTACCATCAGCGGCGGGACGATAACCGTTGACGCCACCGGTGACGGCCTGGACTCCAATGGTTCTGTTAAGATGACAGGCGGAACCGCCATTGTAAATGGCCCTACTAATGACGGCAACGGCCCGCTGGATTATAACGGAACCTTCGACATGACCGGCGGCTTCCTGGTCGCTGCAGGCAGTGCCGGTATGGCCCAGGCGCCGGGAGAGGATTCCAGCCAGTACTCGGTCAGCATGAGCTTCACGGCAGATCAGCAGGCAGGCACACTGGTTCATCTGCAGGACAGTGATGGCAACACCATCCTGACCTTTGCACCCTCCAAGAGTTTCCGCTCCGTCGTGGTCAGCTCTCCGGACCTGAAGCAAGGCGGTTCGTATACCCTCTCCACAGGTGGCACCTCGACAGGTACTGCAGTGGACGGATTGTACACAGATGGAGAGTATAGCGGAGGTACCCAGGTCGTAGCGTTCGACATCTCCAGCAGCGTAACCTGGCTTAACGAATCAGGCGTCACAACGGCTAACACAGGCCGTGGCCCTGGCGGAGGCGGTGGATTCGGCGGTGGAGGCGGCGGCTCCAGACCTGACCGCGGCAATGGAGGTACTCCACCTCAAGGCGGCACCCCGCCAGACGCTCCGAGTGAAGCTACAAATTAAATAACAGCTAATACCAATAAGCGGCCCTTCTCCGGTGGATGGAGAAGGGCCGCTTTTCTTGTTATTGGGTACAGGCCTGTGTGCTATACTCCGGCAGAACTCCGGTACACATCGCCCTTTGCCTCTACATGAAATCAAAAAAGTAACGGATTACATGAAAGAACACCGGTGAAGTGTAGGCCAGGCTGTCCACACGGCTGAGGTAGCTTTTCTGCAGGGCTGCAAATTTGTCATCATCGCCGATGAGCAAATCGCGCTTCAGCACGGATACTGTTAAGCTACCGAAGAAACCGGCCAGACTGATCAGCACGCCGGAGAACAGCCCGAAGATCGGGGTCAGTGGTGTGAAGTAAGGGTAGATCAGGTAGGAGACCCCTGTCGTGGCCACGAATGCGCAGGCGAAGCCTTCCCAGGTCAGATTCGGGTTGGCGGTCGGAACGACCTTACGCTTGCCGAAATAGATTGAAGCCAGATAATGTACGGCATCATTCAGTTGCGTGAGCACTACCAGGAACAGCACCAGCCCTGCGCCATAATTCGGTGTGGCAAATTGGAAGTAGGCCAGGTGGCTGAGACCGAACACCATGAGCATCAGCCCCCACTGGGTGGCGCTAACGCTACGCAGGAATCCAAGTGTACCTTTGTTGATAAGACGGGGCAGCGGCAGGAGCAGGAAGACATATACCGGGATGAAGACGATGAACATGCCATACCACTCTATGTAGATCCAGTAGAACTGCAGCGGAATGGACAAGTAAGCCCACAGGAACAGCCGGCGGTCTGCTTTTCGGGTACGGATCATAGAGAAATATTCTTTCAGGGCAAAGAAAGCAAGCGCCATCAGAGACAGAAGGGACACGACAGGATTAATTAAAGTGGCCAGGCAAAAGATGAAAAGCATGCCCCACCAGGTTTTGATGCGGAAGCCAATCCCCGTGTAATCCTTGTCCTTCTGCAGCCTGCTTACCAATATGTAGAGCAAATGAATAACGCATAGAGCTGTAAAGATAAGCACAAATGTAAAAAGCGAGCTGTTCAAGCCATCACCAACTTGTCGCAGGATAGGATTCCAACAAAGGAATCATATGTTAATATATAAAAAAGTACAAGTTGCATGTAATATTTTGGAACTCGATAAGGGGACGTACTGCACATGGAAGCTGATCATTCGGTCTTTATCCTGCTTACGAATACAGGCACACTGTTCACTAAGCTTATTCAAGGTTATACCAAAGCGCCATACAATCACGCCTCTATTTCCTTCAACCGGGAACTTACGGAGCTGTACAGCTTCGGGCGGAAGAATCCAAGCAACCCCCTGAACGGCGGTTTTGTGCATGAAGACCTGCGGACAGGCACGTTCAGCAAGTATCCGAACACCACCTGTGTAATCTACGAGCTGCAGGTATCCGGACGAGAGGTTGAGAAAATGCGGCGGGTTCTGCACATCTTTATCCGCAGCCGCCAGAAATACCTCTATAACATGCTGGGTGTCATTGGTATCGCCCTCAAGGAGCCCGTTGAATTCAGCAACTCCTATTTCTGTTCGCAGTTTGTTGCAGAGATTCTAGAGCGTTCCGGCATCAAGCTGTGGAACAAGCTGCCCGCGCTCGTTACCCCGGATGATTTCCGGCAGAGCGACCGGCTGAAGCTGATCTATCAAGGAAAGCTGAGCGAGTATGTCGCGGAGGATGGCAATTGAGTATTTACAGCCTGTTCTTCTCCATCCATGCAGTAGCCCAATCGACTAGAGGACGCTGTTCCAGGAACCGGATATCAGCCTGCCCGACTTTGTGAATCTGTATATTCATTTCTTGGTCGTATGCTTCTCCTAACCGGACAAAATCGTTGTCATCCACCGCCAGAGTCTTGTAGGTGACCCATTTGCGCTGGCCTTCCACCATGATTGCACTGCTCTCGTGTACCCACTTCTTGGAGGGGAAGTCTGCCCGGGTTTCTGCCAGATGCAAAGAGGTGTTTTTATCATAACCGACTCCTGCCAAGAGTACATAACCATGTAACTGATACAATTTATCGAGCGGAGAGCCTGAGCCGAAAATATTGCTTAAGTCATGGTCCTGCGTGAGATATTCCGCGTACTTGCCTACTGCGGCGACGGAGCGGGCCGGATGATCGGACCTCACAGCCCCCGGCCATTTGCGGAACATTTCAGCCACAGTGCCCATACCTATAGCTGGTGTTATCTCTTTGTTATACGCTGGCCAGTGTTCCCGGATCAGGGGCCACCCTTCGGCGGGTGCGTCCCAGTGGACGCCTGTTTCTGGATCGAGATTCTTCCAGGTCTGGGAAGGCATCATCAGGGTCCCCTCTTTACCCACAATCTCAAGCAGCGAGCGGATGAAGGTTTCGGGCCCGCCTACAACATAACCTAGTTGGCTTAACGAAGTATGCACGAAGATATGTTGTCCTTTGGTGAGTCCGCAGTTCCTGAATTGGGTGATTAAATCTTCTTTCGTTAATATGACCCGTGTATCCTTGTGGGTTGTCACATGAACCTCCGCCCTTCATCTAAAATAAACAACCCCGCTGCAAAAGCAGCGGGGTTGTCTCTGGCCTATCCAGGGAAACAGTGCCCTTTGGTTATATATCCCATACTATACCAGTCAGTTTCTTTGGCAGCAATAGCAAATGAGCGATCTTAATGCATTGACCTGTAAGCGGATGCAGATTAAAATTATGATGAATTCATAACAATGAAATAACAATAAAATAACAAAATAAAGGAGAAATCACCTGCAATGACTACGATAAAGGACTACACCCCCTGCAATCCCAATGCCTCGAAAGAGGTCCGGGCAGTCTTGAAGTATCTCAGCGATATTTCCGGCAAAGGAATTCTTACAGGACAGCATACCCAGACCACTGTGCAAAAGGAGCTTCGTTATATTGAAGAGGTGACCGGCAAGCTGCCTGCCCTTTGCGGCTTTGAGCTGCTGGCGTATTCTCCTAACATCAATGTGGAGAACACCACGCCGGAATGTATGCTGGAAGTGGAGGAGAACAAGAATACACTCGATAATGCATGGGAATGGGCATTGAACCGCAAAGGATTGGTCACATTTACGTGGCACTGGTTCTCACCCTTTGGCAGCTGGGCCAAAGGTTTTTATGCCGAGAATACTACCTTTGACGCCTCGAAGGCTGTTATCGAGGGGACGGAAGAATACGAAGCGCTTATATCAGACATGGATGTGATGGCGGGTATTTTAAAGGACTTTTGTGACAAACAAATCCCGATCTTGTGGCGTCCGTTCCATGAGTCTGAAGGTACGTGGTTCTGGTGGGGAGCCAAGGGGCCTGAGGTTGCGGCGAAGCTGTACCGGATTATGTATGACAGATACACCCGTATTCATCAGTTGAACAATCTGATCTGGGTGTGGAATTCGCCGCTCGCAGAAGGTTATCCGGGTGATGATGTAGCCGATGTGATCTCCAGAGACCTATACCCGCCTAAGCATGAGCACACGGATCAGCGTCCGGAATATGAGGAGCTTGTCCGGATCACGCCGTCCCCCAAGATCACGGCACTTGGAGAAATAGGCGTGATCCCGAGTCTGTCCCAGCTGTCCGAGACCAGAATTCCGTGGACTTGGTATATGACGTGGTCGAATGAATACGGTGCATCTGAGGAATGGAATACAAAGGCGGAGCTGTACCGGGCGTATCACCATGAATACGCGATCACCCTGGACAAGCTACCACAGCTGTACTAAGAGAATGGTAACGGAGAGGGGGGCGCTCGGCCTGTTATCCCTCCTCAGGTACTACTATCTGAATATGACGGGGAAGTACGCTTAGTTTGACCGGAAGAGCCGGGCCTTCTTCGCCGTCTACATTCGTCCGCAGGACATCTGCAGAGCTTACGGTTACTTCTCTGGCGGTGAAATAATCCACGTCCTTGTGGTTCTTGAGCGTGCCCAGCAATACAGAGATACTGACCGTAAGCGTATTAAGGAAATGCAGATCCTTAATAATGTAACAGTGGATCAGACCGTCATCGACAGCAGCATCGGGGGCCAGTTTCTCGAACCCTCCGACGGAATTAGTCAGTGCGGCAAGGAACAGTGGCGTCTCGCCTTCCCAGGTCTTGTCGTCATGCTGTATGGTGAGCGGGTGATGGGAGGCAGTGCCTGCCAGTTCTTTGATGCCTTCTTTGAAATAGGCCAGAGTGCCGAGTCTGGATTTGTCATCCGAGGTCACGGAGGACAGCGATTCAGCCAAAGGCCCGGCAGCGACCACATTGACGAACAACCGGCCGTTTAATTTCCCTACATCTACCCTCTGTACCCGGGAGGAGGCAAGTGTACGTATGGCTTCTTCGGGTGTCAGCGGGATCTGCAGCGCGCGGGCAAAATCATTCACTGTCCCAAGGGGGATAATCCCCAGCTTCGGCTGGTGTACCTGACCGGACAGACCATTGATCGTTTCATGAAGTGTTCCATCTCCGCCGATCGATACAACCAGATCAACCTTCGCTTCACAAGCAGCTACGCAATATTCGGTAGCATCCCCTTCTTTTAGCGTCTCCTTGACGATAACCTCATAACTCCGGCTTCTCAGCAGTTCTTCGGCACTACTGACATAATCCAGTGCGTTCTCCTTGCCTGAAGAGGGGTTAACAATGATCATAGCCTGCCTCATGTACAACTTCCTCTCTGTTTGCAGATATGTGTTGTACTTACATTACCCCCAAAGGAAGCCGTTGAATGATCATAAGTTCAGCATCAGCGTGCAATATGGACGATCCGGTTGCGCCCGTTATTTTTGGCCTCATACAGCGCTTGATCCACTTCTTCGAAAAGATTGCTGCCCTGCGAGAAGTCGCTGATGCTCAGAAGCCCCAGACTAATGGTAACTGACACCGGCTCGGCCACATTTGCAATCGCAATTTGATTCATTTCAACCCGCAATTTGACTCGCTCGGCAATACGCTTGGCTTCAGATTCTATGGTATCCGGCAAATAAATAATAAATTCTTCTCCACCATAACGCGCTAAAACATCAGAGGTACGTAGCTCCTGTTTTAACGCCTCTACCGTATGGCAGAGAACCTCATCGCCGGCCAAATGTCCGTAAGTATCATTCACGGATTTGAAAAAATCGATATCCAGCAAGATAAGTGCGAAGGGAATGTGATCTTTCCTATTCCGTACCACTTCATCCTCCAGGTGCTGAGTCAGATAGTGACGGTTATAACAGCCCGTCAGGCTGTCGGTGATCGCCATGTGCTGGAGCTGCCGGTTCTTCTCGAACAGCTCCTTCTGTACCTCAATCAATGAATGGTTTCGTTCCTGCAAGGCCATGTTCTGTCGGTTGGTCTCATGAATCAGCTGCTGCAGCTCGGTCATATCTTGAAACGTAACAATACGTCCCACCCGTGAGTCACTGATCATAATGGGCGCAGCCTGAATATTCAGATAACGCTGGAGGGTGGTATGGAAAATTTCAATTTCGATCCTCTCCAGGGGATGCTTCAGGTAAGTCTGAATGAACGCTTCAATGGCAGGAGATAATTCCGGGAAAATAATATGGATGTTGAACCGCTCTCCACGCTGCAGATGCAGATGGGGATGCAGGGAATGGTTAATCTCCACTACGTTGTCATATTCATCAAGTACCAGAATCCCGTGTCCGATCGTATCCATCACATCCTGATGGGCGATGGTTACAATATCAAATACTTTGTCACGGTGAATAGAGATCACAAAAAAAGTGGCTGATAATAAAATCCCTAGTGAGGTCATTCCTGGAATGACAGGCAGATACGGGTCCAGGACCACATTGAGCAGGACATCAAGCAGAATGAATAAGGTTACAGCCAGAAGGCCTTTGAGGACCAGTATGACCTGTTTGCGCACCCGCGGGGGCATGTCCTGAACCAGTGCCGCGGAGATGACATACAGGGAAGTAGCCACCTGGACGATGATTACGGCGATGAAGAGCCAAAAAAGAGGCCCATAGGTTCTTACGATATACCCGCCATTTACAGGCCGCACAAACCAGCTGTGGGGATTGATTATAATGCCTGCAGTGGCAACAGTAACAGGAATGGACAGTAAAAGTATGACTCTGCGGTGCAGAAAACGGGTTTGGCCGGTCAACAGAATGGTGAAAAAGATCCAGCCCGTGCTTAGCAGCGCCGAATCCACAAATGCCGATTTGACATAAAATAGTTGGAAGGTAGGACTATCTGTAGTTTTAATCGCGAACTGGCAAAAGGGCCATATCATCATCGTGAAGTGGAAGGCTAAATATACTTTATGTAGCTTCGTGATACTAACGGTAACGAAAATATAGACAAATAGTGCAAACAATACAAAGAATAGAATCAGATCAGTCCATACCATATAACCCAATAAGTTACACCTTCTTGCTATTATTAGTTGTTATGAACGTTTTTTGGGCCTAAAGTCTTACATCTTGCCTCTAATATATAATTAGCCTGATAAGAATACAACTACTTTGAAAGTTGTTATAGGATGAATTGAAGGTGCAGAAATCAAAAGAAGCTGATTAAGGACTCTCGACTCATAGAGAGTCGTTTTTTGTTGAAGTTTGTCATTAGTTTGTCATTGAGATGCGTTATGATTCTTTTAAAATTACTTATTGCAAATTTGAAAGGGTGAAATCTACAGTATGAAAAGAATTACAGCATTGAAACTGTTACTGGTTTCAGCCTTGACAGTCATTTTATTGAGCGGCTGTGTTCTAACCAACACAAGCTTGGTAGTTGTGAACTTCCCGGCCGATAAGCCGGATAGCTCAGAGCATTTATTCTTCAGATACTCAGATGGCGGCGTGGCTCAAGTTCCTGATGCCGGTACAGCTTCTTCGGTAACAGTTCCTACGGAACCCACTAAAACCATTGTGGGCGGGTATGTGAATGACAATAATATCAGCTGGGTTCCCAGTTATTCGTACGGGGGCAGCTCTAATGTGTATGTGAACAACATTAAGGCATATAAACCTGTCTATGCCGCAGACCATGTGATGTTGGCTAAGCAGCCGGAGGCGAGTACTACTAATCCCGGATTCATTAGTCTAACTTTTGCTGTGTACGGAACGGATAACCAGCTGGTGGGAGACCGGACTGAAGTCTTTGCGCATGCCAACCCCACTACCATTTTCTATAACACAGACCCTAGCGATATTAATTTCAAGACCCCTGAAGTCCATGAAGGATTCTCTTCGTATACGAACCAGGGATTAGTTACATTTCTGATTAAGTCTCCTACTACGCAGTTCTCCTCACCCATTTCGTTATATTCAGGCCCCAAGTTGATTGCGGATAATATCTTTCATCGTATTACCGGGATTACAGTAAGCGGTGCAGGAGGGGTGAACTCGCTGAATACCGGTGATACCCTGGCGATGACTGCCGAGATAACGCCAATAGACGCAGTTAATCCAGGGGTAGTCTGGTCCGTAGTTAACGGAACCGGAACGGCAACTATTGATGCGGTAAGCGGCGTGCTTACCGCAGGTGATCCGGGTACTGTAACCGTGCAAGCGGAATCCACCGACGGAGGCTTAGTAACCGGCAACTTAGAAATTACTATAGCGGCTGCTCCGACGCCGACACCAACACCGACACCGACACCGACTGTGGTGCCAGCCACGATCCCGGTGGCTTCCGTTACGATTGGCGGAGAATCTATGGTGAAGTTGGGTGATTCCATTCAACTGGATACGGTGGTAACTCCTGCCGAGGCAACAGACCAGACCGTTACATGGTCTGTGTATGGAACGGGCACAGGTACGATTAGTGAAAAAGGCCTGTTAACTGGGACTTCCCTGGGTACCCTTACTGTAAAAGCTGCCGCCAACGATGGTTCCGGCGTATACGGAATAAAAGAGATCACGGTTATACCATCCAGTGAGAGCAGCTTGCCAACACCAACACCAACAGCGACTGCTGAACCATCTATCGCGCCAACCATAGCACCGGCAGCACCATCAGCTGCTACGCCATTACCAACACTGACACCAACACCAACACCAACAGCAACACCGACACCGACACCAACACCAACACCAGTGGTCCAGACAACAGTCCATTTCGCAGACAATGTAGTCAATATTAATGATGTAATACTGAGCTTCAGCAAGAAGATCGGACAGGCGAACGGTAATCCGTCTGCGGGGAAATTCACCGACATTTCCTCCCATTGGGCGGGCTGGACGGTAGAGACCTTCGCTAAGCTGGGGATAGTTCAGGGATATCCGGATGGAGGCTTCCGCCCGGATGCAAGTATCACACGTGCGGAGTTTGCAACCCTCATTGCCAAAGCATTTGATCTCACCGGTACCGGCAAAGCAAGCAATTTAAGCGATATTTCCGGTCATTGGGCAGAAGCCTCAATTCTTAACCTGCAGGAGAAAGGCTTGATCTCCGGCTATCCGAACGGTACGTTTAAGCCTGACGGTGACATCACCCGCTCCGAGATGATCTCAATCATCTATAAGATCATAGACTTTAACAACGCAGCTTTACCGGCGGCAACAGATTTCTCGGATATTGATACCGCATGGAACAAGGATCAGATTCAGAAGACTGCGGCGACCGGCATTATCAACGGTTCCGGTAACGGAAAGTTCTTACCTGGCAAGGAAGCATCCCGCGCGGAAGCCCTAACTTTGGTGCAGCGCGTTCTGCAGATCAGTCCTGAGCTTAAGGCTCTACTGGACACCTTAAAGTAAGCCTAACAGAGATCCTGCAGGCACCTGCACGGTGTCTGCCAACCCACATGAAGCCCGCTTCGCCAGAAAAGGCGAAAGCAGGCTTTTTTTGTCGAAAAAATAAAAATTTTAAGTTCTCTGCAAGAAGTCGATCTGTTAACATAGGAGGCATAGAACGCATAAGTTCTTCCAGAATTGAGGTCAATCATCGATGAGCTACAATCTGTATTTATCTGCGCTGCTGCTGGCAGCAACCTGCTGTTCACTGATATTGACGTATCTTAGCTGGAAGAGAAGGAGTCTTCCGATCGCCGTGAGCTATGGCCTCGGCATGCTGACCGGTTCGTTATATAGTTTTGGCTATGCTTTTGAAATTGCCAGCACTTCTCTGGAGCATATCCGTTTTTGGCTGCGGATTGAGTATATGGGTATTCCCTTTGGCACAGTTCTGTGGTTCATTATGGTGCTGCAATACACGGGGCGGCAATCCTGGGTGAGCCGAAGGAATATAATACTGCTGATGATTGTACCGGTAATCACCTTTATCGCCCACTATACTAATGAATGGCATCACTTATTTTATAAGAGTATGACACTCAATACTACAGAAGGATTTATGCTGGTCACTCTGGTAAAAGGCCCCTTATATAAGCTTCATGTCTTTTATTCGTATAGCTTCTTTGTGATCGGAATGATATTTTTGGTGCAAATGTACCTTAAGGCCGCTCCCCGGATGAGGATGCCGGTTGTATTAATGATTGTAGGATCCTGGGGACCTTATGGTTTTACACTGGTGTATCTTAGCGGTGTGACCCACTTGCCTATTGATATTTCACCATTCGGTTTTTTGTTCTCGGGTATTTTTTTCTTATGGGGGATTTATCAGTTTAATATGCTGCGGCTTGCTCCCTTGGCTCTTCAGCAGGTGTTCGGATCGATGCATGAGGCTGTTATTGTTTTTGATCTCGATCATGTGCTGACCAGCTACAACCGTTCGGCCGGAGATGTGGTTCAAGGATTAAGCAACAAGAGTATTGGGAAAACAGCCACAGAGGTATTCGGCGGCTCTCCCCTACTGCTTGAGCAGGTTCTGCAAGAGCCTTCCTCGTTAAGCAAGCTCCAGCTTTCAAGTGAGGCCGGTGATCAATTCTATAATGTCCAGCTGTCTTATGTCTGGAACAACAGCAATAAGCCTGTCGGCAAAATGCTCCTCTTAAGTGATGTAACTGAAAATGTACGTACACAGGAGAGGCTTATGGATAACGCCAAACAGCTAAGTGAATTAATTACGCTCAAAGACAGGATGTTCAGCGTGGTTGCCCATGATATCCGTGATCCGATCGCCGTTCTTGTTAACTTGATGGAAATATTGGAGGAAGAAATGCAAGGCAGCAGAGAGAGTCAGGAAGAGGTTGTTCATGAGATGGGACAGCAGATCCGCAATACTTTTGCATTGGTAGAAAGTTTGCTGGATTTTTTTCGGACTCAGACCGGAGGCCTTGTATTTCATCCGCTTGAAAGGGACTTATCCCAGGCTGTTGAGCGGAATCTGCGGCTGATGTCGGTTCGCAGTGACCGTAAGCATATTGATATTATTTCCGAAATTCCAGAGGGAACCTATGTCTATGCCGACAAGGAAATGCTGGAGCTCATCATCCGCAATCTTTTGACCAATGCGATTAAGTTTACAGCGGATGGGGGGAGGATCTTTATAGAGGCAGAGCGCAAAGACCAGCAGCTGGTCATTTCTGTGAGGGATACGGGTGAAGGTATAGCGCCTGAACAAGCGGATACGTTGCTGCAGGATAAATATCCGGTTTCTTTGCAGGGCACAGACGGAGAGCGGGGGATAGGCCTGGGGTTATCTCTATGCAGGGAATTTGTCCGGCTGAACGGAGGAGACATTTGGTTTGACAGCATACCGTCGCATGGAAGCACCTTCTTTTTCTCGCTTCCCCTTCCTCCCTCACGTTCAGCAGTTCCGGCAGATAACAGGATGGAAGGTGCTGTGAAGCAATGAAAGCGATCCTTGTCGATGATGAGAAGGCTATGCACTTAATAATGAAGCGGATGCTTGCCAAAATTGAAGATATTGAAATAGTGGGTGCTTTTGCGGAGACTGCAGCGGCTTATGCCTATTTGTCCGGCCATGAGGTAGACCTGATCTTCGTAGATATTAGCATGCCGCGGGAAAATGGTCTGGAATTTGCCCAGCGGCTGCGTGAGAGCGGCAGAGGGATGAAGATCGTCTTCATTACTTCCCACAAGGAATTTGCGCTGCCCGCCTTTGAGGTATATGCCTTCGACTACATTGTCAAACCGGTGGTGCAAGAAAGGCTTCTTCACACTGTGCAAAGGGCCATGGCGCAGATCCGTCTGGAGCGCGCCGCAGGAGGGATCCCGGGGCCCGTCTCTAATGAAGTGCAGATCAGCTGCTTAGGCGGGATTGAAATTCATAGCGCACAAGGCATGAAGACGAAATGGAAGTCCAAGAAGAGTGCCGAGGTCTTCGGATATCTGCTTGTACATAAAGGAAGACTTGTCTCCAGGGGGAGACTAATCGAAGATATATTCGATGGGATGGCGGATAAAAATGCGGAGATTTATCTGAACACAACGGTATACCAATTGCGGAAGCTGCTGGATACCTATGGTCTGAAGAAGAGTCTGCATTCGGACAGCCAGCATTATGGCCTGAGTCTTAACGGAGTGCAGGTGGATGTGCTGGACTTCGAAGAGGGCTGCCGGCGGATGACTGTTATTGATCAGACCAATATTGAGGCAGCACTCGAGCTTGAGCAGCTGTACCGTGGGGACTTGTTCGGCGATCGGGTCTATACCTGGGCCTGGAATGAGATTGAAAGGCTGTCATTCATGTATACCTCCTTTACCCGGAGGCTGTGCGCGGCTTTGCTGGACAGGGGCGAGACGAGTACAGCTATGAGGCTGCTATATAAGCTGCTCCAACGTAATGAGCTCGACGAAGAATCCCATATGCTGCTTATGAAAACCTCGGCGATGCAGAAGAATAAAGAGGAACTGAACCGGCAATACCGGCAATTTGCCGACATTTTGCACAGTGAAATCGGAATTGCTCCCTCGGTGGAGTTCCAGTCGCTGTATGCGCAGCTGTTGTCAGAGCTGGATTGATTTGATCTGCAGTCAATACAGAGTTAACAATAGGGTGCTATGCTGGAATGACATGCCTTGAAAGGGCAGAGAGTGAGGGGAAGGGGATAAGCCATATGGAAGCAAGCAATCAGAAGCCGGCAGAAGCTGGAAGAACCCGTGGAAAAGGGGCCGAACTGCTGGAGGTTCTTGGCGTTTCCCTCAAGCTGGGACTTACCTCCTTTGGTGGGCCGATCGCCCACCTGGGCTATTTCCATAATGAATATATTCGCCGCCGGAAATGGATGGACGAGAGGAGCTACGCCGATCTGGTGGCACTGTGCCAGTTTCTCCCGGGTCCAGCGAGCAGCCAGGTTGGAATTGGTATTGGTGTGGTCAGAGCAGGGTTGCTTGGAGGATTCATTGCCTGGCTGGGATTCACTTTGCCTTCAGTAATTGCACTGGTTGCCTTTGCCTTTCTGCTGCAGGGCTTTGACATTTCAAATGCCGGATGGATTCATGGGCTGAAGATTGTGGCTGTGGCGATTGTGGCACAAGCGGTGCTGGGGATGGGGCAAAAGCTCACGCCAGACAGGGGAAGAGTCACCATTGCAGTGGTGGCTGCAGTGTTCGCGCTGTCTTGGCATGCAGCATATGGCCAGATCCTGATTCTCGCCGCTGCAGGAATAATCGGCCTGGCGATATACCGGACCAAGCCGGAGAAAGGCCCGGATCTGCCGATTGCCATCAGCCGCGCTGTTGCCGCCCTGTGCCTGGTGTTATTCCTCCTTCTGCTTATCCTGTTACCGCTGCTTAGAACGTCTGTGGAAGCTAAGGGTTTGGCGATATTCGACAGCTTCTACCGTTCCGGTTCCCTGGTATTCGGTGGCGGGCATGTCGTGCTTCCACTTCTGGAACGCGAGGTTGTACCCACTGGCTGGGTCAGCCGGGAGGACTTTCTCGCCGGTTATGGCGCGACGCAGGCCGTTCCGGGTCCGCTGTTTACTTTTGCCGGCTACCTTGGGGCGATGACCTCGGGAATCTGGGGCGCTGTGATTGCCACAGCAGGGATCTTCCTGCCTGCATTTCTGCTGGTCATCGGCGCACTGCCGTTCTGGAATGGCTGGAGGAACAATCCGAAGGTTCAGGGAGCCCTGACGGGAATTAATGCGGCTGTAGTGGGGATATTGCTGGCTGCTCTGTACGATCCGCTCTGGACCACTGCCATCCTGAAGCCGCTGGACTTTGCGCTGGCTGCCATTTTGTTTGTGATGCTTTTCTTCTGGAAGCTCCCGCCTTGGATGATCGTTCTGGCCGGTGCAGCCGGAGGAATGCTTATGGAGTTCATGTAGTGTAAGCACGAGTTCAAGCGGTGTGCTACAATAAGGAGAATTTAATTGAAGACCATGTTGTCGATAAGAAATGGAGAAATGAGATCATGAATGAATTGCCAAACTGCCCGCAGTGCAGCTCAGAGTATACATATGAGGATGGGGCACTGCTGGTTTGTCCGGAATGCGCACATGAGTGGGCACCGGGGTCAGAGGACGCAAATAGCGTGGACGACAAAGTGGTTAAAGATGCTAATGGCAATATTCTGAGCGACGGAGATTCTGTTACTGTTATCAAAGACCTGAAGGTCAAAGGCAGCTCCTCCGTGCTGAAGATCGGTACCAAAGTGAAGAACATCCGCCTGGTCGAGGGCGATCATGATATTGATTGCAAGATTGACGGCTTTGGAGCGATGAAACTCAAATCCGAATTTGTCAGAAAAGCATAACTGCACAATTCAATCTCTGAAGGAACATGGGGGACAATGCAAGGTCCCCTAATGGGATTTGTTATTTGCGCTTGACTTCTGTCCGGCTTCATAATAAAATCTAACCAGTTAGTTAGAAAAGAGGTGACAATCATAGCATCAGCAGAGAGCAAACGAAGCACCAAAATTTACGATGCCGTCCGAACCAAGGGGATCATTCTTGACGCTGCTGAGAAGGTATTTGCCGAACTTGGCTATTCCGCGGCACGGATTGATGTGATTGCGAAGGCGTCGGGATATAATAAAAGCCTTATCTATCAGTATTTCGGCGATAAGCTGGGTCTTTATACAGAAGTGGTCAAACGCGCGGATCAGGTGGGCGAACAAATTACAGGCTCGTTCATTACCGGATTATTAAAAAATGAGCAACTTGTGACTGACCCTGCAGCCTTCCGGCAGTTCCTGGAATCGATGATCCGGGAAACAGTGACATTTCTCCTGGAGCACCGCAGCTACCTGAGAATTCTATTCTGGGAAGCCGCCGAGGACTGGAAGACATGGAATCAAATCACCTATCGTCCGGATGATGCTACTCAAATGCATGAATTGGCGTTATCCGCTCAGAAGAATGGAATCCTCCGTCAGGATTTGGACCCGGCGTTGTTTCCTATTCTCATTATGAATGTGACTACAGCTACCCTGCAGTCGTCATCACGATTTGAACAACTCCTTGGTAGACTGGATTCCCCGCAGATGAGGGAGCAGACCACCCAGCAGATTGCGAAGTTTATCATTCATGGCGTGATGGAGCCGTCTTTACTGTAAGAGGCGGCTGTTTTTTTGGTCAAAATATAAACAACTAGTTAGTTTTAAATGAATGATAGGAGTGATGATAATGGCTGCAGTGATTCAGACCAATAGATTAACCAAGCATTTTGGAAGCAATCAAGCTGTGAATGGACTGTCGCTGGAGGTGGACCAAGGAGAAATCTACGGATTTCTGGGGCTGAACGGAGCGGGTAAAACAACAACCATCCGTATGCTGCTGGGTATGATCCGGTCCGATTCGGGGTCCTCCTATATATTTGGAGAGCAGGTGGATGCGGGCAGCCATAAACTATGGGCCGATGTAGGTTACATGGTGGAAACACCTTACTCCTATCCGGAGCTTACCGTCCGCGAGAATCTGGAGATTATCCGCAGGCTGCGGGGCATCCGTGACCGCACGGCGATAGAGACCATTATGGATAAGCTGCAGCTTACGGCTTACCGGGACCGGAAGGCCGGAACCCTCTCCCTCGGCAACGGGCAGCGGCTCGGTCTGGCGAAGGCAATGCTGCATAATCCGAAGGTGCTGATTCTGGATGAGCCGACGAATGGGCTTGATCCGGCCGGGATTGTCGAGGTGCGGGAGCTGCTTCGGGAGCTGGCGCTCCATCACGGAGTGACAATATTTATATCGAGCCATATTCTCGGTGAGGTCTCCAGACTGACGACCAGGATAGGAATCGTGCATAGGGGCCGGCTGCTGCAAGAGACGGATGTCAAAGAGCTGCAGCACGTACTCCGCACACGTCTGCTTGTTCAGACCCGCGACTCTGAAGCGGGCCGGAAGAGACTGCTCCAGGCAGGTTATGCTGTCAAGCTGACCGAAGCTGGAACGCTGGTGATTGACGACAAACACGCTATAGTGCACCCGGAACATATCTCCAGGCTGCTTGTAGATGCGGAAATGCCGCCCACGCACATTCAGGTAGAGGAGGAGGATTTAGAGGCTTATTTTCTTAGAATGATCGAGGCTGAGGGAGGAATGAAAGGATGAATCAATGGATATCCGCCCTGTGGGTAGAAACGTTGAAGCTTCGCCGCTCCAGGCTGGTTTGGATTTCTCTTGCGACCAGCATACTGCTGCCAGTGATGATTGGGCTGGTCTTTTCCGGATGGCTAGGCTCCCAGAGCAGCTTTGAGGGCGAAATCAATATGCAGGGATTTATGAAGGAGCTTGGGATTGTGATGTCCATGGGGGGCCTCATCGGATTCGGTTTTGTATTCAGTTGGATCTTCGGACGGGAATATTCCGATCGTACGGTCAAGGATATGCTGGCATTGCCGTTGTCCCGGTACGGAGTGGCCGCTGCCAAATTGATCGTTGCCGCCGCCTGGTGTGTAATTCTGGCAGAGCTGATGTTCTTGGTTGGTTGTATAACGGCTTGGTTTGTCCAGCTGGACGGCTGGAGCCTTGGAGCCATCGCTCATGGCTTCAGAGGATACGCACTGCTCTCTATCATGGTTATCTGCCTAAGTATCCCGGTAGCCTGGATGGCTAGTGTAGGACGCGGTTATCTGTCTCCCTTGGGATTTGTGGTGCTTACCATTGTGATTGCCCAGTTTGGCAGTGGCGTTGGGCTTGCGGAATACATTCCGTGGGCAGTTCCCGGATTACTCAGCGGCGCTTCGGGGGAGGAGCATGCACACTTACAGACTTTTAGCCGCATGCTGCCTTATCTCACCGGCAGCATTGGCATAGTGGGCACGCTCGCCTGGTGGCGGTACGCTGACCAAACGTAAATCAGGACGGAACGATATTAGTTTATAATTGGAGGGGAATAAAATGGAGAAGACACCCAAAGGAACCATTTTGATCATGGCCATTTTAATTATCGGGTCTATGGTGGGATTGCTGAACCAATCCTCACTCAATACGGCACTCCCGAACATTATGGGGGATTTCGGATTATCAACAAGCACCGCGCAATGGCTTACTACCGCTTTTGCTCTAGTTACCGGCATTGTTGTCCCGATTACGGCTTTTCTTATTCAGAGATTCACAACCAAGCAGGTCTTTGTCTTTGCCATGGGCATGCTTACCGCTGGAACGCTCCTGTGCGCGGTCTCACCGGACTTCGGTCTGCTGCTCACCGGTAGAATGGTGCAGGCTGTCGGAGTGGGGATTATGCTTCCCTTGGTGCAGACGTTGGCCTTTATCCTGATTCCGGTTGCCAAACGGGGGTTTACGATGGGGATGATTGGGCTTGCGATTAATTTCGCTCCTGCCATCGGACCTGTGCTGAACGGCTGGCTTGTAGAGGATCATTCCTGGCGCTTATTATTCTATATTCTGTTTCCTTGCGCTCTGTTGATTACCATTGCCGGTTTATTCCTGATTAAGAATGTTACCCCACAGGTGAAGAGCAAAATAGATGCGTTATCTATGGCGCTGTCTTCTCTTGGGTTTGGCGGCGTGTTGTATGGATTCAGTGTCTCCGGCAGCAAAGGGTGGGGGAGCACAGAAGTTCTGATCTCGTTGGGAATTGGGTTCGTAGCGCTGGGTCTGTTCGTATGGCGGCAATTGACTATGGATAATCCCTTGCTGGAATTAAGAGTATTCACAAGCCCCACTTTCACTTTGGCTACAGTAATCAGTATGATTCTGATGATTATTATGCTGAGCGCCCAACTGCTGCTGCCTATCTATATGCAGACCATGCTTGGGTATTCAGCGCTCCGATCAGGTCTGATGCTGTTGCCCGGTGCAATTCTTATGGGCGTTATGTCACCTGTAGCCGGGAAGCTTTTCGATAAAATAGGTGCCCGGATGCTGGTCATCACAGGGATAAGCTTAACGGTAATCTCAGCCCTGCTGTTCTCTAATTTGACGGAAAATACCACATATGCCTTCTTGATGATTGGCTATTCCTTGCGGATGATTGGAGTCAGCCTGACGCTGCTGCCTGTCGTAACGAGCGGTATGAATTCACTGGCGCCGGATCTGATCCGGCATGGCATTCCCGTTAACACCACTCTGCGGACAGTAGCCGGTTCTATCGGAACAGCCCTGCTTGTGACTATAATGACCTATAGCGGTGGCGGTCTGGGCCAGACGAGTGATGTACACAGCTTAATACACGGGATGAATGTGGCTTCGATGGTAACCGCCGGAAGTGCAGTGATCGCATTGGTTCTGGCCTTCTTCATTAAACGCAGAGAAGCTCCGGTTAAGAGTTCGGCGAACAGTATTCCGGTAAAATGATGTTTAATTCAATATAGATTCACTTCAATAAAATACCTTCTGCTGCAAGAGATCGAGCGCCCGCTCGATCTCTTTGCGTTCCTCGTCCGTCACATGGCCGATCCGTTCAGTGAACCGGACAGCGATATGCTGGAAAGCTTCATTCATCATGGCCTCACCGGCAGCGGAGAGGGTAATGCCTTGCTTGCGGCGGTCGGAAGGGTCGGTGATTTTGTCGCAGAGCTGTTTCTCGCTAAGCTTCTTCAGCTCCCGGCTCGTGTTCGGCATCGACATATGCATACAATCGCTGATCTCGCTAAGAGTTACCGGCTGGCTGACGGCAATATATTCGAGGATTTTATATTGAACGGGCGTGAGCATCTCGGACTTCACTTCTTTGCTAATATCACTGGTTATTTGGTGGACGGAAGCCGTAAAGGTTATGAATTTTTGAAAAAGACTGTTGTTGTCCATGAAGATCACCTCTATAGACACCTTAGCAAAAATATTATCAAATAACAATTATCATTTGACAACTAAAATATGGCCGTGTTACTCTTTTGTCAAATGATAAGTAAAGAGGTGGCTGCATGAACACATTGGTAATCTATACACATCCGAATCATCAGAGCTTGAGCTATGCTTTTCTGCAGGAGGTGTTACGGGGAAGCCGGGAGAATGCCGAGGTGGCAGAGATTCAGGTACTTGATTTGTATGAAGAGGGATTTGATCCTGTCTTGGTCTTTGGTGAACATAAGCGCAGGAGGGATATGCATACCGACCCTGCCCTTGCTAAATACAGGGAGCAGCTGCGGTGGGCGGATCAAATCGTCTTTGTCTATCCGATCTGGTGGGGGCGGCCTCCAGCCATGCTGCTGGGCTATATTGATCAGATGTTTGCTTCGGGATTCGCATACAAGGATAAGGGCGGACTGCTGCCGGAGGGGCTGCTGAAAGGGAAGTCGGTAGTGTGTGTTTCGAGTATGAAGGGACCTGCCCATTATCCCCTGTTGCTGCTGAATAATGCACATAAAGCGTTAATGCGCAAAGCGTTGTTCCATTACGTGGGCATCCGCAGAGTAAAGTTCTTTGAGTTCGGCAGCATGGAGAGCAAGCGGGGCAAGCATGCCCGGAAGCTGGAACGGATCTACCAGTATTTCAAGACAGTTAGTTAGTCATAGGCTGAAATAGAAACGGATACCTCCCTATAGCAGGGGGTATCCGTTTCTGTCTGTCTCAGGAATGGTTCTCGGCCACCCAGTCAATCAATTTGCGGGCAATGCTGACAGGGGGCGGAATGACGGGCAGTTGATCAAGTGCGAACCAGTCGGCGTGATCCAGCTCTTCGCCGTCCACCGTAATTTCTCCGCTCTCATACTCGGCCAGAAAGCCAACCATCAGAGAATGGGGGAACGGCCACTGCTGGCTGGCGAAGTAGCGGATGTTCTTGACCTTGATACCCACTTCCTCCATGGTCTCGCGCTGAACGCAATCCTCCAGCGTCTCACCGGGCTCGACGAATCCGGCAATCAGCCCATACATATTGTTCACAAAATGCGGAGAGTGGGCGAGCAGAATCCGGTTATCTTTAAGAATCGCGGTAATGACTGCCGGGGCAATCCGGGGATAGCTGACCAGTCCGCAGGCCGGACAGCTCCGGGAATGCTCTGTCTGCGACAGCTCCGTGGCGGTGCCGCATCTGCCGCAGAATTGGTGAGTCTCATCCCAGGCCAGCATCTGGATGCCCTTGCCTGCGAGATGGAACAGATCCTCGTCCAGCGGCTCATACAGGGAGCGCAGTGGACGGAAGGCCATTCCTGCGGGTTCAGGTGTTTCTGCCGGAACCTCTGCGGTGAAGCAGGGGAGGTTATCCCAAGTTCCTAGATACAGGGTCCTTAAAGGAGCCATGGACAGCTGTTCAAGCGATGACACAAGCGGAATGCCTGTACTCTCACCCGTTTCGGTAACCAGCAGTTTGCCGGAATGGAAGATCAGCCAGTAGGCGGAGCCACTGAGCTCAATCGGGGGAGTGACTGCAGGAATATAGCGCTGATAAATGCTTGCTCTTGTTTTTGACATGGCGCAGAACCTTTCTGATAGCAGATCATTTCTATTTTCATTTAAGAATAACAAAAACCGGCAATGCTAACAAATATCCGGGCTCACTCTGCTCTGGCGGGCCGAAGATTGAAGTGGAGCATGGAGACGGACTCTGGGTTGGATGTTTTGTGTTTGACATTTCACCAACATGTAACTATATTAGTTACAGGAAGAAAAATCTGCTGTATCGTACCGGTTACAGCAGGCACTACTATACAACTCATTTCCTTAGGAGGAATAGACAATGAAGATTGCATTAACAGGAGCAACAGGGCATTTCGGTTCTATCGTGGCAGAAACTTTGCTGAAGTCCGTAGCGGCAGAAAACCTGGTAGCCAGCGTAAGAAACCCGGAGAAAGCGGATAATCTCCGCGCACGTGGAGTAGATGTGCGTCATGGTGATTTTGACCAGCCTGAGACGCTGGATAAAGCCTTTGCCGGTGTGGACCGGCTACTGATCGTATCCGCCGATGGCGACAATGACACACGGATTCGCCAGCACAAGGCTGCCGTTGATGCCGCTGTACGTGCGGGGGTAAGCTTTATCGTCTATACCAGTGTTGGCCATGCAGACAGCAGTTCCCTGTTCCTGGCACCCGTGCACAAAGCAACAGAAGAGTTCATCCGTGAATCCGGGATTTCTTACTCTTTCCTGCGCAACAACTGGTATTTGGAGAATGAGATTGGCACGATCCAGGCGGTTCAAGCCGGAGCGCCGTGGCTGACCTCTGCCGGCGAAGGCAAGGTGGGCTGGGCTACGCGCCACGATTATGCCGAAGCGGCTGCTGCTGTACTGGCAGGCGAAGGCCATGCGAATACCGTGTACGAATTGTCTGGTCAACCCACTACACAGGCCGAATTGGCAGCGGTGGTCGGCGGAGTACTGGGCAAGGAAGTTCAAGTACAGCAGGTGGATGATGCCACTTATGCCGACGTTATGGCGAAAGCCGGAGTGCCGGAAGGTGCGCTTCCGATTGTAGTCGCCATTCAAGAGGCGATCCGCGAAGGCCAACTCGACATCACCAGCAGCGATTTCGAGAAGCTGCTTCAGCGCCCGCTTACACCGCTTAGTGTAGGTGTAAGTGATATGCTCGGCATTAAGGCGTAAGACAAAGTCCAGCCTTGCTCCGCCGGAAGGCGAGCCGGGTAAGCTTACAAGGCTCATACTGCCATGAACAAGAGGCTTCCGCTTACGGTCGATAGACCGGAGGGAAGCCTCTTTTTGCTGCTGAATGCTTAACTGCAGATTAGCCGGGTACAGCCTTGAAGTATTCTTTGGCCAGCTCCCGGACCGCTTCGTCCAGAGCTGCGGTATCCCGGTTATCCAGCCATTCCTGGGGGATAATAGAATAGCTTCCGGAGCTGTTCCCCAGATAGCTGTAGATGATCTGGGCTTCGTCCAGCTTATGCCGGCTGATCTCATCCGGCTTCCCGCCCGCCGGATGGCTGAAGCTGCTGTGAATAGCGGACTGGATGACCTCACGCAGCGACTCTTCGCTCATCTGCGCGGTATTCAGCCTGGCCCGGTCCAGAATCTCGCTGCCCCGGATCAGGATCAGCTTGAGCTGCTGACCCTGCATGGGCTCAAGCACTACAATATTCTTGTTCTGTTCGGTGAAGCCGATCACCTTTTCCTTCTGCAGCAGGGAACTGACCGCCGAACAATAATCGCGGTATTTGGCAGCCGTCTCGAACTCGAAATTCCCGGCTGCCTGCTCCATCCGCCGCTGCAGCTCCTCCAGAATCCGCTGATCGTCCCCGTTCAACAGTCCGATCACGCGGTTCATGATCTCCTCGTGCTGCTCTAGTGTCTCCCCGCCCCCGCACATGCCGATGCATAACCCAAGCGAATGATTGAGGCAGAGTGTGTTTTTGGCATGGGGGGTGCTGCACAGGATCTTCTGACTTTCTTTGATTCCCTGAATTGCCCGCTCCACAATACCTCTGCTGGTATAAGGTCCAAAGTATAGACTATCCTCATACTCGGCCGGATCATAGGTTATTGCCAGCTGCCGATAGGGTGTGTCCGTGCGAATGGCAATATAGCTGTAGGCGAGCGGGTTTTTCATCTTTTTATTGTACATGGGCTTGATGTCCTTAATCAGCCGGCACTCTAGCATGAAGGCTTCAAACTCCGTATCGGTCAGCTTAAAATCCAGATCTCTGATATTCCGGACCAGTTGTTTTACTTTAGGAGAGTGGCCCTTGGCATTGTAAAAGTAGGATTGGACCCGTTTCTTTAGCTGCTTGGCTTTGCCGACATAGATGATATGGCCCAGACTGTCCTTCATCAGGTAGACGCCTGGAGATAATGGAAGGCTCGCTACTTTCTCTGCCAGATTCATGAGGTTTCCTCCCCAATCTTGTTTTCTAGTATCCTTTAGTATAAACGATCCTGATGTGCGGAGCGACTGGGAAAGCGCCGTGTGACAAAACCCACAAAGCCCCCTGTGAAAACCCTCTATCATGAATGGTGAGGAAAGATAGATATGTTGAAGCTGGGGGGCTTTTGGATGAAATATTCTATCGGGCAATTCGCCTCGATTCTGGGTGTGACGGCGGATACCTTGCGGCTCTATGAGAAACATGATATTGTGCGGCCGATGAAGGATCAGCATAACAATTACCGTTATTTCAGTGATTTGGATGCCAGGAACTTACTGTCGAGCCGTTGGTACCGGAGTATGCAGATTCCGCTGCAAGATGTAGCCGGGCTGATTAATGACGCGCCTGCGGAACAGGTCATACAGTCTATTGCCGACGCGAAGCAGCAGCTGGAGGAGGAGATCAGGCACAGTGTTATGCTGCTGGAGAAGATCAACGAGATTCATGCAGACCTCAGCCGGATCAGCGACTCTTTCTATACCTGCAGCATCAAAAGGGTGCCGGGCATGTACCGCATCCAGCAGACAGACAAGAATCATCTGCTGCAGAAGGAGTGCCTGAAACGGACGGCGCAGGCTTGGATGGAGCTGCTTCCTTTTACCTTCTATACCTTCAGAATTGAAAATTCGGAGAATATCATGGGGACAGAGGAACTGGAATACAGCTGGGGGCTGGCTTTGCTGGTGGAGGATCAGCGGAAGCTCGGGGTGTGTATTAATGAGACTACGGAGTATGTCGAGCCGTCCACCTGTATTTCTGCAGTCATTGCCAGTTCTAATGAGGAGGACCTGAGACGGGGAGACTTTCAGTTCATGCTGGATTATATCAGGGCAGAGGGCTTCACCGTCCATGGGGATATCCGCGGCAAAATTCTGTTTACGGAACGAGCTGGCGCAGACAACAAAACTTACTTGGAGATCAACATTCCATTTGAGAAAAATTTCACATAACCTTCATTGACCTTGGTGCCGCACCAAGGTTTACACTCTGTGTAGTCCGAAGGCCCTTACAGAGAGAACGGGGTCAACTACAAACTACACAGGGGGAAAAACAATGCGTAAGCAAGCACTAGGCAAAGTATTCATGTTATCCGTGTGCCTCGTCCTCATTCTGTCGCTGATCAGCGGCTGCAGCGGCAATAATGCTGCGGAGCCGGCCGCATCCGGGAAGCCGTCTGCGTCGCCAGAAGTGACTCAGCAGGCAACGAATGATAATGAGGTGCCGGCTTCTTTTAAAGCAGGAACCTATAAGGCAGAGGCCGATGGCAAAGACGGCAAAATCCAGGTAGAGGTTACGCTGGACGCACAGTCCAAAATCACCGATATTCAGGTGCTTAGCCAGAAGGAAACTGCCGGAATTGGCGTTGAAGCTATCAACAAGATCAAGGATGAGATCATCGCTGGGCAGACGCTCGCCATTGATGCGGTCAGCGGGGCTTCTGAATCAAGCACAGCCATACTGGCAGCGGTTGAAGATGCAGTGAAGCAAGCGGGCGGTAACGTAGAGGCATTCAAGTCCAGAACTGTAGCCAAAGCCGGTGAAGGCAAAACCGAGCAGCTGTCGGCCGATGTTGTGGTTGTTGGCGCCGGAGCCTCCGGTGTCTCATCAGCCGTGTCCGCAGCAGATAAAGGTGCTAAGGTCATTATTATTGAGAAAACAGCCACCATCGGCGGAGCGAGCAATCTGTCCTGGGCGGGCAAATTCTACAACTCTTCAGCAGCTGTAAGCAGCGGCTTAAAGGTCAATGTGGAGAAGGAAATCTCCGACTGGATCGTCAATAACCACTGGAGAGTGGATGCGGCAGCGATCCGCCAGTATGTGACCAAGTCCGGAGAAACCTACGATTGGCTGAATAAGAAAGGCTACAAAACAACCTTCATCAATTTCGCCGGGGAACAACTGCACATGCTTCCGGCTTACGAAACACGCCAGCCTACGCTGCGGGCCATGCTGGCTGCTTCAGTAGAGAAGGGCGGCGGACAGGTGATTACCGAAACAACTGCCAAGAAGCTGATTACAGGCGCCAATGGTGAGGTGACCGGTGTAGTCGCTGAGAAAGCCGACGGCACAACGCTTGAGATTACCGGGAAAAGCATCATCATGGCAACCGGCGGCTATGCCGGCAACAAAGAAATGGTCAAGGAAGCGTTCGGCTTCGAAGGCGTCAACGGGGGGCTGGGCCAGAATATCGGCGAAGGACTGCAGATGTCTTGGGATGCCGGAGCCAAGGTGCCTGATAATTTTGGCGGTCAAATGCTGCACCAGACCTTGGCCAGAGCAACCGGGAAGCTGAAGACGCAATACAAGGATTTTGAAGCCAGTTACCCGCTGATGCTCTCCTATCTGCCTACTTTGATGAATGTCGGCCCTTCCGGGGCAAGATTCAGAGACGAGGCGGCTACGCTTACCTCTGTAGCGGCTGCCAACACGAGTGCTTTTAACGGAGCGTATCATTTGGTTATTGTCTCGCAAGCACAGATTGATGCTTTGAAGGCTAAAGGGATGAATGGTGTAAAAGCGCCTGCACTGCCGGGAATGCCGCCGGAATTCTATGCTTCTTTTGCAGACCAGTTCAAGCTGGACACGCCATGGAAGGATGCGGATAAAGTATTCGAATCCATGGTCGCTAACGGTGACGGCTATAAAGGCAGCACCATTGAAGAGCTGGCCCAAAATGCCGGTCTGGACGCAGAAGTTTTTGCAAATGACTTCAAACAGTATCAGGAAGCAACGAAAACCGGTGTGGATACCGAGTTCGGCAAAGCAAAGGAATATCTGGTTCCTATGGGAGACAGCGGTCCTTACTACGCAATCATCGCTGAGGTCAACAATCTGGGCTCGGTTGGCGGTCTGCTGGTCAATGCCAAGTTCCAGGTACTGAATGACAAACGGGTGCCGATCAAGGGGTTATATGCGGTTGGCCTCGAATCCGAAGGTGTATTGTTCAATGACACTTATGTCGGCAACGGCGTGGGTCTTGGCTATTCCTTCACTTCCGGCCGTTTGGGCGGAGAGGATGCCGCAGCAGGTGCGTTCGCAAAATAAGAATTACTGTTCAAGGTAAGGGGGAGCCTGTGGCTCCCTCTTTTGTGCAAATATAAGAATATATAGGTTTCACACTATAAATTATCCTTCTATTTCTCGCTTAAACGGCTTTGCCATCCTTAAAAGGACGGCGAAGCCGTTTCCACTTGTCTGCGGAACGTGTAAGTAATCATTCCATTCCGGCCGATAAAATAGGATAACTGAAACTTTATGAAGAAAGGAGGAGGCAATATGTATAATCCTATTACGGGAATCCATGGTGTTTCTTTGACCCGGCCTCCACAGCAGCAGGAGTTCCACCCGTCTACGCCGGTCTCTGCGCTCAGTTTTAACGAAACCTTGGCGGCCGTCAATGCGGCAACACAGGATCAGGCGGAGCGGATCAAGCGGAAATATGGAATTAAAGTGCGTATTCTAACCGTTTCTGCGGACGGAAAAGAGTCGGAACATCCCGGTATGAGCGGCGGTGGGCAGGAAATTGTAATTGCGCCAAATATCCTTCAGCAGATGGCTAAAGATCCAGTTGTGCGGAGTAAAATGTATGGCATCATCGACCAGCACATTCATACGGAGAAGATCAGCCCGAATCCGGTGCAGCCGCTGAGCGGAGGGAAACCCTTGAGACATAGCCTTATTATTCATATGGACGGTACGGTTACAGGGGCCCTATGGTTCACCCCGAAGGAAGGGATGGTAAGCAAATCCAAGGATACGGAAATCCCGGAAGAGCAGACGGAGGAGGCCATCGCGGCGGCGGAGAGGCGGCATGCCTGGGAGACGGCCCTGCCTATTCTATCGAGAAAGCTGCTGTCTGCTTCGGAAGCCTCTCTTCAGAGTACAGAATCCGCGCCGAACCCGGTGGATGGAGTAGCTGCGCATGACAGCTTGCAGCAGATTCAGCTAATCCGGGCCAGAAGAGCCAACAAATTGTTGTAAAATGCCCACACGAACAACCGCCTATTCTCCTGCATAGCATATAGCACCAACCTGCAGGGTGAAGAGAGGGCGTATGCAATAATGGGCATTGAGCTTACTGCATTACACTGGGTTTACCTGGCTTTTATTGTGTTCATTATAGTGCTGCTGATTCGGCGGCGGGATACAACGATGATCTGTGTGGTCGGAATTTTTGCCCTGGGCATGTTTGCCACAGAGACGCTTAGCGGTTCGGTAACGGGGATTTTCAACTCTTTTGTCTATGCGACCAAAGAGCTGTTAGGGACCATTATGATTATATCCATTATTGTAGCGATGAGCCGGATTCTAATGATTACAGGCATTAACGAGACTATGGTTGCTCCGCTTACCCGGTTTATGCGCACCCCTGCGATGGCGTATTGGGGCATTGGGCTCATAATGATGGTAACCTCTTTCTTCTTCTGGCCATCGCCGGCCGTTGCGCTGGTGGGGGCAGTGCTGCTGCCGGTGGCTCTGCGGGTGGGACTGCCTGCACTTGGGGCCGCTGTAGCTATGAACCTATTCGGTCACGGCATCGCCTTGTCAGGAGATTATATTATTCAAGGCGCCCCGAAGCTCACCGCGGATGCCGCCGGTCTTCCGGTATCCAGCGTGATGGAGGCGAGCGTCCCGCTGGTTATCGTAATGGGGCTGGTCACTACCCTTGCGGCATTCTGGATGATGCGCCGTGATCAGAAGAACGGCACCTGGAGAGACGGACTCGTTACCCTCAAGGGCAGCACGGGCAAGCTGAGAGGACCGGAGACGGAAGGGGCGGAAGAACAGCCGGTTCTGCTGGATCCCCGGCTACGGCAAGCACTGGCCATCGCCATTCCACTACTTTTTCTCCTGGACGTGGCAGCAATGTTTGCACTGGGTCTGCAAGGCGGAGACGCTACCGCACTGGTGGGCGGCACCGCTGTGCTGGTTCTGATCACGATCACTATGCTGGCCCACCGGAATCAGGGGCTGGAGAAAATCACCTCCTACCTGATTGAGGGCTTCACCTTCGGCTTCCGGGTGTTTGGTCCGGTAATTCCCATCGCCGCTTTCTTTTATCTGGGCGATTCGGCATTCACCGAGCTGTTCGGCAAGGTGCTGCCGGGCGGCTCACACGGCATCGTGAACGACCTGGGCGTGGCCCTCGCAGATCACGTGCCGCTGAACGGTGCAGTGGGAGCCGTGACCATGACGGCGATCGGCGCGATCACCGGCCTCGACGGCTCGGGCTTCTCCGGCATCTCGCTGGCCGGCTCAGTGGCCCAGCTGTTCGCCGCCGCCATCCATTCCGGCGCGGCGACCTTGACCGCCCTGGGGCAGGTGGCCGCCATCTGGGTCGGCGGAGGCACCCTGATTCCGTGGGCGCTGATTCCTGCGGCTGCCATCTGCGGAGTCAGCCCCTTTGAGCTGGCCCGGCGCAACCTGAAGCCGGTCCTGCTTGGGCTTGCGGCGACTACGATCGTCGCCATGTTCCTGGTCTAGACTTCATCTTGAGGATGAATCCACTGTACAGCCATTTTCTGTAATGCCGCTTTCCATTTGGGTGAAGGTGCCTGATCCGTAACAATCATGTGAATTTCATTCATATCGGCTATTTTGGCTACAGTACGCTTATCAATCTTGGAGGAATCGGCTACCACGATCGCCAATTCTGAGTTGCGGATCATTTGCCTGGTGAATACAGCCTTCTCATAGTCGTAGCTTGTAATGCCGTTCTCCAGGGAGACACCGTCGACAGAGACAAAGGATTTATTCACATAGAAATCCTCCAGAACCTTCTCGGCGATGGGGCCGGATACCCGGAGATGCTTGGCGCTCACTTCGCCGCCAATGAAAATAAGCTTCCCATTGAACGTACCGCGTTTTTGAAATTCGATGAGAAGCATGAGGGCAGGCACGGAATTGGTTAAGATCGTCAAATGCTGCTTGCCCTCCAGGCAATGAATGATCTGCAGCGCGGTGCTTCCTTCATCCACAACAATAACATCATTGTCCTCAATGAGTCCTGCAGCAAGAACGCCAATTTTGCGTTTCGCTTCAACGTGAACGGCCTCTCTTTCCAAGAGAGGAGGCTCGACTTCAGCCTTGAATTTAACGGCACCGCCATATACCTTTTTCAGTTTATTCTCTTTCTCTAGCTCGTCGAGGTCTCTGCGAATCGTTTCAGTGGACACTTCGAACAGCAAAGAGAGCTCGCTTGCGATCACTTTACCTCTCTCATTCAGGAGAGTCATGATCGTCTCTTTTCTTTCTTCGCTGGCAAGAGACACCCTACCCTACCCCCTTCTTATTATGAACTATCATTATATCGGCTCTTCATTTAATAATAAAGGGCATTCAATACATCCTCAAGCACTCATCTTCTATATATATTGCAATAAATTGCGGCCGTTATCCTTCATATCGAACAGGTGGAATTTGTCCTCCCTGAATTTGATATACACTTCATCACCGTTCCCGATCTCGGCCTCATTGCCGGTCAACAGCCGGATCATCGTATCCAGCTTTCCTAACGGATCCATCACTTTTACCAGCTTGCCGCTGCCCAGGTGCTCGACCAGATCCACCTTCATTTTTATCCTCTGGGGGTCTGCTTCAGAGCAAATCGTGATGTCATGAGGCCTGATCCCGAACTGTACGGATTTCCCGATATGCTCTCTGTCCAGCCTGCGCCCGGCCGGAACCATATACTCAAAGCCTTCCGTAACAACTACCTGGTTGCCGTTCATCTCTCTGAGCTCTCCTTGGACAAGGTTCATCGGCGGGTTGCCCAGAAAGCTGGCTACGAACAGATTCACCGGATGGTTGAATAATTCATTCGGGGGTGCGTATTGCTGAATCCTGCCGCCGTTCAAGATAGCGACCCTATCGGATATGGCCAGCGCCTCTTCCTGATCATGAGTCACAATAATCGTAGTTACTCCCAAGTTCCGCTGAATCTTACGGATCTCGTCCCGGACATCCAGCTTCAGGCGTGCGTCCAGATTGGACATGGGTTCATCCAGCAATAAGATTTCAGGATTTTTGGAGAGTGCCCGGGCCATAGCCACCCGTTGCTGTTGTCCACCGGACAATTGCGAAGGCTTGCGGTCAAGCAGGTGATCGATTTGCAGAATTCTGCTCGTTTCTTTGGCCCGTTCATAGGCTTCCTGCTTGGGAATCTTCCGTTCTCTTAGCGGAAAAGCGATATTGTCCCGGACAGACAGATGGGGATACAGCGCATAGGACTGAAACACCATGCCTATATTGCGGTCTTTGGGCTCCACGTGATTGACCAGCTTCCCGTTGAAGTGGATCTCTCCTGAAGTCGGCTTCAGCAGCCCTGCGAGCATCATAAGCGTCGTCGTCTTCCCGCAGCCGGAAGGACCGAGCAGAGCTACAAATTCCCCTTTGTTAATCTCGAGATTCAGGCCGTCTACCGCTCTGCCGCTGTCTTGCTTGCCATCGTATTCCTTCACAATATTTCTTAAGGTAATCATACCTGCTTAGCCCCTCCCAAGTTGACCTTCATGAATATCTTCTGGGTGAATATGTAGAATAGAATGATAGGCAGTGTATAGAACAATCCTATCGCTGTAATAAGGCCGTAATTCATAATTTGATCCTCTTTGGTCACTAGCTTGGACAAGTAGCCGGCAAGCGTAAGCATATCGTCATTAAAAATAAGCAGCTTGAACAGGAACCATTCCCCATACGCCCCGAGAAAGGAAAATACGGAAATCGCGCCAATTCCGGGCAGCACGAAGGGGACAAGTACCTTTTTGAAGGCCCGGTAGCGGGTGCATCCATCCACCATGGCCGCCCATTCAATATCCCAGGGTACCTCGTCAAAGAACCCCTTCATAATGTAGACCCGCCCGGGAAGAGAACCGGTCACTGCGACCAATAATACGCCCGTATACGTATTGACCAGATGCATTTGAACGAGAATAAAAAAGGTCGCGATAATTAGCGTGATCCCCGGAAAGGATCTCATCAGAAACAGGAATTTCATCGCGGAGCGTCTGCCCTTGAAGTCCAGTCTGGAGAAGGCGTAGGCCGTCGGTACAGAGATGCAGACTTCGATCATGACAATCAAAAAAGAATAGACAAGCGTATTGAGCACAATAGGCCATATTAAGGGGAGCTTAACCCCGGCATATTCGACAGGCTCCTTGAAGAAGGAGAAATTGTCCATTGAAAACTGCCCTGTCGTGAAGTTCATTGTGGCTGCCAGAAAATACCAGATAATCATCGCGATAATCGGCAGCGTAAATAATGTCATGTAGGTGTGCACTAGCAACTTTTTAAGCGTACTGGTCGACATCAGACTGCCGCCTTCCTGGATTAGTCTTCAATTCTTGAAGGTTTGATCATTTGGTCAAAATCAAATAACCGCAAGAAGAATAAGGTGAGTATAAAAGAGATCATTACGACAATCAGTGATACGGCTGCTCCGTAGCCATAGTATTTCAGATTGAAGGCCTGTTGGTAAGCGTACAGGGACAAGGTTGTCGTATCTCTCATCGGGCCGCCGTTCGTAAGCAGCATGATAAAGAAGTAGGAGGATACAAAGCCGATCAGCTCCGAGATGGTAATATACATTAACGGCCACTTTAAGGTGGGCAAAATGATTTTCATAATAACGGATTTCTCACTTGCGCCGTCCACTCTTGCTGCTTTGTACAAGTCCTCAGGGATCGAATTGATCGCAGCGGACAGCAGAATCATGCCGCCGGATATCGTGGACACGACAGTCGCCAAGATGACAATTCCCATTGCGGCTTTGGAGAACCAGGATACCGGGTCAGACTCGACACCCAATTGCAGCAGGATCCGATTGACCAGGCCGCCTTCGGTGGGATCAAAGATATACTTCCAGAAGGTAACATAGACGACAGCAGGTATAATACTGGGAATGAGCCATAGCACCCTGTAGATGACAGCCGTGATTTTCCCCTTAAGAAAGTACTGGGTGGCAATGGATATAATCAGTGCAAAGAGCAGCGAGACGGACAAGGACAGGATGGAGAAAATAGCCGTATTCCATAAAATGCCCGGAAGATTGTAGTCTGAGAATACTCTTGTAAAATTACTAAATCCTACGAATTTCGGCTTCATCGACGCATTCAGATCCGTAAAGGACATGGCGATGGTTGCGATGGCCGGCAGGATGAAAAATACGAGCACCAATGCCGCAAACGGCATAATGAAAAAGTAGGGGTACATCTTCTTCCTGAAAGGTTTTTTGTAGATAGGTTGAACAGTAGTGTGATCCATGCTGATCCTTCACCCGCCTTCATAATATGGAACAAGAGGAAACGGCTACGCAGCCCTGTGAAAGGACGGTATCCGTTTCCGGTAGAGTGAATCCAGCCTATTCTTATTCTGTGATGAGATGATCGGAAGGTACGTTCTGCTTCGCATCCTTCTGGAACAATTCGTAGGCCTGTTCTGCGGATTGGCCTTTGGTTAGAATCGCATCAACGCCCAGGATATAAGATTTGGTATAGGTTGCGTAATCTGGTTGGGCAGGGCGGGTCTTCGTGAATTCGAGCAGGTACGCATGGTCCTTGTAGAAGTCCATTTCCTTAAAGCGTGCGTCTTCTTGCGCTTCCGGTGTTACCGGCAGTTTGCCGCTGACCAGGGTGTGATTGATCTGCAGGTCCGGATCTAGCACGTGCTCGATCAATTTTTGGACATACGGCATCTTATCGTCATCAACAGTCGGACCCACGTAGATCATAGCCGGGTTGCTGTAGGACACAGGTTTGCCGCCTTTTTCCGCTGAGGGAATAGGGAGCCAGACGATATTCTCATTGAACCAGGTATTAAAGCCTTCCAGATCGTCCTGCATGCCATTCGCTTCACGCATCATCTGGTAGAACTCGGTACGGGCGAATTCAGCGAAAATCTCACCTTTGACAAACATAGGCGCCGCTTTATCCGTGTCTACATCACCGATCGCTTCGTCGATAATGCCGCGTTTTACCGCATCCGCCCAGAAGCCGTATACGTCTTTGGTTTTTTTAGTAAGAACCATTTTATTCTCATCGACATTGTAGTTGTAATTGCCGAACGCATAATTCCAGCCTTCAAACCGTGTATCTTCTACGGCGAAGCCCATTTTGACCAATTTTTTCTGCTTCGCTTCTTCAGCCAGCTTCTCGAGATCCCCGAAGGTGAAGTCGCCGGAGTCCACACGCTGTCTTAAGCCATCGATCTGTTCCTTCGTCCAGCCTAAGCCTTCGAGCGCTTTGCGGCTGATGAATACCGGGGAAGCATCCATATCCTGAATAGCCCCATAATAATGGCCGTCATACTTCATGATATTGGTATAGGAATCAGGCACATTCTTGAATACTTCAGAATCCTTCACCCAATCGACATCACGGATGATACCGGCATTGAGCTCCCAGCCAATATCCACACTGGAATTCATAAAGATATCTGCTACTTTTCCAGCCTGTGCCTGAAGAATGAGCTCGTCATCGCCGATTCCCGGCCACCAATCGATCTTTACTTGAACATTGTCAGCCTTCAGTTCTTCGTTCAAGCGTTTCTCAGCTTCGATAAAGTTGTCTTTGCGTGCTCCCCAAGTACTCTCGCGAACAGAAATTTGAATCTCCTTCATCTTCGCCTCACCTGCCGATGTTGCCTCTGCCGGTTCGTTACCGGGCCCGCATCCCGCCAACAGTCCTGTGCTCAAGACTACACTCAACGCAGTAACAACAAGCTTCTTCATTCCTCAAAGTCCTCCTCATGGCCGTTTCACTTTACTTAATTTCCTGTACAAGCTAAGTATAAAGGCGGCATGTAAAGCTGGGATTAAAACCACGTAATATTTTTGTTTTGTTGTTGTTTAATATTGTTTTTGTTGTTATTTAGTATTTAAAAGTTGTTTTTATGTGGATAAGTATCCACAATGGCCTCTTCAATAATCGTTAATGCCTGTTCCAATTGGAGCTGAGTCGTAATCAAAGGCGGGACCAGCGTAATGACATTTCCATTCGATACCTTAAAGCTTAAGCCCCGCTCCATACAGCGGTACATTACCTTTTCGGTATGCTGGGTCGCCTTCTCCTTCGTGTGTCTATCCGTTACCAGTTCAATCCCGGCCAGCATCCCAATGACACGCACATCGCCAATCGCCTCGTGCCTCTGCATCATCTCTGTAAGCTGCTGCTGCAGGAATTGCCCCATTTGTACGGCATGAGCCAGAAGGCCGTTATTTTCGATGAATTCTATAGTGGCGAGTGCTGCCGCACAGCCTACAGAGCTCTTTTCATGCGTATAATGTCCAAGCGAAATGTCCTGTGCCACATCAAGGCCTTCGCGGGTAATAATCCCGGCCATGGGAAACACTCCGCCCCCGAAGCCCTTGCCAATCACTACGATATCAGGCACGATTCCGAAGTGTTCATGAACGAACATCGTTCCGGTTCTTCCGAATGCTGTAGGAATCTCGTCCAGGATGAGCAGGATGCCATATTGATCGCAGAGCCGGCGGAGCCGCTGGAAGTAAGCTTTGGGAGGAATCTGCACATCTGTACTCCGGATCGGCTCCAGGATGAGCGCTCCTACATCCTCTTCCCGCTCCAGCATGTATTCCAGATAGTTAAGGGAATAAGTGCCATCATCATGATCTCCGAAGATACTACGGTAGGAATTAAAGGGCATCATATGCCCCGTCCCCGGCAAGAGTGGACCCATTCCATTGCGGAATATGCCTTCTCCCCCCACAGAGATCGCATCCAGGCTTGCGCCGTGGAATGAATCCCAAGTGGATAAGGTCTTGAATTTGCCCGTTGCCTTACGGGCCAGCTTCATCGCAAGTCCAATGGCGCTTGTTCCGCCAGGCGTGAATAATACTTTATTCAAATCACCTGGGGCTAGCTGGACAAGCTTTTGTGCTAACCGGATGGCTACCGGATTGGTATAGCGGCGGGGCAGAAAAGGGAGATTTTCCAATTGGGCCATAACCGCATCCAGAACATAACGGTTCTTATACCCGACCTGATGCACGCTGTTCCCGTGAAAGTCCATGACCTTGCGGCCGTCCATATCTTCCAGGTAGATGCCTTCCGCATTCGTGATGACATTAAGACAAGGTGTCGACATGGACTGATGAAGGAAATACCGGCTGTCCTCTGCTAATACTTCCATTGTTTCGGGACTGAGCCAGGCCTCCTGAAAGTTATGCCGCTCTGTGGATAGGTTAATATCTCCCTCGGTTCTTGTATTAGCCTTTATGTCCACAAGGCAACTCCCCCTCCCCCAGACGCCGGTTCACCTGTCCGATAAGGTCTGGCAGACCGGATATCTGGTCAACCACATAGTGCGCTCCGTGATATAAGAATTGCTGTTTGGCAGCTTCGGTATATTCCCTTAGAGCAGCAGGCTCCATCGCGGCTGTTTCTTCTTTTGTTAAGCCCAGCATCGAGCTGCCGTCTACCACCCCAACCGCCCAGACACCGGCATTTCTGGCCTCCTGCATGTCCGAGGCCGTATCCCCAACCTTGATGACCTGTGACGGCATCCCCATATCCAGTTCAATCATATTGGAGTAAATCATATAGGGATAAGGACGGCCCTTGCCCTTCACTGAATCTGGCGTTACCCAATAGTCCGGCGCATATCCTTTCTCCCGGGCATGATCCGCCACAATCTTCATCATTGTATCGTTGTATCCGGTTGTTGCGCCGATCTTCAGGCCTTCCCGCCGCAACTGATCAATAACCTCCACGACATTCCCGATGGGATCCGAGAACCGGTGCAGAATGCCCAGCAGCTTCGGTTCGAACGCTTCGTGCATCTCGTCCACATCACTGTTGGTGTAAGGACGGCCCATGCGTTCCTCGAACAGCCTGCCGATCCTTGGCATCTCGAGCATGGCTTTAAAGTGATCCCATTTGAGCAGCCCCATAGGAGCCCGTACCTCTGCCATCGTCGGTTCTATTCCTTTGGAATGGAAGATCTCGAGGAACACTTGTACAGGAGCCATACATCCATAGTCCACCGTAGTTCCCGCCCAATCCATGATGATTCCTTGTACTCTCTTGGTCATATCAGCACTCCTGTCGCAGGGTAGTTACATAAGAAGCTGCCGCCTCACATAATCTTTCAATATCTTCCAGATGCACATCGCCGATCGTTCCGATCCGGAACACCTGCGCATTGCTTAATTTGCCGGGGTAGATTACGAAGCCATTTTCTTTCAGATAACGATAGAACGCTTCGAACGTAAAGTGTGCATGATCCGGATATTCAAAAGTCGTGATAAAAGGGGATTGAACAGCAACGGGCAAATGGGCCTTAAATCCTGCCTGCTCCATTAGCCGCACCAGCGTTTGTTGATTCCTGGTATATCTGGCACATCTCTGTTCCACTCCGCCTTCTTCCTCCAATTCAAGCAGCGCTTGATAAAATGCCCGCACAACATGCGTAGGAGAAGTATATCGCCACTTGCCTGGGTCGCTGTCCATCGCTTGCCATTGGCCGAATAAATCCAGTGATAACGACCTTGCCTGCCCCTTGCACTCAATAAGCTCGCTCTTCCTGCAGATCACAAAGCTAAAGCCCGGCACACCCTGGATACACTTGTTCGCACTGCTGACCAGATAATCAATGCCGAGCTCCCCAACCGCTATAGGCGTACCGCCGAAGCTGCTCATGGCGTCGACGATGGCTATTTTCCTATGTTTCTTGATCACCTGGATGAGTGCTTCCAGCGGATTCAATATGCCTGTTGTTGTCTCGCAATGGACGAGGGCTACATGAGTGATCTCAGGGTCCTGTTCGAGCACAGCGGCCAAATGTTCTGTGGCAGGAAGCTGATCAGAAGCATACTCAAGCGTCCGGTGCCGGATTCCTAGCACACCTGCAATCTCCCGGATACGTTCGCCATAGGCGCCATTCGCTAGGATGAGAAGCTTGCCGCCGCTGGGAACTGCAGTGCCGATTGCCGCCTCGACCCCGAACGTCCCGCTGCCCTGAATCAACACTGCGGTATACTCTTCTTCGGGAGCATGCCCCAGCCGCAGCAGCTTACTTCGAATCGACTGGACGATATCCTTGTAGTCGCTATCCCAGGTGCACCAGTCCTTCAGCATAACTTCCTTGACAGATGAGGTTGTGCTCAGAGGGCCTGGGGTCAGTAATAAATAGGGTTGTTCCATTGTTCCTCCTACAGGTTATGGACAAGGTTGCGTGCCCATTTATTTGAGCGGTATCTGAAGAATCCGATACATGCTTTCGATACTTCCTCCAGTGAAAACATCAGGTATATCCATTCCACCGGCCAGTGAAACAGATATGCTCCTGCGAACACCAGCGGCAAAGCAATCAGCCATGTCGTGACCAGGACCAGATTCATGGTGTACAAATTGTCGCCGCCTGCTCTGAACAGTCCGACAATCCAGAGATTGTTCAAGAAGAACATGACCATCACGATCGCTTGAATGACCATAATATGCCGGAATGAGGACTGTACCTCCTGGCTGAGATTGGGAAACAGATGAGGAACATATGGGCTCAGAAGAAGAATTCCTGCGCTCACCGCGAGAGAGGAATACAATGCGATCCGGGTAAATTTCCGGGCATAGAGCACCGCCTCATTCTGGTCGTCCTGGCTGAGCTTTTGGCCCACCATCACTTTCGCCGCGTAGGCAAAGCCGTAGATCCCCATCATGAAATATCCATTGAACGTGTTCGCCAATTGATAAGTCGCTAGCGCAGCAACGCCGATATGTCCAAAAGCCAGTGCATACAGCATGTTCCCGACGGACCACATTCCTTCATGGAACATGAGTGGCAGTGTTGTGGCATAGACTCGTTTCACGAACGGCCAATTGAAGGAGATAATCTCCCGCAGCGTAACGTTGACGTAATACTTTTTTCCATAAACATAGCCTATTAAAATAATTGTGCTAAGCATGGATGAAGCTAATGTCGCCCACCCTGCTCCAACAATGCCCAACTTGGGGAATCCAAGCTTTCCATAGATGAGCGTGTAGTCCAGCACGACGTTGACCACCATGGCGATGATGCCAACCACCAGCATCAGCTTGATTTTGCCGATCGAGCCGAGTGCATTGCCGTAGACATCTTTAATCGAATTGATCAGGTAGACGAATACGATGACTGACATATATTGAACGCCGTAAGCAGCAACGGCTGCATCCTTGATGAACAGGGACAGGATGGGAACTTTGAAGCAGGAGACTAGTATGAATGCAGTTAAGCTGATAGCGGCACTCGAGATAAGCATAAGTCCGAAGGCCTTTTTTACATTGACGATATCGTTTTTGCCATAGAATTGAGTGATGTAGGCGGAGATTCCGTAGATAGCTGATAAAATCATACCCAGAATAAAATTCACCTGACCTGCGGCGGCCATAACGGCTATTGCAGAATCCCCCATGCTTCCCACCATCAGTGTATTGATCAGGGAGAACGAATTCCCTATTAGCATCTGTAGAATCGATGGCAGGACAAGCCTTCTCATATCTCTGCGGAATTGCAACTCTAAGCTGTCCACACTATTCAAGAGCTCCAGACGGAAGTTCAGCCGGAAAAACAGGATTAGACCAGGCCACATTCCCCTCAAAATCCACGCATTCCACGCGGATATATTGCTCGCTGCCCTCTATCCGGTAGGAGCCCTGGTTGACGGGAACTGCCTCCTTGCTGTATATGTTGCGGCCATTGCCGGGATGTGTAATGAATCTGATGAACTTAACCGGGGAGCATTCGATCTGCAGGAAGCCATCCTGCACCCGCAGGTCATAGATTTCAGGGCCATTCGACGAATAGTACTGGCCGCATTTCAAGGCATCGATGACAGACTGCTGCTCCAGCTTCTCCGCTTCTACACATACCCAGCCGCCGAAAAATTCGGAGATCGCACTATTGATGTCACCGCCGTGTGCGTCATCCGAGGCTATTCCGTATACCTTGCTTCCGTTCTTCAACAGATAATCCCAATAATGCACCCCATATCCCACCGCCTCGTCAAGCTCTGACTGATGGTTGTAAATCTCGATCGCGAAATACCCCCGCAGCCCCAGCAGATCCTCCGGCTTGTTCCTGGACCATTCCGGATGATTCATAATGATCAGATTGCCCTTGTCCCTCATCTCATCGATCAGGCTTTGAATGGTATTCATATCCACATAATCCGGCTTGTCATGCTCTTCGTCATGTCCGAACTCATGGGATGAATGGAGCGTCCGGTCGAGCAGTCCGTGAATATGGTATTGTTGCCCCGTCTCCTGTCTGCTCATCTCGCAAGCCATCTCGTAGCCGTCTATCATGATGAATTGGTCATCATCATAAGCGTCAGACTTGAAATAAATTTCGTGATCGCTCAGGCACATAAAGTCATAGCCTTTATTCTTATAGGCATTCATTACAGTTTCAGGAGCGTACTGCCCGTCGCTGCGTGTAGAATGCGTATGAAGGTTGCCTTTATATTTGCGTTTCTGGCTGTTCAGAAAAATCACCGGCTCCATCCTTATTCGTCCCCCTCGAGCAAATCTGCTATAAATACGGGATTGGACCATGCTACATTTCCCTCAAAATCAATGCACTCCACCCGGATGTACTGCATCTCCGCTTCGATGGGCATCGAGGCGAGAGTCAGGGGTTCACCATTCTGGTAATTGCCTAGAAACGGTCCCCGGAGCGGAAATGCTTTGAACATAATGAATTTGCAGGGCGAACATTCAATGATGAGTTGCCCATCTTCCACCCGTAGATCGTGGATCTCCGGCCCGGTGCTTGAATAGAAGCTGCCTGCCTTAAGACTGCTCACAATAGCGTAAGGCGTCAGAGCCTCCGATTGAACCTGAACCCAGCCACCTCCATATTCAGGAAGGGCCCAATTCCGGTCATGCCCGTGGGAGTCGTCCGCAGCGATCCCGAATACCCGTTTGCCGTTCTGCAGGGCGTGATCCCAGTATGCAGCTCCATAGGAACTTGTCGTCGACCATTCCGTTGCATGGTTATAGATTTCAATGGCAAAAAAACCATCATAGTTGACCATGTCTTCAAAACGCGTCAGATGCCACTCCGGGTGGTTGAAAATCACCAAATTCCCGTGGGCAATCATCTCATCAATCAGCACCTGCGGGGAGTGACTACCCTCCCACGGAAGGGGAACCGGGAACCTCTGCAGATGCTCAAATCGTGGCTGCGCGGGAGGAGCGGTTGGATCGTCCAGAACCCCGAAGTGGTAGCCCGGGTCCTTATCAGGTACAGGGTTAAGCCCGCCCCGCTCCATCCCGGGTATCGTAATGAACTGGTCTGTATTGAACTCGTCCGTTCTCGAATAAACATCATGATCACTTATGCAAATAAAATGATAGCCCTTCTCCTTGAACACCTGGACAGTCTCCGCTGCCGGAAGGGAGCCGTCAGACCATGTGGTGTGGAGATGCAGATTGCCTTTATACGTTGGTTTATTTTTTGCCAAATAAATATGATTCTTCATCGATCCTTCTCCTCTGCCAACAATTTGTTTTCTTGTGTTTTCATATTGATTCTTGTTGTTTGTGTCCATCATACAGCCAGGCGAAAGCTGTTTCAATCCAATTCAAATTATTTAACAGAGCGATTACAAAGTTTACCGAAATCGATAATAACCCCATTCCTTGATTGTTGATTTGGTGCAGAAATTACAAATATAGTGTATAAAAACCCCCGCTCTATCCATCCTAAAAAAGGATTGAACAGTGAGACAGAAGGGAGCGGTTGACCATATGAAGCATTACGAATCCAGCCTTCGGACCAACAGTACGGTAGACCAGGCCCAGGATGCGGTGACCAAGCTGCACAACTCCGTATCACAGGCGCTAAGTCACCCGAATGAGCAGATGCTGTCGCAGGCAGAGAACAGCCTTACGCACGCGGAGGAGGCGGTGAGCCATGCTCCAGAAGGCTCGATAGGCGGCCATGGGGTGGATCTGACCGAGGAAAGACTGGCGGATGAGAAAAAAAGGCTTGCCCTCGCAGAAGCAGCGGAGAGAAACACCAAACAGTAGGCTCAGAGAACTCAGGCATTTCCGGATTTATCCGGAAATGCTTTTTTATTATTCATCCAGATGCCAGGCTTCATAGTTCCTCCATCTTTCAAGTGACCACAAACGGGTTATAAAGTTAACAGAACCGATTGCCTGCAATGAACGTACTACTGAAACAAACAAGTATATAAGGGGGCGTAAATATGCCGGAAACTGCTGGACATGTGCCGCATTTGGAGACTGCGGAGGCGCTGAATGCCGCGCTTGCCGAAATTACGAAGTGGGAAAAGGAACAGAACCAGCTGATGATCTGGGACCGTATTACCCGTCTGCCCTTCAAGCTGCTCGATAAAGTCACGCCAAAGTTTATTCACGACAAGCTGGGCAAGCTCCTGGACGAGCTGGGAGGCTATATCCAGAACGGGGGCAATTACCTCGTGGCCGGGCGTAAGGTTGGGTTATTAATGCAGACCGAAAGCCGCGCGGCTGGAGGAAACGGGGAAGGACCCTATCCGCTTACGGTTATGGATAAGGCTGCCCAGCGGCTTACACTGAGTAGCAGGAATGTCGCCACCGCTCAGGGAGCGACTACGGGGTTCGGCGGTTTGATCACGCTGGCGGCGGACATCCCGGCGATTCTGGGCTTGTCCTTGAAAGTTATTCAGGAGATTGGCCTTTGCTATGGCTATAATCCTACGGATAAAGCGGAGCGGATATTTACCGTCAAGGTGATGCAGTTTGCTTCTTCGGATATTGTAGGAAAGCGCACCATTCTGAAAGAGCTTAACCTGCAGGCTGGCGGAGATGGTGATATTACTGCCGGAACCCATACGGCCATCTCCAAGATCCAGGGCTGGCGCGAGGTTGTTACGGTGTATCGCGACAATTGGGGATGGAAAAAGATGCTGCAGGCCGTTCCAGTCGCAGGGATGTTCTTCGGGGCTTATAATAACCGCAAAGCGCTGGAGGATGTGGCCGAGGCTGCCCGGATGCTCTACCGCAAAAGAAGGATCATCGCCAGAATGGCAGAGCTGGATGAATTTTCATACAAAGGTTGATAGCAGAGTATATGTGTAAGCCAAAAAAAGCAATAATGCAGCTCTTCAAGTGGCTGCAATTATTGCTTTTTTGGGTTCAGATACACCTAAGCTTCCGGATTTCCGGACGCAAGTCCTTTGCCCCCGAGGGGGATAAGCCGAATAGGTTCGATACCAGCAATCAGCGGCTTGGCCCGCTGGATGATTGCCCGGGTTGCCTCCTCTTGCAGTGAAGCCGCGTGGGCTTCCGCATGGCTCCATACCTCTGTAACCCAGAGGATATCCGGCTCACTCTCCGAGAGGTTAACGATGTACAGCTCACATTCAGGAACGTGATCAGCTGCAGCGGCAGCTTCAAGAAGAATCGCCGCAAGGGAATCACGTTTACCTGGTTTGGCGGTGAATTTGGCAACCATTCCGAATTTACTCACACCCGGTCACTCCTCAGGTTCGAATTTTAAGTTCTAGGGACTGCATTTGCAGCTCAACTACATTTTATCAGACACCGGGTGGACATGAACGCTGTATTTCATTTCAGTCTGGAATCAGCTCTTGCAGCCATTCTTGCATATTCCTCCAGGAGTTACTATGATGAAATCATTCAATTTTCCGAAGGGAAATCCGCCGGAAGTAGAAGCGGGAGTGTGTGGGCAGGATGGATAATCGATTACAAGAGAAGTCGTACGGGAAACTGACCGGACAGGCAGAGTCTTTCATCCGGCTGTGCTATACAGAGCTGGAAAAGCCGGAGCAGATTATTGCGGAACGCATACAGGCCATACACGAAGAAGTGGCGCAATCCGGTACCTACACACATACAGAGGAAGAGCTTGTCCATGGAGCAAAAATGGCCTGGCGCCACAACAGCCGCTGCATCGGACGCCTGTTCTGGCACACTCTTGAGGTGAACGATGCCCGGCAGGTGGAGACTGCTGAGGAGGTGGCGGCGGCACTCCTGCAGCATGTGAAACAGGCCAACAATAATGGCCGCATCCGTCCCCTCATTACGATATTCCGCAGCGGCGGGAATCCGGAGAAGGCGGTCCGGATCTGGAATCATCAGCTGATCCGCTATGCCGGATACCCTGGACAAGGAGGATGTGCCCGTACCGGCGATCCAGCGTCGGATGTGTTCACTGCCGTCTGCCGGAGGCTGGGCTGGCAGGGCAATGGCGGAGATTTCGATGTCCTTCCGCTGGTCGTCAGTATTGGTGAAGAGGAACCACGCTGGTTCACCATACCGCCGGAGCTGGTGCAGGAGGTCCGGCTGACCCATCCCGAGATCGAACGGTTCCCGGAGCTTGGCTTGCGCTGGTATTCAGTACCCATCGTGTCGGATATGCTGCTCGAAATCGGCGGAATTTCCTATACCGCTGCTCCTTTCAACGGCTGGTACATGGAGACAGAGATTGGTTCACGTAATTTTGGTGATACAAGCCGCTATAACCGGCTCCCTGCTGTAGCGGATCTGCTCGGTCTGGACCGCTCGACCAACACCTCGCTCTGGAAAGACCGGGCACTGCTGGAATTGAACCGCGCGGTGCTGCATTCCTTCAAACAGGCGGGAGTCAGCATTGTGGATCATCATACCGCCGCCGATCAGTTCGCCCGCTTTCAGGAGCAGGAGAAGCAACAGGGCCGCCAGGTTTCAGGCAAGTGGGGCTGGCTGATCCCTCCTATGTCGCCGTCCTCAACACCGATTTGGAACGATAACACCCTGAAGGAGCGGAACCTTAGCCCGAGGCTGATCTATCAGAAGGCGGCATATGCCCATTGGCTGGGAGAAGACTTACAGATAAGTCCACACCCTGAGGCTGATCCGGCAGCGGAGTCGGCTTGTCCGTTTCATCAGCATCAGAAATAAGGGGCTGGCGAGACGAATATGTTCACACAACGAATATGCTATTATAAACACAAATAAGTGATGAAATGAGATGATCCATTGATCGGTCGGAGCGGAAATCCCGCATTAAATGAAAAAACCTTTGATCGTGCAGAGCGGTACTCCGGGCAGGAGCGCATGAGTATTAACGGAACGGTCAACAAAACCTTTATCACACTGACCATTCTGCTGGCAGGGGCTTTTAGCGCCTGGTCGATGTATTTCAACGGCCAAAATGTAGCTCCTTACGCCATCGGTGGCGCACTGATCGGGTTCGTGCTTGCACTGATTATCAGCTTCAAACCGGCTGCCGCACCTTATCTGGTGCCAGTCTATGCGCTGGCTGAAGGATTGTTTCTCGGTGCTATTTCGGCGACTTACGAGGCCTTGTATTATGGGATCACTCTGCAGGCCGCCTTGCTGACATTGAGTATATTTGTTGCTTTGCTGCTTGCGTATAAGACAAGAATCATCAGAGCAACGGAGAATTTCAAGCTCGGCATATTTGCTGCCACAGCCGGAATCGCCATCGTATATCTCTTGAGCTTCGTGCTGGGAATGTTCGGTGTAACGGTTCCTTATTTGCACAGCAACAGCCTGATCGGAATCGGTATTTCGGTTATTATCGTTATTGTGGCTGCGCTCAATCTGGTACTGGACTTTGATTTTATTGAGAACGGCGCACAGCAGGGAGCTCCCAAATACATGGAATGGTACGGAGCCTTCGGCCTTATGGTTACGCTCGTATGGCTCTATGTGGAGATTCTCAGATTGCTATCCAAGCTGTGGAGCCGGGATTAAGGAATGCAGTGCTGCAAGCTGCGACGTAACGAAGGATTTCATAAAACAGCGAGCTCTGTCCTTTTTATAAGGCGGTGCAGCTGTTTTTTTTTGTACAAAGGAATCTAAAAAATTTAAATATAGGCTTGAATTCCGGGAGACGTCCTTGTATACTTCAATTAAGATAGTGATTGACCAATAACAACTAGGCTATTTATTAATACCAACAACATTTCATAACAACATAACGGGAAAAACAACAGGAGGCCAGTATGACAAAGCTATCGGGAGGCGCACGGACTAAGCAAGAAGCTACCTCAGTCAACCGGAGGGAGCAAATCCTGGAGGCGGCTGTGGTTATATTCGCAGAGCATGGCTACTTCAAGGCTACTACTGCACAGGTGGCAGAGAAGGTAGGGATCTCCCAGCCGTACATTTTCAAATTGTTCAAGAATAAGGAAGAGTTGTTTGTGGCGGCATTAGACCGGGCATTTGAACGGACCATCCGTACATTTACAGACGTAAAGGCTTCCGGAGAAGAACTGCTGCGGGAATCAATTCGGGTGTATGAGCAGATGATGGAGACGCATCCGAGTGAAATCATTCTGCAGGTGCAGGCACTCGGGATTCGTGATGAAGCCATTCGGCGGTCTATGCAGACAGGAATGCAAAGGGTGACAAGTCTGATGGAGAGCAAGTTCATTGCTGCGGGGATCGCTCATCCCGAGGTGGAAGTCAGCACATTTATGGCAAATGGTATGCTCTGCCATATTGCAATGGCGCTGGAGATGCCTGATCTGAAGCCGAAGCATCTGGAGTAGCCGGACGGGAATGAACTAGCTTATGGACCTAAGGGCTCTGCTCTTAGCCAGTCCACGGCTAATAAGTAGTGATTGATCAATAACAACATAACTAAAAAAATTGGAGGAATAACTAATGATGAACAAAACAACGAAGGCTGTCGTATTGGGTGCAACAGGAGGAACTGGAACAGTAATTATTGCAGAGCTGCTCAAGAGAGGGATCAATACGGTTGCCTTCGGGCGTTCCATGCCAAAGCTTGCGCAACTCGCGGCTCAATTGGGCAATCCGGCTGGGCTTAGCCTGAGAACAGGAGATGTGTTCAAACCGGACGATGTATTCAATGCTGCGCAGGGAGCGGACATTATTATTCATGCGGCATCAGTACCCTATAATGAGATGAGCACTAAGCTGCTGCCAATGGGCGAGGCTGTAATGGAGGCAGCGGACAGACTCGGTGCCCGGGTCGTTGCTGTGGACGGAGTCTATCCTTATGGCCGCAGACAGGATGAACAGCCAATCACGGAGGAATTCCCCAAGAATCCGCATACCAGAAAAGGCAAAACAAAGCTTGCGTTCGAGCGGATGTTCTTCAGTCCGCGCTGGAGCCATACCAAGGGCATGATTGTACGGCTGCCTGATTATTACGGCCCTACTGCCAATGAAGCCTCATATCTGGGTTCAACGCTTGAGGCGATTGCTGCCGGCAAAGCGGGAATGTTCGTCGGGAATATGACTGTGCCGCGTGAATATGTGTATCTGCCCGATGCAGCAGTGATGATCGTCGAGTTAGCCCTACGGGAGGAGGCCTATGGGCAGAACTGGAACATTCCCGGTGCAGGCTGTATATCAGGCAGGGAGATTGTCCGTATCGCCCGGACAGCGAGCGGCAAATCGAAGCCGGTTATCCCTGTGGGGGCTTTCGGGTTAATGCTGATAGGTCTGTTTGTACCAGTCATGAAAGAGATTGTAGAGATGCTATATCTGACGAAGGAACCACTGCGTTTAAGCGGACAGAAGTATGAGCGTTTGGTTGGCCCGATTCCGGCGACTTCATTTGAGCAGGGGATCAGAGAGACGATTCAAGCGATTCAGCACCGTCAGACCAAGGCTATCTAAGCGCTACTTCTGTATAGTCAGGGTTCTGGAACTATGTTACTATTTATGTCTATATCCAAGAGGGAAGTGAGCCACAATGATCAACATTACGATTCCAACGCCCGATGTTACCATTACAAAACAGGAGAATCCTGAACTGAGTCATATTTACGGATTTACAGATTTCCACCTGATTACCCGTGAACAAGGAGGCATCTTCATGTTCTACAACGACAAAGATGAGCTGCTGTTCGTAGGTAAGGCCAGAAAGCTGAGACCGCGGATCAAAAAGCATTTTGAAGATAACGTTTCGGTGATGAAGCCCCACCGTGATGAAGTGACCAAGATTGAAGTTTGCATCGTTGATGAGGCCGTCGACAGAGAGATTTACGAAACGTACATTGTGAACAAGCTTAGAGCCAAATACAATGTAGAGAAAGTGCTATACAAATAATAATGGTATAGCTGAAGCGCGGTCCCCGGGATTGCGCTTTTTTTGTTGCCGGTATATACATAGCTAACTATTTCTGGAAGTGTGAAGTGCATAAAATATGCGTAAAACACCCGTTATTGAATAGGTAATTATACCTATATATGAGTTTGCAACTTCCGTTTAAGGGAAATTAGGCCTTTGGATACATTTACGAAACTTAGGTACTAAGGCTCACTAACATGAAAGCTAAATCAACTATAATAAATTCGTATGGGCTCGACATTTTTTGACAGATATTAATGAGGTGATAGCATAGATGGCAACTCCTTTTTTCAAGAAAAAAGACATGGCGGACAAGCAGTTGAAGCCCGCTGTGGTTCAAAAGGTTCAACCGGAGGAAAACCCTCCTGAGGAAAAGGAAACTTACGAAACGGGTGAAAGCCTGTCCAGCCTCATTTCCACAGGCAAAGCGCAGCTGGACAAGAAGTCACTCGATTTGATATTTGCAGTAGAACAAATGATTCAGGCTAGAACGCATGCGGATACAACCAATCATGAGCTACAGGACCGGTTGATCCATACCAGCGGGCATGTGGAGCGTCTGACCAAGGACCTGAAGAATCTGAACAAAGTAATTGAGGATCGGGAGAAAAGCATCCTGGAACTCGAGCATAAGCTGGTGGAGCGTAATCTGAAGGTGGATCAGGTTATGGAAGACCACCGTGAATTGCATACTACCCTGTCTTCAGAGATGGACGAGCTTAAGAGCACCATTGATCTGGAGCGGCAAAAGTATACTAATCTCGTACAAAAGCATAATGATGCCATTTCGGAAAAGCTTAAGAAAATGAACGAGCTTGAGGAAAAAATCGGGCGTCTGGAAACAGAGAACACTCATATGAAACAAAAATACGAAACAGTCCGGCAGGAGAAAGCCTACCTCTCCAGCATGATTAACGATTTCACCACGCGTATGACGGCTCCTTTTGGCGGAAGCACGCCTCCCGCAGATCCTGCGGATAACGGGAATCCATAACTAATATGCCGTTTCCTGAACAAAATGTCGCACTGATGATAGAGTTACTGTCGCTTGAGCATAAGCAGGACAGCTATCAGATGGAGGTAGGTCTAACCCATAGCGGCAGATTCACCCGAAAAGTTCTCCTCATCGATGAATATACATACCTGCACATGAACATGCTGGACTCCTGTCAAGAAGACAGAGTACGGCTGTCGATATATCCAAAGTGGGACCCCTTTCGCCGCACATATTTCAGCTCTTTCACCAAGATGAACAGAACCTGCTCTGAGACATTGTATTTTGCCTGCTCTGAAGCTTACGTATCGCAGCTTCTTGAGTTAAAGCAGCAAACTTTGCCGTCCAATGAAGAAAAGACGGTTCAAGCTATACTTCCTGCACCCGAGCCTGAACAGACAGAACGACCTATGCGCAGGGCCATCAACTTCCATTTCGTCCGGCCTATTGTATTGCGGTGCATTCTATTCAGCCTGCTGTTCGTATTATTCTTTCTGCGGATGGATGACACTCTGCTCAATAGTGCAGAAGCGCATGAAGACTTCACACCACCAGTGGACAGTAGTGTTCCTGTGCCTTATGTTCCTATTATTCACACAACGGCCTTTCAGCGTACCGAGGCCAAAGTTATACCAGTAACAGAGCAAGAATCTGAGCCGGTACAGAGTGCCGAACCAGAGGTGCAGAAGAACCCGCTGGTTGATGAGCTGGAACTGGACGGAAGCCAATATGAATATAGCTTGGCTAAGGGGTATGTAGCTTTATCCTTTGATGATGGTCCGTCACAATACACTAAGGAAATTGTCGATATTCTTACAGAGCACGGGGTTGCAGCGAATTTCCTGTTCATTGGCCAGAATGCCCAGCAGCACCCGAAGGCCGTCCGGTATACAAAAGAGCACGGGATGCCGGTAGGCAGCCATTCTTGGGATCATAGTGAGCTGACGAAGAACAGCAGTGCCGAGAACCATAACAACCTGTTGCGTTCTGTCCAGGTGCTTGAGCAGAATACAGGGAGACCCGTAACCGTTTTCCGTCCCCCTTATGGAGCTATCAACGATTCAGTGGCGGCAGAAGCCAGCAGACAGAAGCTGAAGGTACTGCTCTGGAACCGGGACCCCGAAGACTGGAAAGCAGAGAACGCGGAGCAGATCATCCGGTATTTTTATAATACAGATCCCTCCGGGGGCATCTATCTCCTTCATGAAAAAAGAGTTACAGTCCAAGCGTTGCCTGCAATTATCGAATATCTTAAGAAAAAACATCTGAAGTTCGCCATATTCAAATAATAAGGCGATCCCATCCAAGCGTATCCGATATGGCGGGTACGCTTTTATATTGGGCGGGAATCTTCTTGTTTTAATAAAAAAAATTTGAGACAATATGTGTGTGTTGTTAGACGGGTACCTGCAAGGTAAAATAAATTGAACTATAGTGTTTTGAAAAGAGGAATAATAATGAATAAACCATCCATTTATGGATTAACTTTAGAACAAATGTCGTCATGGCTCGTGGAGCATGGTCATAAGAAATCCCGCGCATCCCGGATATGGGATTCACTGTACCGCCAGCGGGTTACGGATTTTGCGGAAATGAGCGAGGTCAACGGTGAGACGGTACAGCTGCTGTCTGAGCATTTTGTCTTTCAGACGATGGACGAGCATGTGAAGCAGGAGTCGGCAGACGGCACAATCAAGTTTCTCTTCCGCTTGAAGGACGGCAACCTGATCGAAACGGTGCTGATGCGGCAAAAGTATGGCTTGTCTGTCTGCGTCACCACACAGGTTGGCTGTAACATCGGCTGCAGCTTTTGCGCAAGCGGATTGCTCGCGAAGAGCCGCGACCTGTCGAGCGGAGAGATTGTGGAGCAGATTATGAAGGTGCAGCATCACCTGGACCGGACGGGTCTGGGTCAAAAGGTCAGCCATGTAGTGGTAATGGGGATCGGCGAACCGTTTGATAATTTTACGAACCTGCTGAATTTCCTGACTATTATTAAGGATCACAAAGGACTGGCGATTGCCGGCAAAGGCATTACGGTGTCCACCAGCGGTCTTGCTGACAAAATCAGAGAATTCGCTGATGCCAACATGCAGGTTAACCTGGCGATTTCTTTACATGCACCGAATAATGAGCTGCGGACTCGGATTATGAAGATCAACCGCGCTATTCCTATAGAGAAGCTGATGCCCGCTATTGATTACTATCTGGAGAAAACGAACCGGAGAATTACGCTGGAGTACATTCTGCTCAAGGATATCAATGATCAGCAGGAGCATGCCCTGGAGCTGGCCGAGTTGATCGGAGACCGTCGCCAGATGGCTAACGTGAACCTGATTCCGTACAATCCGGTAGATGAGCATAGCCAATACCAGCGGAGCGAGCGTGAGTCCGTGCGGGCTTTCTTTGATACGCTCAAGAAGCAGGGCGTCAGCGTAAGCACCCGCCTGGAGCACGGCGTCGATATCGACGCCGCCTGCGGTCAGCTGCGCAGCAAGCAGATCAAGAAAGCCAAAGGCACGACTGCTGAGAGCGGCGTGGCCGCCGGGTAAACCGGGGCGGCTTGCGGGAAGCGGAGATGGGACGAATCAACGGCAGGAATGCCGTTAATTCAGCGCCCGCAGCGGTGATAATGCAGCGCCAATAACATGGCGCTGCAAAAGAGCAGTGCCCGGTGTTCGTTACACGGGGCACCTTTTTTTTGGGGATTAACCAGTGCCCTTGATGTTCCAGGGCCTCCCACATTCTTATATTGGGACCGAATAGCTTCTGCGGGAACAGCTGCCGCAAACCCAACCTCAGGTATAAAAGATGCAACATTGCCCGAAGCTTAAGAGGATACCAGTAAAAGGATGTGCCTACTTGATATAATACTAGCGTACAATCCGGATTCATCCGCAGTAATTCAGCGTTTTCTTGGTAATTTGGTCTGTTGTAGTAACTGAGGAAGCCTCTGCCATGGATTGTATGATACAATAGCCAGATGACTGAAGAAAAGAGGAATGCACAATGTTGACATTTACCAGTTACACCGTAGAGAACGTAAGAGATCCATTCAATATTTTGAGCGGCAAGCGATATGAATTCATGATTAACCTGGAAGTGCCGGAGGATGATGAACTGTACGAAGAGAATGGCTTATCTGCACGGGTAATCGTGAAGGTGGAGGAAGAGCAGCTGAGCATCGTCAGCTACGATCTGCTAGAGACTACAACCGGCCGGATTCTTGATTTTGATATGGAAGAGGACGAGGAAGCAGGCCTGGTCCTATTCTGCCAAGAACATCTGCCAGCTTAAGTCAGAGCGGACAGATAGCTCCGCCGATAGATAACGAACCAACAGACCGCACCCCTTTTGGAGGGGACGGTCTATTTGCCGTATATTAATACCGATCCCATATTTTAGTGCAATAATTCCGACTTAAATTGTATGATTAATTCTCTCTACCAACTTCATCCTCTTCCGTCAATCCTTTAACCTCGGGACTGCGCTGCGTTAATTTTTGGTTCAATCGGGCCAGTAGTGCGCTGAAGGTGTGGCAGTCCTCAGGAGACCAATCCTCAAAGATCTCCCCATACCGCTTCAGCCGGATGTTCCGTGCTTCCTCGAGCTTACGTGTGCCCAGCTGGGTGATATCAAAATAACTAGATCTTCCATCGTGAGGATCCGGGACCCGGACGGCGTAGCCTTTGGATTCAAGCACGCTGGTTTGTCTGCTGATCGTGGAGGTGTCGAGGCCAAGCACCTCAGCCAGTGCCTTTACTCCTACCTTCTTATGATTGGCCAAATGATCGAGCAGTGTATATGTCGAGCGGTCCAGCCCCCCGTGTTTCTTGTCGAGAGAGGAACGCCGGATGAGTGTCATCATCTCATGGTTAAGGGACTCCAGGTTTTTATCATCCATACGCTAGCTTCCTTCCTTTACGAATTACTTTTCTCCATTATTATAGTGAACATACCGGATCACAAGCAAAAAGAGTAGACTTTTATGAAAAATAATTGAAATGAGTCATATTGACTTTCATAAATGTAGTTGTATAATACACACATAACTACTTAATTGTATTATACACCTATATGCCGGGTAAGCGAGGCTGTAGTGTATTGTGCTTCACGGAGGAGAGAACCTATTGAAGACTCAGACTGTTCGTAATTCATCCTTTTGGTTGATTATTTTAGCTATATTTTTCGGGAATTTCATGGCGATCCTGAGTACAACCACCATCAACGTGGCGTTTCCGGTATTCATGAAGGACTTTCATGCGGAGATTGGGACTGTGCAGTGGATGATTACCGGCTATCTGCTCGCTACGGGTGTAATCGCTCCGGTGGTCGGTTATTTTGGCGATAAATGGAGTTACAAATATCTCTATGTGTTCGCATTATCGGGATTCACCTTGTTCTCCGGACTGTGCATGATCGCCTGGAGCATTCACTCGCTCGTAACCTTCCGTATTCTGCAGGGGGTGTTCGGCGGGCTGATTATTCCCACTACAATGACCATGATCTATCAATTCATCGAAAAGGAAAAGCAGGCGTTCGCCATGAGCCTATGGAGCTTGTCCTCCATGCTGGCTCCCGCCTTTGGACCGACACTCGGGGGGTGGCTGACCGGATATTTTGGCTGGGAATCGCTATTTATGATTAATGTGCCGATCGGGATCATCGCGATTGTGGTTGCACTCAAGTGCTTGCCGTTTCAGCGCACCGCCGGTGAGAGAAAGACCTTTGATCTGCCGGGGTTTGTAACGGTTATTCTTAGCAGTGCGTTCATTATTATGGCCTTTAACAAAGGGAATGCCTGGGGCTGGACCTCATGGAAGACACTATCCCTGCTGATGATCGGAGCCATAGCATTGACTTATTTCATTCGCCGGGAGCTCGCTTTGGCAGAACCGCTCCTGAACCTTAAGGTATTTCAGCAGAACCGGTTCACTTACAGCCTGATCATCAACTGCATCATTACCGTTGCCCTATATTCCGGGACATTCCTCATTCCGGTCTTTCTGCAGGACATCCAGCAGTCTACGCCGCTCACAACAGCACTGGTGCTGCTGCCGGGTTCCATTGCCATGGCTGTCATGTCCCCGGTTGTCGGTAAGCTCTACAGCAGGGTCGGGCCGTTCTGGCTGATTCTTGGCGGTATCCTGCTGCTGGTTGCGTCAACCTGGGAGCTTAGCCATATCACACTCGTCACTACCCATGTTCAGCTGGCCTGGCTGATGGCAGTACGCAATGTTGGGATTGCCTTGGCTTTCATGCCGGTTACGAATGCCGGAATGTCTTCCGTGCCGAAGCAGATCACCGGGCATGCTTCTTCCGTTAACAATTGGATACGCCAAGCTACGGGGGCGCTATCCATCGCAATCTTCAGCTCTCTTCTGTCTTCGAGAGCCTTAACCCATCTGAAGGAGCTCAGCGGCGGAGCCACAGCTTCGGGTGCCTTCATCAAGGCTCAGGGCATGACGCTGGGTGTGCAGGATGTATTCCTCATCGCAACCGTAATCGGGATTCTCGCTATCCCCTTAACCTTCCTGCTCCGGACCGGAACAGCCAAACCCCAGGCCGCTGTGCTGAAGGTAGCTACTGTCAAGCGGGAGGCGAACAGCTAGGGGCGCGGCTTGCTACGATGGCAGGAGACATAAGCTGGATAGTATTACCGGGAGGGCAGTCTCCACTTCAGGTGGATTACTTGTCCATCAGCAAACCGCCCCAGCAGGTTCATAACAGACCTGCTGGGGCGGTTTAATATATCTGTATAAATGGAGAGCAGCCTACTGTAAGGTGATCTGATAATCTTTTTTCATGTATGCACGGATTCTCTGGAAATCTGCTGCAGTCAGGTCGGTCAGCCGTTTATTGCGTTCCCGCCCCAGAATGATACCGATGGTCTGAGCTGCCAAGGCAGTGGTAGGCATAATCCTTGCGCTGCCGTAGGCTTTGATGCTGGCGCCGACATTTTTCCCGGTTACAAGCACATTGTCGTAGGACTTCAGCTCAAAGGAACGAAGCGGCAGCCCGTAACGGTCCGGCTTGCCGAATCCGATTCCGGTGGGAATCGCCCGGGTTCCTTGCAGGTCGATAGAGTACCCGCCAATGCTCACATTGTCCCAGAACATCCTGCTGGACATTAAGTCATTGTAGCCCAGTACGTATTTAGTCTCATAGCGGTTATAGTCACGGATATAGAGGTACTCTGGGAACCCGTTCAGTTGGGCGCTTGCGAACCCGGGGATATTTTTGCGCAGGAAGCTTAGAATAAACGGGGCTTCGGCTTTGCCCTTCTGTACTGCCGACTCCACAGATTTGGGATCGGAAGGATTCACATCGTAAATCAGCAGGCCATTGATAATGACCTGGCCATTTTTTTGATAGGTGGCATTTAGCCCGCGCAGCTTAAGCTGCTTGTCCTTGGTGGAGTATGTATTGGTAATATTGCTGAACCCGGTCGCGAAGTGCCAATCCACATAGGTATTGGGTCCATACTTCTTGCGCACATTCGTCAGCGGATAATCCTCCAGAATGCGCTGATGGAGCAGGTTCCAATTCACATTCTTGAAATTGAGCATATAGGTAGCAGCCATATAATCAGGCTTTTTTCCGTTATAAATGGTTTCCATTCCTGGAATCCGGGCCTCCTTCAGTTGTCCGCTCAGGGCATCGAAGTCTGTATTCTCTACCCAGTATCGGGACTCAATCGTAACCGGAGCGCCATTCTTGACATGATAAGTAAGGGAACTCAGCGTTTTCACGCTGCCCGACGCTTTTGTGTCGACCCGGTCCAGAACAACCCCGCTTTTCAGTGGAATGCCCTGCATAATCTTGTCAAAGTACCTTTGGAAGTCGGCTGCCTTGCGGATGGTTCCTGCTTTGTAGTCATTAAAAAGTGTTTTGATCTCACCTTGCACGAGGCTTCTCTGCTTGTTGTCGTTCACATCATCGAGAAAAAACATCTGTCCTTGAATTAATTCACCGCCCGGTTTGCTGCGGGGATCAAGCATCAGAACCTTTAGGCCAGCCTTGACGGCTTCCTTGGCGAGCAGTGCGCCTTGAATTTCGCTGCCAATGACAACGACATCATAGCTTGGGGAGGTCGCAGAAGGGACAGTGGGCTTCACTGCCGCAGCAGTAGCCGGGTTCGTTGCCGACAGCAGCATCAGGGCAGCGGCCAGACAGCTGGTAAAGCGACGGAATTTTGCGGAATGCATGAGCATGGACTTCTTGTACTCCTGACTGTGTATGGGATTTAATATCATTATTGTAAACCATTTTTGGTTAATTTCACTATAAGAGATATGCATCATTTTACTCCGGAGGTGCTTTCTTTTCGCATGTTGGCCGATTATGGGGTAGAATACAATAAAGAGAGTAAAAATAGGAGTTGTATACATGTCGAATGAAGAAGTGTTTTTGACCAAAGAGGGCCTGGCCCAACTGGAGGAAGAGCTCAAGGAACTCAAGGGAGCAGGGCGCAAGGAGCTCGCGGCACGGCTTAAGCTGGCCATAAGCTATGGGGATCTCAAGGAGAACAGTGAGTACCACTCTGCCAAAGAAGATCAATCCTTCATGGAGACCCGCATCATGATTCTGGAGAAAATGCTGATCAAAGCGCAGATTGTGGATGAGAGCAGCATGGATCTGAGCAAGGTCAGCGTCGGCTGCATCGTCATACTGAATGATGTGGAATACTCCGAAAAGATCGAATATAGAGTGGTTGGTCCGGCTGAAGCCGATGTACTGAACAACAAGATTTCATACGAGAGCCCACTCGGCAAAGAACTGATCGGCAAAAAGGTAGGCGACGTCATCAGCGTGAACGCACCCATGGGTATTATCAAATACGAACTGCTTGAGATCAAAATGCTGTAAGCTGCGGCTTCTGCACACTAAATCCCTGCCCCATATGAATAGGGGCAGGGATTTTCTTTGTTTACAGGCTAGTCCGGCTTAGATTAGAGTGTGGCCGCCTTCCACATGAAGCACCGTACCCGTAACGAAACCGTTACGAATCAGATAGAGCACACCTTCGGCAACGTCCAGCGCTGTGCCTACGCGCTGTACGGGCAGCTTGGCTGCGGTACTCTTATAAAAAGCACTGCGTGTCTCTTCCGTCATACCTGCGCGGGAAGGGGTATCGATGATGCCAGGCGAGACGGTATTCACCCGCAGCGGAGCCAGCTCCAGTGCAAGGGTCTGCCCCAGATTGGCTACGGCTGCATTCACCGCCCCCAGAACGGAGGAGCCGGCCATGGCCTTGAAAGCCACGACGCCGGAGAACAGGGTGATGGAGCCGCGGGGGTTCAGGTTCGGCGCAGCGTATTTGGCAGCATAGTATTGACCCCAGAACTTATTGTCCATCAGTTGGCGTGAAGCACTGGTAGGCGTAGTGAGGAACGGGCCTCCTTTAGTTTCTGCTGCGGTGACCACCAGATGGTCAAAGGCTCCCAGCTCTGCGAATAAGGACCGTACCTGATCCTCGTCCGTAACATCCAGCGTATAAGTAATTACGTTTGCGCCAGGTCCTAGTACCGCTTTGGCCTGCTCCAGCTTCCCTTCAGAGCGGCTGGCCAGAACCACCTCCGCGCCATCTGCTGCGGCAAGCTGTGCCGTTGCCAGGCCGATTCCTGAGCTGCCTCCGATAATAACTATTTTCTGTCCTGCTAACATTTCGTAGCCTCCTCAAAAGTGATGGTCTTGTGAGGAGAGTATATTCCTTATACTTCCTTTACGGAAGTAGTTACATTCTGTACATACAGTTACCGAAAAGATAGTATTGTGCAGATGCTGAACCGACGGGGATAAACTTTTTCGGGAAATAAGTTTCTTAGAGCGCAAGACCGTATCTTTTCAGCTCAATAAAAATGCCTTCCAGCTGTTCGCCCTTCTTCGTCAGGGTATATTCTACGCGAGGGGGCACCTCGGGATATACGGTGCGCATAAGAATGCCGTGTTTCTCCAGCTCACGCAGCCTCAGCGCGAGGGTCTTCGGACTGATGCCTTCCAGGGAGCGCAGCAGATCACTGAAGCGTAGGGTCCCGCCAATCAGCAGATCACGGATAATCAGGAATGTCCATTTGGTTCCAATGACATCCAATGTTTTGGCGATAGGGCAGGGCTCGCCGGGGGTTCCTCTGGTCAGTATGACCGGATCGGAAAAGTCCATTTTCATTAACCTCCTGAGATCATCTCGATTTGTGATAATCATACCACAGTACTATCTTTTGGGAAGTTAAGCCATTCATAGGCTTTTACTATTAAACATATTGCTTCCATATCTTAGACGGTGTCCGCCCGGGAGGGTTATAGTAGGAATAACTATTTAAGCAGAGGAGTCCTCGCTATTGATTCAACAGGTGTTGTCCACTCTGGTCGAGGTGATTGTCCCGTTGTCCATTCCAGTGATATCAGGTGCGCTGCTGGGACGTTTCAAGAACCTGGATACCAAGCCGCTGTTAATGCTGTATCTGTATTTCCTGAGTCCGGCGATCATTCTGGATACGCTCGCTACCGCCAAGATTTCGTTCGATGATGTATACAAAACACTCGCCTTCTCGTTGCTGAATCTGCTGGCGCTGTGGGCGCTGGCCAACCTGATTGGCAGAGTGCTCAAGCTGGCCCCGCCGGAGGCAGCCGGTCTGACCCTGATTTCTACCTTCACCAACAGTGTCAATTACGGTCTGCCGCTAGTACTGCTGGCCTTTGGCCAGCTGGGGCTCGACAAGGCTTCGGTCTATGTCATCGCCCAGATGGTGATTGTGAATACGATCGGGGTGTATTTTGCAGCAAGGTCACAGTTTTCTATCGGCAGTGCCGTCCGCTCGGTATTCTCCTTGCCGTCTATCTACGCAGCGATTCTGGCTCTGCTGCTGCGGGCACTCGGCCTGCATATGCCGCATGAGATAGCTTCGGGGGTATCGATGGTAGCCGGAGCGTATTCCCCGGTAGTGCTGGCTATACTGGGTGCCCAGATGGTCAGGGTACAGGCTGGGCAGGTTGCACGCAATGTGCAGCTGGCATTCTGGACAGGCATGTCGGTCCGTCTGCTGCTGGCTCCGCTGACCGCTGCACTGCTGCTGTTCCTGCTGAACATTTCGGGAACGCTGTTCGCTGTGCTGCTCATTCTTGCTTCTATGCCGGTCGCGGTCAACTCGGTTGTACTGGCCGAACGCTTCGGCAGCTCGCCTGGGCTGGTGTCACGCTGCATTCTGTGGACGACCCTGGCCTCCTTCCTCGTGCTGCCGGTATTGATCTCTATTGTAGGCAATGCGTAAATTCCCTTCTTGCAATGCTGCAACCTTTTAGCGGGTGATCCGTCTGGAAGGAAGAAGGAGCCAATCCCAAGCTTGCAATTCCTACTAAGAGGTGACCGGTATGAAGAAAAATATTTTGAAGCAAATTACCTTATCGGCAGCTGTCGTTCTGACTTTGACTTGTGCCGGACAGGGCTTCGCCGCAGCCGCGACGTTCCAGGATCTGTCCAGCACAACGGTCAAGGATAAAATTACCGAATTACAGCAGCGCGGTATTATCCACGGCGTGAGCGATACTCAATTCATGCCGAATGCTACGATGACAGCGGCCCAGGGAATACAGTTGTTCGTCAATGCTTTTGATCTGAATATTGACCTGCTCCGGTTCATCAAGGCGCCTCAGGCTACCGACTATTTTGTTAATGCCCAGAACGATGCCTGGTATGCAAATGCCCTGATTATTGCAGCTAACAATGATATTGGTTTATCTCCTGATTTCGATCCTGCGAAGAACTGGACCCGTGAGGAGTTCACCCATCAGCTCATTCTGACAATTGAGAAGCACAGTAATCTTCCAATGATCAAAATCATGCCGATAGACATTGCAGATCAAGCGGAGTTCACTAGTGGCTATGATGGATCCATTCAACGAGCGCTGGCACTGAAGATTGCCAGTCTGGATAGTGCCGGGAAATTTCACCCTTCTGCTGATATCACCCGTGCCGAAGCGGCAGCTATGATCTATAACGCCTTGGAATACATCGCTGCACATCCGGCCCCGGCCGGCGGTCTCCCGGAGTAAGGCTTCAGCTTTTCAGCACTGTAACAGCAAAAACCGCAAGCCCTATTGCAGGAAGCTTGCGGTTTTTGCTGTTACTGAATACAGGAAGTTATCTCTGGGATGAGGCTTCAGTCTGGTTGTCCCTCGCTGACCTGAACTGTAAAGACAAACACGGCGCCTTGCTGGACATCAGGTTTGGCGTAGATTTCGCCGCCCATCAGGTCTACCAGCATTTTGCAGATGGACAGGCCAAGTCCGGTTCCTCCGAATTTACGGTTAATAGTGGCGCCTATTTGAGTGAAGGGCTGAAATAAATAGCTCATTTTATTGTTAGGGATGCCGATTCCTGTGTCCTCGACGATGAACTCCAGCGTAAGCATGTTACCGCTGGAGTTCTTGAGGTGTACATAAATCTTCACCCCTCCATCAGTAGTGAACTTGATGGCATTGCCGATCAGGTTGTTCAAGACCTGGCGCAGACGGTTGGGATCACCTACAAGCAGTGCCGGTACGTCAGAATCGATATACGATTCCAAAGTCAGATGCCGTTCCATGGCCAGCGCCCTGAACAGGTCTAAGGTTTCCTTAACGCAGGAGTGCAGGTTGAACAGCTCATAATCCAGCTCCATTTTACCGGATTCGATTTTGGTGAAATCAAGAATGTGGTTGATGACAGACACCAGGGCATGTCCACTGGTATGTATAATCTCAGCCATCTCCAGATCATCCTTGGTCAGATCCGAGGTTCTCAGCATATCCGACATCGCAATGATGCCGTTAAGCGGTGTGCGGATTTCATGGCTCATCATGGCCAGGAAGCCGCTTTTAATACTCAGAGCTATCTCGGCGGTTTCCTTCAGCTCGGTCAGAATCTGATTTGCCGCCTCCAGCTCCTGCGATTTGATCTGCAGCTCCTTATTCGACTCATAAAGGCGGACAAACCCGTCGATTTTACTCTTGAAGATAAGCGGGTGATATGGTTTGGTCAGGTAGTCAATCGCTCCCGCCGAATAGGCCATCATGTGGTTCTCCAGCTCGGAGGTGAGAGAGGTCAGGAAAATGATCGGAATATCTCTAGATTTCTGGCGCATCTTAATTCGCTTTGCTGTTTCAAAGCCATTCATATCCGGCATAATCACATCCATAATAATCAGCGCAAATTCATTCTCCAGCAGGCATTTCAGAGCCTCCATACCGGAGCTTGCGTATATTAACTGATAAGATGATCCAGCCAGAAGCGCCTGAATGGACAGAAACTCATCCGGCCGGTCATCCACAATTAAAATATGAACTGGATATTCCATAATTCCTCCTACGGCGAGTAAAGTGTTCTGATGTGTACGATGGATAGTGTGTTTCTATTTTATTAACCAAACTTTGAGCACTGTGACCAGCTGTGTGGTATTAATCGGTTTGGAAATATAGTCCGAAGCCCCTGCCTGGAGGCATTTAATCCGGTCCTCCTCGAGTGCCCGTGCTGTCAGGGCGATGATGACCATTTGATCATACTGCGGCATGGCACGGATTCGCTGCATGGTCTCGTACCCATCCATTTCAGGCATCATAATATCCATGAATACCAGCTCTACATCAGGATGGCTCTCCAGATGCTCCAAGGCCTCCCTGCCGTTCTGGGCAAAGTGGATATCCATATTATAGCCTTCGAGAACACTGGATAGTGCAAAAATATTACGCATGTCATCATCCACGAGCAGAATGCTTTTGCCGGCAAAGGCCGCCTCCGGGTTATGGAGTTTCTCTATCAGAAGCTGCTTGTCAGGCGGCAGATCGGCGTGCTTGCGGTGAAGGTATAGCGCCGTTTCGTCATACAGGCGCTCCATGGAGCGCACATTTTTGATCACGATGCTCTCTGCATAATGCTTAAGACGCTGCTCATCATTTTTACTCAGATCCTTGCCTGTGTAAATGATGACCGGCAGAGTCTGCAGCTTGCGGTTGGTCTTGATCTGCTCCAGCAGGCCGAAGCCGGAGATATCCGTGAGGCCCAGATCCAGTACCATACAGTCAAAATGATGGCTGGACAGCTGGTCCAAAGCTTCTCTTCCTGTTCCTACGGCGACGATGCGGACATCGGGATGCGCAATGAATTCCACAAGACTGTTCCGCAGGGTCTGATTATCCTCAACGATCAGCAGGCTCTTCACCGGACGCCGGATATAGGTTTCAATCTGCAGGAATGCAGACTCCAGTTCACTCTGGTCGCTGGGCTTCTTCCAGAACGAGAGGGCCCCCATGGCTAGGCTCTGCTGATTTTGTTCTGCAGTGGAGATGACATGCACCGGAATATGGCGCAGCTCCGGACGGCTCTTCAAACGGCTGATAATCGACCACCCGTCGAGAACAGGCAAATGCAGATCCAGCAGGATGGCATCCGGTTTGTAGGCATGGGCCAAGGCTAGTCCCTGGTCACCCTTGAAGGAGACAATGGCTTTGAAGCCTCTGCTTCGGGCCAGTTGCAGCAGGATCGCTGCGAATTCCGCATCCTCTTCAATGATGAGGAGCAGGGTATCTCCGCTCATCAGATGATCGCGGTCATCCTCCATCTCTGCGTATTGCAGCAGTTTGGGATTGGAGATGGAGATGTCGGGAACAAAGGATTCGCGGAAGGCCGGACTCTGCACCGCGCTAATCTCCGGTCCACTGCTTTCGCTGTCTGCTGCCGCCTCGAAGGAGGCAGCGGGCAGGAGATGTGCATCTTCACCTGGTTCAACAGCAGGAATTAGCAGGGAGAAGGTGCTACCCTTGCCTTCAACCGATTCCACCTCGATCCGGCCGTCCAGCAAGGAAGCGAGTTCGCGGCAGATCGTCAGGCCAAGACCGGTGCCGCCATATTTACGGCTGGTTGTGCCGTCAGCCTGCTGAAAGGCTTCAAATATACTATCCAGCTTGGCAGCGGGAATACCGATGCCCGTATCACTGACGGAGAGAATGATATCTTCTCCCTGAGTACGGATGGAGAGCGAAACAGAGCCATGTTCCGGTGTGAATTTGACGGCATTGGACAGCAGATTATTCAGGATCTGCTGGAGTCTGTGGCCGTCGGTCAGAAGATGCTCCGGCAGTCTGCTGTCGCAGTGCACATCCAAGCGGATGTCTTTCTTCTTGGCCTGCTGCTCGAAGTGCCGGTACAGATGGCTGCTGAGATTAACCAGGGATACGGACTCGAGCACAGGGGTCATTTTACCTACCTCAAGCTTGGCCAAATCCAGAATTTCGTCAATCAGCTGCAGCAAATCCTTGCCTGCCGAGAAAATGGTATGCACATATTCCAGCTGCTTCGTGCCCAGATTGCCTTCCTTGTTCTCGGCTAGAATCTGGGAGAGGATGAGCAGGGAGTTCAGCGGAGTGCGCAGCTCATGGGATACATTGGCGAGAAATTCCGACTTGTACTGGGCAGCCATAAATATTTCTTCTGCCTGAACTTTGATTTCGTCCTTCTGCTGCTCGGTCAGCTGCATTTGATGCTGGAGCTGCTCATTGGAGGTGCTTAACTCCTCGGTTTGACTGGCCAGCTCCTCCGTTTGTGCCAGCAGTTCTTCCTTCTGCTCCTGCAGCTCTTCCGTCTGTGCCAGCAACTCGTCGGCCTGTTCTTGTATCTCTATCCGCTGCTTCTCTGTCAGCTCCATTTGATGCATCAGCTCCTGGTTGGAAGCAAACAGCTCCTCCGTCTGCAGTTTCAACTCATCGGCTTGTGCTTCAATCTCTGCCTTTTGCTCTTCCGTGAGCTCCATTTGACGTTGCAGATGTCCCCGCTGCTCCTGCAGCTCCTCGGTTTGCATGCGGAGCTCCTCCGTTTGCGCTTCAAGCTCCTGGGTCTGTGCCAGCAGCTCTTCGGTTTGTGCCTCTAGCTCTTCCTTCTGCAGCCGGGTTTCGCCCAGCAGTTCTTCAATTCTTGCTACATCAGCCAAAGTATTGATCAGAATCCCCATGTTATGGCCGGTCCGTTCAATTAGCTGGCGCTCCTTCCCGGAGAATTCACTCATCGCTGCCAGCTCTACCACCGCGACAACCTCGTTCTCGTAGACGATAGGGACTACTATCAGAACAGAGGGCGGGGTATCGCCTAATCCCGAATGTACTTTGATATAATGTGCAGGAAGATCATGCAGCAGGATCACTTTCTGATCCAAGGCGCATTGCCCTATCAGTCCGCTCCCGAGAGAAAAGGGCTCATGCAGGCTTGCTGCTTCATCGAAAGCATATCCCGCAGTAAAAACCAGCTTGTCCTGCCGCTTTAGATAAAAGGCGCCGAAGCTGCCCTGAACTGCTTCTGCCAGTCTGCTGATGAAAATACGCGCTGCCGTCTGCATCTGCACGGAGCCCTGAAGCTGCAATGCCATTTCCGAGACCCGATCATTGATCCAGGCCTGCTCCTCAGCCATCTCCCTCAGCCTGCGCTCTTCTTCTGTCTTGTGCTGCAGATCCACAGCCACAGCATGGAAGGAAACAGCCAGCTGTCCGAATTCATCCTGCACTTTGCCGTCCTGTACCGGGGTGCCGATGGTGCCCTGGGCAAGATCTGCAGAGAACTTTATCATATTGTTCATGCCACGGGTAAGATTCCGGAGGATGCCGACGATAAGGAAGATAGACAATACGATCCCGGCCGAGCCGAGGCTCAGGGCGATTATCCGTGTAATCCCTTCTAAATAAAGGATAGATATAGTGATCATACTGCTAAACAACAGTATCGAAATTAACGCCGCTAACCAAACCTGATGTTTTATTTTCATGTCGACCGCCTTTGTTCAGTTATTGTCACTAGAAGCTAAGTATACTTTTAATAGAGGGGGGAAGAAAGGAATACGGCGTAAAATACCAAAAAAACCTCTAATAATACAGCGGTGACAGGGCGTTGAATGCCGGGCTTTCCCGGAATTTGAACAAAAATGAAACTCCTATGAAAGAACGGAAATATTCATGAAAATAAATAAAATTTTACTTGTATGGAACGTACAGAGCGTGTAAGATATACGAAGGTTTTTAAAATCATAAGAACAACTCATATAATCTTGGGAATAGGGCCCATAAGTTTCTACCGGATAACCACTGTAATTATCCGACTATGAGTGAAATAGCGCATCTAGGGTTCCGTTTTTTTGTGCCATGGCATAAAAGAGGCTGGTCCAAGCGATGCGGACACAGGTATGTGTTACACCACTAAGGGACAAAAACCCAGAAGGACAGATTCACTTGAGAGAAACGCTCAAGGGGATCTGTCTTTTTTTATTAAGGAGAGGCAGGCTGCAATATGAAAATACTAGAGGAGCGCATCAGGCAAGAGGGTCTTATTTTATCGGATACGGTGCTTAAGGTAGACTCGTTCCTGAATCATCAGGTGGACACGCAGCTGGCGCTGCAGATTGGTGAAGAGTTCGGGAGGATCTTCGGGCATCAGCCGGTAACCAAGGTGCTGACCGTTGAAGCCAGCGGCATCCAGTTCGCCATGGCAGCGGGAATTGCGCTGGGTGTTCCATTCGTATATGCCAAGAAAAAGAAGGCCGTTACCCAGTCTGAGGATGTCTATTCCGCTCCGGTACATTCTTTTACAAGGAAAGAGGATTACCGGATCAGCATTTCGCAGAAATATCTGGGTCCAGAGGATAAGGTGCTGATTGTCGATGACTTTCTGGCTACCGGCGCAGCGCTTGTAGGGCTGGCGGATATCGTGAAAGAATCGGGAGCAGAGCTGCTGGGTGTGGGCTGTGTAATCGAAAAAAGCTTTCAGGAAGGGCGCAGCCTGCTTGAAGATCGCGGCATTACTGTTCATTCTTTGGCAAGAATCTCGTCGATGTCTCCAGGAGAAGTCCATTTCATAGATTGTTCTACAGAAGAACCCATTAAGGAGAGTGCAGGATGTTAAGCAAACAGAAAATATTTGCCTTGGGACTGCAGCATGTACTGGCGATGTATGCCGGAGCTGTCATTGTGCCGCTTGTTGTCGGAGGGGCGCTGAATCTGAGCGGAGCGCAGATGGCCTACCTGATTGCCGCGGATCTTTTCACTTGCGGGCTCGCTACACTGCTCCAGATTATCAGCAGCAAGCATTTCGGCAGCGGGCTTCCGGTAGTGCTGGGCTGTACCTTCACCGCAGTTAGCCCGATCATTGCCATTGCTTCAGGCTCGAATCTGGCCACAGCCTATGGCGCGATTATCATCTCCGGGCTGTTCGTCGTTCTGGCGGCTCCGATTTACGGGAAGCTGTTAAAGTTCTTCCCGACAGTAGTTACCGGGTCCGTTGTAACCATCATTGGTCTATCGTTGATTCCCGTCGCTATGAACAATGTGGCAGGCGGTCAGGGCAGCGCTGATTTTGGAGCGCCCCGTAATCTGCTCCTTGGCCTGATCACATTACTTGTGATTCTCGCCGTGAACCGGTTCACGACAGGCTTCCTTCGCTCGATATCTGTCTTGGCCGGACTCGTGGCCGGAACTGTAATCGGATATGCCATGGGCCTCGTTCACTTCTCCACGGTGGGCAGTGCATCATGGGTCAGTATTGCCCGCCCGTTCTATTTCGGATGGCCTGAATTCAGCATTACCGCAATCTTCACGATGATTATCGTCAACATCGTCTCTATGGTAGAATCCACCGGCGTGTATTTTGCTGTAGGCAAAGCCACAGACCAGCAGGTAGAGCAAAAGCAGGTTGTTAACGGTCTGCGCTCCGAGGGTCTTGCCATCATGCTGGGCGGCCTGTTCAATGCCTTCCCGTATACGGCGTTCTCCCAGAACGTCGGCCTGCTGTCACTGACCCGCGTCAAGACGCGCAATGTTATTTTTGCAGCCGGTGGAATTATGGTTGTCCTTGGACTGCTTCCGAAGCTGGCAGCGTTGACTACCGTTGTGCCGAATGCAGTGCTGGGTGGGGCCATGATTGTTATGTTCGGCTCGGTGGCTGCGTCCGGAATGTCCATTCTCTCTGAAGTCGACTTGCGTAAGGACGGGAATCTCTTGATTGCTGCCTGCAGTATTGCTGTGGGCCTGGGTTCGGCAGTTCTGCCATCCATGTTCGACCAGCTACCTGAATTCGCCAGAATGCTGCTCCAGAATGGCATTGTCTCCGGCTCACTTACGGCCATTATCTTGAATATCTTCCTCTCCAAAACGCAAGAGAGCGCGGCCCAGATTGCCGCTACACCTGAGGTGAAGTGAAAGATATCAGGTTTACGATATTAAAAGTTAGACGGCCGATTCCGAAATATAATGGAATCGGCTTTTTACTATAAATTGAATCGGCAAGCTATTACACATCATTCAAGTTCTATGAAGATATTGCCATTTGTATGTTCAGGGCATAGAATTTAGTGGTGTTCTAACAGAGATATATCGATAGGGATGGAGTCAAACATGAATGATAAAGTTGTAATGCCGCTATGGACCTTCTGCCTCTTCATTGTTGTGATGAACACTACTATGTTCAATGTATCACTGCCGACCATTATTCAGGATCTTCATATTTCTGCTGATCTTGGCTCTTGGGTGATCTCGGGCTATTCCATTGGCTATGCTTTGTCTACGGTGATCTATAGCCGATTGTCCGATCTGGTACCCATTCGTAAGCTGGTGACCATCGGATTAACCACGCTGGGCCTGGCTTCCGTCACCGGATTGTTCGCGCACAGCTTCAATGTTCTGCTGATTACCCGGCTTCTGCAATCCGCCGGCGCCGGAGTCATGGCGGGTCTCGGATTGGTACTCGCCAGCCGGTATGTGCCGGTGGCAAGGAGAGGCGCAGCTATCGCCATGATCTCTGTCGGAAGTGCCATGGCTTTCGGCCTGGGTCCGATTGCCGGCGGTCTTATCAGCGAATATTTCGGCTGGAACGGATTATTTGGCATAACTTGTCTGGTCCTGCTTGTTCTGCCGGTGCTGCTCTATTTGCTGCCTAAGGAACAGCCTAAGCCGGTGCCCTTTGATCTGTATGGAGCTTTACTTACGGTTATCAATGCCGGAAGCCTGCTCGTGGCCGTAACCAGTAAGTCCGGCATATGGCTTGCAGTAAGTGTGGTTTCTTTCGGGCTGCACGCTGTTCATCTCCGTAGAGCCCGGAACTCCTTTATTAATCCCGGGCTGCTCCGGATGTCCGGGTATTTAAAGCTTACAGCCATTGGATTTAGTATTTTGGTGCTGAATTTGGGTAATTTATTCCTGATGCCGCTTGCACTGGCTAACGTGTTTCATCAATCTCCGCTGAGGATTGGCCTGTTTATCGCACCAGGCGCGATTCTGTCGGCCTTTCTGACCCGGTTTGTCGGCCACTGGATCGACCGTTACGGAAATATGCGGTTTCTGCTCATCGGACATTGTATACTTGCCGCCGTCATGGCTACCTTTGCCCTGAGCCTGTCAGCATCGCCGCTTGTGCTCCTGTTCGGGTACCTGTGCTTTTCCCCGGCTTTTTCGGCAACGCTGGCTTCCTTGAATAATGAAGCATCCGGGATTCTGCCGCGCAACTGGATCGGATCAGGGATGGGGCTTCTGCAGCTGATTCAATTCTTCGGAGGATCGGTCTCTGTTGCCGTCTGCGGGTTGCTGCTTCATGCCCAGCGGGAATTGGTTCCATCTAGGGCTTACGGGCATGTCTACGGTCTTCTGCTTGCGGTGAGCCTGTGCTCCCTGGGGCTGGTATTCTTCTATAGAAGCTCCCGCGGTTCAGAGTTGAAACGAAATGGTGCTAACCACGTATCTGAAGCATAATAGTGTTCAGGAAGGATGAGGAAAAGGTGGATAATGGTATGAATGTCATTCTGTTTGAAAAGATGCCGGATGGCGAACTGCGAATGATTGAGGAGAGGAACTGGAGCATGAATATGATTACGGCTCTGGAGCATGTCAATTATATTGTGGTGGGCAGCCGGGAGTACGAAGCCGTAGAAGGGCGGCTAAATGTGGATCAGGGCAAGCTGGAGCTTCTGCTTGTCCCTATGCGTACGGAAGAATAATGTCAGGAGAGGAGGATCTCAAATTGGCAAAGGATGAACATGAGAAAGAGCCTGTAGCTTCCAGATTATTCACCCCGGACGGCAAACCGATCCGGGTATTGTCTACCTCGCTGGGCATTGCCCTGCTGGCCAATGCTTTATTTATCCCAGGGGGTGCAGGTGCAGCCGGCAGCGGCTCTGCAGATGAGCCAACGCTGGTATCGTGGTCTACTGAAGAGGTCAAAGCTTATTTTGACAAAAATGTAGACTGGAATATTCCTTATCCGGAAGAAAATGCTGAAGAGGTGCTGCAGGAAGGTCAAGGGGTTGTCACCTCGGGCGGTACCACAGTCATCAACAATTACGGCGGTTATAACTCCGGCTTTGGCTGGGATGATCTGCTGCTGTACCACATGCTGTTCAACAGCGGTTCCTTCTATTCTTCAAGAGGCTGGTACAATAACCGCCCTACCTATTATGGCGGCACGCGGACAGTCTACAAGGCACCCAGCTATAACAGCGGAAGCTTTCAGAATAAGCCGGTGGCCGGCTCTGTGGTGAAGCCGCGGACCTCTACCTCGTCCACCGGTTCGATCACCAGAAGGAACACTTCGAGCAAGGCCGGTGGAGTCGGAGGCAAGTCCAGCGGTCTGGGTTCAGGCAGCAAGTCCAGCTCTTCATCAAGATCCAGCTCCGGCAAAAGTTCAGGCAAGAGTGGTTTCGGCGGATGAGCCTGGCAGACAGTGTTTTTGAGTATATTGATCAGTCGGGTCTCGAACGCGCTCCGCGCGTAGAAGAGCTTCATAGGCTTGGGTTTACCTGGGCTGACCTGGAGGACGAAGAATACTGGCTTGATGCAGTTGCCGTGATGCGAAGTGAGACCTACAAGGAGCTGGAGGAAGCCTCAGTCAAGCTTTGGACGATCCTCGACAAGGCTGTCCGTTATGTCCACCAGCGGCATGATTTGTATGAATTGCTGGGCATTCCGCCTGTACTCTGGCAGATGCTGGACGACACTCCGCTGCCGGAGCCGGGGTTGATTAGCCGTTATGCCAGATTCGATTTTGCCATAGCCAGCGACGGCACGATCAAGCTGCTGGAGCTGAACGCCGATACGCCAACCGGCTATGTGGAAGCATCCATCGCTACACCTTGGATTTGCGAGCAGGTCGGAGTGCCAAGCCCGAACACCGGAATGAAGGATCGACTGGCTGCAGCCTGGGGCATCGAGCAGCCGGATACGGCGGCTTGTGTCGCTTATGGAACACATCAGGAGGATTCCGGCACCATTGAAGCGCTTGTTGCGCACAGCGGTCTGGATATCCGTTGTGTCGACTGCCTGGATTTGTGGATCGATGAAGGGACGGTCAGAGATGCAGAGGACCGGATCATCAAGCGGATGTTCGCTCTCTATCCCAAGGAGTGGATGGCGGTGGATGATGGCGGGGAGGCGCTTGCTTATGCTATCGAGAGCGGACAGCTTCAGCTGTTCAACGGCCCGCACAGCATTCTGCTGCAGTCCAAAGGGCTGGTTGCTGCCGTATGGGGGATGTATGAGCTGGGCCTGCTCTTCAGTGAGGAAGAGCGGCAGGCCATAGCCAGCTATATCCTGCCAACCTACAACAAGCCTGTATTCTCCGGCAACTTTGTATCCAAATCCGTCTTCGGTCGTGAAGGCGGCTCTGTACGGATTTTTGATGACAGCGGGTCACTGGAGATTGCCGATGAGGACGGCTTCGACAGCAGTGTACTATTTCCCGTGGTGTACCAGAAGCGGGCGGAGCTTGCCCGTATTCAGACCCATGAAGGGGAATTTCACCTGCTGACCGGCATGTTTGTGATTAACGGTGTGCCTTGCGGGCTACTGGGCCGCGCAGGCGGACCGATTACAGGCAATTCCAGTCATTTTATCGCGCTAGGAGTGAGGGGGCTTGAAGATGAACAAGGATAGAAGTCGCCGGAGCGGGGGTTGTCACAGGCTCCATTCGGGAACATGGCTTGGCATGCTGCTGATGGCAGTACTGCTGCTGAGCGCATGTTCGGGCAATACGAATAGTGTATTTCATACCGGCACCGAAACAACGGATAACGTATCACGCGTTCCCTGGGATTACCGGGTGGTTGAAGGCACGGTTGGAGATCTGATCGGCAGTGACATGACCGTATTGCCGGATAATGAGCTGCTGCCCAATGATGGTAATTATGCCACGGGCGACAAGATATGGACCCTGCAGTTCATGGATGCCGAACTGGTAACGGATGCCGACCAGAAGAATGATATCCGCCTGTCTTCCTGGTCTACGATCAAATCGTATGCTGATCAGAAGACGGCTGCAGAAGATTTGGCGCGCCTTAAGGTTTCCATTACAACGGATGTGGATCTTGTGGGTGTATACAAGACCAAATACCAGGACAAAACCAGAAATTTTGCCGTGGTGGAGCTGCCGTCGGGTAACCGGATTAAGCAGCCGATCGATGACAAGCGCTATACGGCTCTGGAGAAAGCCAAGAAAGCCTCTGTGGTGCTGGAGGAAGTACATGATTTCGCCGATTATGATTCGGCCTACGCAAAATTCAGGGGGTGGGCAAAGTGACGATTGTAATTAATCTGGTAGTCAGCGTGTTGACTATTATTCTGCTGCAGGTGCTCGGAATGGTGGTATTCAGCCTGATGACTCCGTTCAAGGACATGGAAGAATTGAAGAAGGGCAACGTGGCTGTAGCGTTGGCACTCGGCGGCAAGTTTCTGGCCACGGCGATCATTCTGGGCGTGGCGGCGTATACGAATACCTCGATATGGTTCATGATGCTCTGGTTCGCGGTAGGGTATGTCTGCCTGATCGCGGCGTACTGGATCTTCGAACTGTTCACACCGGGCTTCAAAATATCCGATCATCTGCAAAAGGGGAATGTTGCCGTAGGCTTGATGCTGTGCCTGGTATTCGTCGGAACGGCATTCGCCGTCAGCAGTCTGATCATATAAGCCGATGCATTTTCTACTGCGTCTCTCCGGGAAGCTGATGCGTCTAAGGAAAAGGTCCATTGGGCTGATCATCCTGGGCTTTGTTGTGATGAGTGCAACGATTGCCTTTGTACTGGAGCCAGGAACTTTCCACAACTGGTTCAATGCTTTCTATTGGGTCATGACGACGATGTCCACCGTAGGTTACGGCGACTTTTTTGCCACCTCGGCGGCGGGGAAGCTATTTACCATGTTTCTGTATATTTTCGGCATCGGGCTACTCAGTCTGGTGATCGGAAAGGTAATTGATACTATGGGGGAACTGCAAAGAAGGAGAGGAGCCGGAACCTTGAGCTTTCGTGGGAAAGACCAAGTGGTACTGATCAATTGGAACCGCAAAACACAAGCTGCCGTCGATGAGATCCTCTGCTACTCGCCGGATTGCAGGATCATCATTATTGATGAGAGCGGTCAGCACCCGCTGCAGGACATGGAGCATGTCCATTTCATCAGCGGTGACCCTTCCAGTGATGACATCCTGCATAAGGCGAATATTCAAGGAGCCAGGGCAGCGATCGTATTCGGGGATACGCGGATCGACGAGGCTTCACTGACGGATGGCAAAACCCTGCTGATCGCCTCCAGTATTGAGCGGATTGCTCCGCAGGTACATACCACTGTTGAGATTATGCAGGAAAAGAATATCCAGAACTTCCGTCATGTCCATGTTAATGAATTCGTACTTTCGCATGATGCCATTTCAAGACTTGCTGTCCGCTCGGCGCTGCAGGAGGGGAATCCGGAGGTCATTACCCAGCTGCTTAGCCGGGAGCATGGCGATGATATCTATGAAATTCCACGGGATGCCGCATGGCGTACCTATGGCGATGCCTTCCAGGCGCTGCTGCGCCAGGGAGCGACGCTGCTGTCCGACCGGGGGGATCTTGGTATCAACCGCAAGCTGGATCAGCCGATCCCGCAGGAAGCCAGACTCTACATCGTGTCAGATGAGCACACCTACCGTCAGATCAAAGGTTAGTAGGACGATATATCCATATCTCATTCAACAAAGAGCTGCTCGGGTCCATCAGGACCTTCGTACAGCTCTTTGTTTGCGTAAATATGAATTTTTATTGAGTTGGACACAAAATGATCAATTTCATGGTTAATTTTGTGACTTAGATTACCGTTATATTATATAGATGCAGATATCTTCTTCCTTGAGGATGTGATGGTATGACCAGTAAACTCAGCACAGCCACCGGGATTCTACTCTCAATGTTGCTGCTAGCTTCCTGCAAGGGCGGCGAACCAGCCACCGGTACTGCCGCCACAGCTAATGGGACGATAGTCGCAGCTTCTTCCCCGTCGCCTATAGGGCAGAGTGTGGATAATCGGGAAGAAATACAGGACCTGAGGGCATTTATTGCGAATCGCCTTACCGGACCTTACGGGGTATATACTAACCTGCTGGATACAGACGAATCAGGTGAATCGGCTACCGGTCATGAGGTGCTAAGTGAATCGGCTTCCCTCTTGATGAAAGCAGCTGTGTTTGCCGGCGATAAGGAGCAGTTTGCCAGCCAGTGGGCTCTAGCCGAACAAACCTTTGATATGAAAGGCGGATTCAGCTATCGTTACAGCCCTAAGCAACAGAAGCAGTATTCTGTGAATGCCGCTGTGGACGACCTGCGCCTGATTGGAGCCTTATATGACGCGGGTGAGGTTTTTGATGAGCGGGCTTATACAGAACAGGCGGATAAATACAGCCAGCGTTTCTATGAGAATAACGTAAAAGAAGGATATATGTATGACTTTTATGACGCTGCCTACAAAACTATAAACAGCTTTGTTACATTGTGCTATATTGATTTGAATACCATGCGAAAAATGTCGATTAATGACGAATTAATAGAAAAATTATTGCGTAATATGGAGGAGATTCTGGAGGAGGGCTACCTCTCGGATGCGTTTCCGTTCTACGAGACGAGATTCGATTATGGCACGGAAACCTACAGGACGGAAAATATTAATACAGTAGAATCCCTCCTAAGCATTCTGCATTTGGCAGAGGCGGGCCGGCAGAAGTCTGCGAGTATCCGCTATATCAAGGAACAGGTCGCGGCAGGAACGCTTTACGGGCAATATTCCCGTGAAGGGAAGCCACTGAATGATATCCGGTCCACGGCAATTTATGCCCTGGCGGCTATGATAGGGGCAGAGATTGGAGATGACGTCCTCTACCAGTCGGGAATTTCGCGAATGAATGAATTTCAGGTGCAGGAGGCAGATAGTCCGCTGTTCGGCGGATTTGGCAATACCGATACCGGACAGGCGTATTCTTTTGATAATCTTATGGCCTTGTTGGCTTATTCATATTCACTCTAAATTACAGTAACGAAGGTGGCCGGGCATGATCGACGATAACATAGTAAGAACACCCCTACGGCAACATATTATGCCCGCCGGGCTGCGGGTATCTCCCGCTTTTGCAGCAGCTTTCGGCGTATTGCTCGTTACAGTTATAGCTCTGTTTACGGTTCCCTACATAGGAATGGCTGATAACGGCGACTTTTTCCGCAATATATACAGTAACGGTCTCTACTTCAGCTTGCCTGACTACGACAGCAAGTATTTCGGCTATTTCATTAAGCATTACGGAATCTATCAATACTATAACGAGAATGGGGCTACGCTAGACTCCTCACAGTCGTTGTTCATTAAGCTGGCTATCGGTCTTAATAAGCTGATGTTCAGCAGCACTGTGTTCGATATCCGCTTTCAGGCCGCTATTTACACGGTTCTCTATGTTATTGCCGTCTATCTCTTAATAGAAGCGGTCACCTGCAAAATGTCACGCAAGCAAGGCATGATTATTGCCATTCTTGCTATTTTTGTATTCGGTGATACAGGATATACCGCCTATTTCAACTCCTTTTACAGCGAAAGTGTCGTTATGATCATGATGATCTTCGTCTTTGCCTCCTGGCTGCTGATCTGCCGTAAAAGATACAATGACTACGCACTTCTTGGTCTGTTCGTCCTCAGCAGCGTTATTCTAACGACCTCCAAGCAGCAAAATGCTCCAGTGGGCATGATTATTGCCTTGCTTGGCATCTCTCTGGTCTGGATCCGGCGGGATCGTCTCTTCCGCAGTCTGACGCTTGTGTCCATGGCGCTGCTGATGTGTGCGGGCATTGCCACCTACCTGAATATCTCCAAAGAATTCGTCAATATCAACCAATATCATGCTATGACCCGGGGCGTGCTGAAGGAATCTTCCAATCCCGAAACGACGCTGAAATCTTTTGGGATTAATGAACAATACGCCATTCTGCAGGGTAGCATCTATTACGAGCAGTACGGGACAGTAGATGTGAACTCGCCGATTCTGCAAAAGGACTTCTACAGCCGCTACGGCTTCGGGTCCATTCTCAAAAACTATCTTGTGCATCCGGATCAGCTAAGCTCCATCCTGAATGTCGCGGCCCGGAGCGCCTTTTCAATCAAGCCTGCGGCGATGGGCAATTATGAAGAATCGGCGGGCAAGGCCTTCCGTGCCCAGAGCCATTTTTTCACGGTCTATAGTCTGCTTAAGCAGAAGCTTGCACCCAAAACCTTCGGATTTATCCTGCTCTGGATGGCGGTAGTCATCGGCCTCTATGCCCCTTCCTTTGTGAAGGCTGTCAGAGCCAGGGATATGCGGGGGGTGCAGCGGATGGTGCTGATTCTGGCCAGTATGGGGGTTGGCCTGTCAGGTATTTTTGTCTCCATTATTGGAGCAGGCGACGCTGATATTTCGAAGCATGAATTTCTGTTTACCCAATCCTTTGATCTGGTCACCTTCATGCTGTCCGCAAGCGTGATTGGGCGAAAAGTATCCCCTGGCCGCCAGCCTGCTGCCAGTACGGCAGGACCTTATGCTGAAGTGCATCCTGAAGCACAGGAGAGTGTGAGCGCTTGAACCGACAGAGGATTTCCAGTCTGCTGCTGCCCCTGATCATTACTGTTCTTCTACTGTTGTCCGCAGCTCCGCAGGCGCACTCCCAAGGCGTACAGGAAGCTTATACTCCGCAGAAGGTACTGCTTCTGTACGACAGCCTGGGCAAAGGAACCGTCCGGGAAGAGAATATAAGTGAACTGCAGCGGCTCTTATCAGCTTTTGGAAGCCAGGTGACACTGCTCAGCCTGGATCGTTACGCAAAGGGAACCATGGATGCCTTTCCCCGGGTTATCACCGTAATCAATGCGGAGGATATCCCTCCTGGCAATCGGGCTTATCTTGAGGATGTGGAGCACTACCAGGGACAGATACTGCATGTCGGGTATCATCCACCGGCAAGGCTGCTGCAGGTGCTCCAGTTAAAGACGGGAATTGTGGATGAAGACCTGGCCGGTCTTACAGTCGGTCCATTCACCGGCTCCAATCTTCAGGTGAAGGACATGCCCTATATAGCTGCCGTGAACGCGGAGCGTACGTATGGGAGCTTCGTCCTCAAGAGCAGCGGCCGCAAGCTGCCCTATGCGGCAACTGCCGGCAGCTATACGTACGTCCCTTACTTGGAGCAGGGCAATGCGAGTGTAGTAGGGATGGCTTATGTGCTGAGGGACTGGCTTGAGAGTAAGACGGCTTCACAGACTTATCTTGTCCTGAAGGAAATCTATCCGTTCTCGGACCTGTCTCTGCTGGAAGAGACGGCGGATCGTCTGTACGAGGAGGGCATTCCTTTTATCGCAAGCATCCGTCCGGTGTTCGGCAATACCGATTTTCCGGCGATGTTACGTTATCTGGCAGCACTGAAGGAAGTTCAGGCGAAGAATGGAAGTATTCTGGTAAATGCGCCAGTGATCATGCCATCCATCAATAGCAGCGATCACACGCTCGCGGAGAAAATGGGCGGGTTCGTGGATTTGCTGGTGAAGAACGGCATCGCGCCGCTGGGTATCGGGGCTGACTTATACTGGACCTACGACAAGGAGTACGCGGAAGCAGGCATGGGATTTTTTGATTCCACAGTGCTGTTCCCGGATGAGAACGTCCTGTATATGAACCAGACGAATGTATCTAAGGTGCTAGCATCTTCTCTCTACAGCCTGAAGCCGGAGTTCCTGCAGGGGCTGAGCCACCCTACCAAAGCCATGCCGCAGCTGCCGCTGGGTACGGCCGTCACTGCAGACCTCCCGGAGGATGAAGCCGGACTTAACCGGCTGCTGCAGACGCTGGAAGAGGAATGGATCTCTTTTGCCGATTACAAGCAGGGGGCGCACAAGACCGTAACGAATAAGAATACGATCGTCTCTGCAGATGGAGTGGTGTCGGTGAATGGCGTCTCCTTGAATATCGGTTATACCCCGGAGGCCGTAAGCGGTGATTACCAGTACAAAGAAGCACAGGTCCGGAGCTTCACCAAGCTGTTCAGCGTGCAAAGCAAATTTTTTATTGTAGTGATTATCATCGCGCTATTGCTATTCGGCGGTTTGATGGCGATTGGGTACAGGCTGTACCGGAGAAAGTATTTTAAATAACATATAACTGGATTTAGGAGAAGAATATGACGATCTCGGATGTACTGATGGTAATCGCGGTGATCTGCATCTGGTCCCTGCTGCTGGTCAACGTGGCTCTGATTATAGCGGGCTATCTGTATTACATTAAGACTGAAAATGAGGATGTTCCGGAGATTAAGGGCGAGTATCCGTTTGTTACGATTATGGTACCGGCCCACAACGAGGGTGTTGTCATCAGCAAAACAGTCGAATCCCTGTTGGCGCTCGATTACCCGCATGACCGGTACGAGATCATTGTCATTAACGATAACTCCTCCGACAACAGCGCGGAGCTGCTGGGGAGTATTCAGGCCCGCCTCCCTCATCGTAATCTGATAATCATCAATACGGATGCGGTTACGGGTGGAAAAGGAAAGTCCAATGCGCTGAACATCGGCTTCACCCGCAGCAAAGGCGAACTGATCGCGATCTATGATGCGGATAATACGCCGGAGCGGACTGCGCTAAGGTATCTCGTCGCCGAGATCATCAATGATTCCACGCTTGGTGCGGTGATCGGAAAATTCCGGACCCGTAACCGCGATGCGAGCCTGCTTACCCGGTTTATTAATATTGAGACGCTGTCGTTCCAATGGATGGCCCAGGCGGGGCGCTGGAAGCTGTTCAAGCTGTGCACCATACCCGGCACTAATTTCATTATGCGCAGATCGATTGTGGAGAGCATCGGCGGCTGGGATGTCAAAGCAATCGCTGAGGATACGGAGATCAGCTTCCGCATCTATATGATGGGATACCGGATCAAATTCCAGCCCAAATCTGTTACCTGGGAGCAGGAGCCGCAGACAGTGAAGGTCTGGTTCAAGCAGCGGACGCGCTGGGCGAAGGGCAATATCTATGTGATTGTCAAAAATATCCCATTGCTCTTCGACCGCTCGGCAGCCAAAATCCGCTTTGATATTCTGTATTATCTGTCCATCTACTTCCTGCTGCTGATCTCGCTGGTCACCTCCGACCTGCTGCTCGTGCTGCATGCGATGGGCTACGTGCATACGACCATTGCCGGACTCAGCAGCTTCCTGTGGCTGCTCGCTGTCATTCTGTTTGTAGTGGGCATCTTCGTTACACTCACTACGGAAAAAGGCGAGATGAGCTTGTCCAATTTATGGATCATTATGCTGATGTATGTATCATACTGTCAGCTGTGGATGGTCGTTGCCGCGTATGGACTGTACAACTATCTGAAAGACGTCATCTTTAAACGTGAAGCCAAATGGTACAAAACGGAACGATATTAAGCAACAGCAGAACAAGAAATCAGTGATACAGGAGACAAGACGATGAATAAAAAACAGATGATGATATGGGCGCTCTGCGTCTCCCTTTTCCTGATCCCGATCCGGGCGGCTTCTGCAGCTGCTGCGGCCCCGGTTGATGACAAACAGATATACGAGACTGCCTTTACCGGCAGCGACAGTTCACTTAAGGGAACGAGCTCACAGCAGCAGTATTTTACAGTGATGAACTACTGGAATGTTGAAGGTGTGAAGGTTAATCTGCATTTTCAGATTTCGCAAATTACAGAGGAGCAAATCTCCAGTGTTACGCTATCCCTGAACGGCAGCCCCTTCTACTCTTTCAGACCCTCCCTGCAAAATAACGGGGAACAAAGCATAACCGTTGACGCACCGAAGACCCTCCTGAAGGAGGGAGTGAACACGTTGAGCATTCAGGGGTATCTGCGGACCACTGCGGAGAATAACCAGATCTGCTATGTGGACAATACCCCGGATAACTGGCTGCATCTGTTCAACACCTCCGGTGTCGCGGTATCTTATACCTCCAAGGCCCTGAGCGGTGGTATCAGCGATTTCAGCGAGCGCTTTTCCGGCATGGATTATGTAAAAAGAAGCCAAAGCCTCCTGAGTGTGCCGGCTGGTGCCAGCAGTTCTGAGCTGGAAGCCGCCACTTATGCCTTATCTGGCTTCGCCAACGCGAACACCCTGACCAATACGGCCATTCCGCTGCTTCCTTACCGTGAAGAATCACTGAGGGACAGGAAAGCCGTGATTCTGGTTGCCTTGGCGGATCATGTACCGAATACATTGAAGCTTCAGCTCGATTCCTCCGTGGACTTGGGCGAACATGCCCTTATTCAGCTGGTGAACAAGGATACGCGTCCTACCCTGGTGGTCACTTCCAAGGATGAGAGTCTGCTGATTAAGGCCGGACGCCTCCTCGCCAGCCGGCAGCTGGTCAGCCAGATCAGCAGTGGCATGAAGGTAGTGGATGATGCCACTGATGTGTCATCTCCGGCTTTTGCCATGAGCTCGAACGTGACCTTTACCGAAACCGGTGACAAGCTGACGGGTCCGAATCATCAGGGGCAGACCTACTTCGTCTCGCTTCCGTCGAACCGCTCAATTGCCGATTCCGGCAAGATCAGCCTGGATTTCCGCTATGCAGAGAACCTGGACTTCAACCGCTCGCTGGTAACGGTGAGCATTAATGATACGCCGATCGGCAGCAAGAAGCTGACCCAGGAGCTGGCGGACGGCGATACACTGAATCTGGCTATTCCGCAGAGTCTGAATATTTCCGGCAACTTCTCGGTAACCGTGGCATTCGACCTGGAGATGCAGGATGCGATCTGTACCCCGAATAGGGAGCAAATGCCCTGGGCCTATATCAGCAAGGAAACGGCCATGCATCTGAATACCAAAGACCGGACGGATCTGCTGTTCAATAATTACCCTTATCCGTTCCTCCGTGATGAAATCTTCAACCATGTGGCGGTCGTACTGCCCCAGAAGATGGACGACTATGCATACCTGAGTCTGGCGAATGTCTTTAATCTGCTGGGCCAATATGCGGGCGGAAATACAGGGGATATCCATTATTACACCGATACTGTCGGCGCGGATAATCTTAAGGATAATAATATTATCGCTATCGGCTCCTATAAGGATAATAAGGTCATTCGTGACAACAATGACAAGCTGTACTTCCGGTACAGCAAGGATGGGTCCTCGTTTCTCTCGAATGAGAAGATGAGTATTGATGAGCAATATGGTGCAGAGATTGGCACATTGCAGCTGCTGGATTCCCCTTATCAGAGCGGACGGGGTTTCATGGCGGTGACTGGAGCGAATACGGAGAACATCTATCTGGTCTCCAAGCTGCTTGCCAGCGAAAAGGACAAATGGAAGGTATACGGTGACAGCGTCATCGCCGACAAGGATGGCAATGTCAGCGCGTACCGCTTCAAAACAATTACTGGAGCAGCCAAAGACTCAGTGATTACGCAGATTACGGATCGTAGCGATGTGCTGGGGTTCGTAGTGGCGGTCGTGCTTGCGGTTATGTTGGTGATCATATCGCTGCTTCTGCTGCTCCGCAAACATATGAAGAAACGTGGTGATAAGCATGAGAAGTAACCGCAGCAGCCTGTTTTCCGATCTGGCCTTTCTGGTGTTCCTGGTGCTGAACTTCATATGTATCGTGTTTATCGCAGGCTCGCCTGATCATTACGTTCAGAATATTATTATTTTGAATATCGCCTTTCTCCTGGCACTGGTCACCTATTTTACCAACGTAACCGCCGGGCTGGTGCTTAATCTTGCATTTATCTTCGGATATGGTTTCTTTGTTCTCTACCAGACGGTGTCGGAGGGTGAGACTATAGGCGTCAATACGTACTTCTGGCTGATTATGACTCCGCTGCTTACGGTTGTGCTGTGGGTCTTCACCTCCACTACCCGGGAGCTACAGGCTGAGAACGATCTACTTAAGAAAAGAACGGCCAATCTCGCCACCGTAGATGAGAACACTGATCTGCGCAACACGATATCTTTTCAGAAGGATGCCAGCTTGTTTACAGGGATTTCTACCCGATACAGCATCCCGCTGACCCTGCTGGTGGTCAAAGTGAAATACTGGAGTGAAATCCGCCGTCTGATCCCCGAAGAGCAGCTGTCCGAGGCGATCTATGATGTCTCCCAGCTCAGTCAGTCCAGTATCCGCACCAATGATGCGCTGTATCTGCTGGACAAGGAAGATGCCACCTGGGGACTCCTGTTATTCACGGACCGCGAAGGAGCCAAGATAGTGATTGAACGGATTAAGTTGAAGCTCCAGGAATTGAACGACACGGAATTCATGGCGAAATACAAGGTCAATCTGGGTCTGAAAATCGGAGCCGTTCAGTATGAGGAAGGTACGATAGAGAATCCTTTCGACTTTATTGTTCAAGCCAAGAAGCAGCTGGAGTTTGATGTATAGCCGATTAGTTAGTCTATATTGATAATAGATAGCGATGAGCACGCTGGCTGCTCATCGCTATTTGGTCTGGATCGTGCAAGGGGCCAGGCTCGGGGAGAGAGTCTGGACGCGGGGCCAGGGCTATACTAAGATTAGTCTAACCGCTGCTGATTATTGCAGCATAGGAACGAATAGTACGCAAACCGGAGCACCGGCTGCCGTGAGCTCTCTTTAGGCAACTGGCTTACCAGGCAACTGGCCTGCCGGACATCTGAACAAGGAGGCGTAGGGAATGGATTTGGGCCTAGCAGGGAAGTCAGTATTTGTTGCGGCGGCGAGTAAAGGCTTGGGCCTTGCTACTGCACTGGAGTTTGCGCGCGAGGGCGCGATGGTGACGATTGCCAGCCGGAACCTGGAACAGCTTGAAGCGGCCCGGAAGACCATCGCGGAGGCTACCGGCCGGGAGGTGGCGATGGTACAGATGGATGTGACCCGCCCCGAGGAGATCCGGCGGGCAATTGAAGCCGGCGCTGAGTACGGAGGCGGGCTGGATGTATTGGTCACCAATGCCGGAGGCCCACCGGGCGGCGGCTTTGAGGATATGGCCGACGCCGACTGGGCCGACGGCTATGAGCTTACGCTAATGGGCACCGTGCGCATGATCCGCGAAGCGCTGCCTTACCTGCGCTCAAGCGGCAACGGCCGCATTGTGGGCATCAGCTCGGTATCGATCAAGCAGCCGATTAGCGGACTGATCCTCTCGAACGTCTTCCGGGCGGGGGTGAGCGCGCTGTTCAAGACGCTCGCGACCGAGCTGGCTCCGGAGGGCATCCTGATCAATTCGCTTGCGCCCGGCCGTATCGGCACAGACCGGATTCTGCAGCTGGACGGCAAGCGGGCGGAGGCCCGCGGCATCTCCCGGGAGCAGGTCGGACAGGAAGCGCTGGTTCAGATTCCGGCTGGAAGAAGCGGTACTCCGGAGGAGTTCGGCAAAGCGGCCGTATTTCTGGGCTCTTTTGCCAATACCTATATTACGGGCCAGTCTCTGTTGATTGATGGTGGAATGGTGAAGTCGCTCTAACCGGGTTGTCTATTTTGGTGGTTGACTCCGCGCCCCAGATCACGTATGATAGTATGGCGTGTAAATCTGTGGATTTAGTTATCTCCCAAGAGATTGCTTCATTGTGCCATAGATATTGTATATGTACGGGAAGGAGGTTACTACAATGAAAGAAGGCATACACCCTAAATTCAACCAGGTGATTTTCCTGGATGCCAGCGTAGGTTTCAAATTCCTGAGCTCGTCCACTAAATCGTCCGGTGAAACTATGGAATGGGAAGACGGCAACACTTATCCTGTGATCCGTGTGGACTCCAGCTCCGCATCCCACCCGTTCTACACAGGTAAACAAAGAGATACCGAAACTGGCGGCCGTGTTGACAAGTTCAAACAACGGTTGGCTCAGAAGAAATAATAGTTTGACCGCACAGAGGATATTCCGCAGCCATGCAGATGGCGGATGGAAGGTCCTCTTTTTTTTGTACAGGCTGCTTATGGGCTGCAGATTCCGGGTAATAATAAGCAGGTGGGAAGTGGAAGGTGTCAATTATAACGATTGGAACGGCATGTAACGTGTATTCCGAAAGGTAGTTGATTTCACCCATGTACTATCTGAAAGGCAAGAACAAATCGAGATGGCGTCGATTGTTAACCGGAAAAGTACCCTAGCCTCTGGAACCTGGCATAAACAAACATTCACTTCTCACCTTTTGAAGACTCTGCGGGCTGCCCGCCGGGTCTTCGTTGCTTTAGTACACAGAATAGATGATTTATCGGTACTATCAAAAAAACCGCGCTCCTGTATATTACAGGTTTCGCGGTTTTTTTGTAGCCATAGCAGGTATGGCTTCACGCTGTTGTGAGTGCGGACAACTCAATGTATTTCTGTCTCCATGACTACCTTCAGGGCCGTGCCTATTGGAGGCAGGCTGCGGGTCAGAGCAGGGCTATAGAATCCGATAACCTTGGATCCCTGGACCAGAAGGGAGGGAGACACAGCCTCTCCGTCTTCATTGATGACGAGAGTGTTCTCTGTCAGACGCAGCACAACCTCATTTTGCGATTTCTCGCTCAGTGCGCTGCCGCGGATACGGATGCTGACGGTACCATCTTCGGTATCGACTTGTTGGATTGTACCCGCCGTGCCAAGAAGTTCGTCTTGTAATTCTGCGTCCAGTACGGTGATCCGGTAGGCCGGAGTTTGCGGAGGAAGGCTGCGGGTGGAGATAAGGGAGTGCTGGGCCTCAATCGTCATGCCGATGCGTAGATCGCTAAAGGCCAGTTCCGAGCCGTCTTTGCGGAAGAGCTGGGTATCCTTGCCTACGTTCAGAACGATTCCCTCTGTACCGGTTCCCCGGATATGCACGGACTGATAGTTGTCCGCTTGGGTGATGGAAGTGATCACACCAGTCTCGCTGATACTATCTGCTGCCGGGCGGATCAGAATCTGCTGTCCTTCCACGGTAATCACCTGACGCAACACTTTGTTTATAAAAGAGGCGGGGACATACAGCCTGCCCTGCTTTGTTTGCGGCGCTGTACCGAGTGTAGTGTACATTTTATTGATAACATAGCGGTCTTCGCCGCTTTTTACTGTGGTGAAAATATTACCCTTATTCAGTTCTACAGCTTTTGTCTGCGCATTCCAGGCAACCGTGAAGCCAAGCCCGTCAGCAACAGCACGAAGAGGAACCAGCGGCTCTTTGCTGCCGGAGGGTTGGTAACCGGACTCCGAAAGAACAGTCCCGCTCAGGGATATGGAGAATATAGCAGCCGCAGCAGAGGATGCCTTTACGGCGCTGTAATTTGCGGATGAAGAACTTGGGGCGGCAGAGACCCCTCCACTTGTAAGTGCGAGTGACAAGGTTAGCAGGATAGTGCTTGTTTTTAGAATAGTGTTCATGGTATTTGCTCCTTTGGTTCAGATTCTCTGGTGCCGGGTCTGTTAACCTCTAAACGCCAGGGTATGGGATTTTGTTGCATAAGTTCCATATCCGTTTAGAATGAAAATATTAACAATAGCTGCAACAGAGACACTTAGGAGGAATCAATTATGTATCAGACATATATTTTTGATCTGTACGGCACACTGATCGACATTGAGACAGACGAGGAGCAGCCCGGAGTCTGGGAGCGGCTCGCGCTCCATTACGGTTATCATGGCCTGACGATTACTGGAGTGGAGCTGCAGCAGCGGTTTCTGCTGGAAAGGGACCGTCAGCTGGCGGCTGCTGTACAGCACTGTGAATATCCCGATTTTGTGATGGAGGAGGTCTTCCGCGAGGTGGCCCGTGCTTTGGGCGGGAACCCTGGACAAGCCTGGCTGCACGAAACTGTAAGATGGCTGCGTACCTTATCCATGATTAAGATCTCCCTGTATGACGGGGCTCAGGAAATCCTGCGGCACTTGGGAACGCGGGGCAAGAGGGTCTTCCTGCTCTCCAATGGTCAGAAAACCTTCATTGAAGCAGAACTGACCATGCTGGGTATTCTGCATTTATTCGATGGGGTGGCGATATCCTCGGAGGCAGGCATCAGCAAGCCTGATCCGCTGTTCTACCGCTATTTGACGGAGAAGTACGGGGCAGATCTAAGCTCAGCGGTCATGATTGGCAATGATCCGCGTACAGACATGGCAGGTGCGGCGGCAGTGGGGATTGATTCCTGCTTCATTCGTACAGCTTCCTCTCCGGTTGATATCCCCGTACAGAGCACGGTTCAAATCCAGGATGGTGATTTGCGCAAAATCCCTGGCTGGAACCTGTAGCTTGCAGAGCCGCCGCCGGCACATTTGCTCCCGGTTCCGGCCGGATTTATAATATGCCTAAGATCTTAATATGCCGGAGAGAAGGGCTGGACCATGACCTTAATTATCATTGCTATTGTCCTTGTGGCGCTGGCCGTATTGGCTTACTTAACAATGGCCTTTTATCCTGCCTTTGGCCGCAGAGCCTCTGGGAAGGAAAAGCAGACCATCCGCCAATCACCGAATTACAAGGACGGGAAATTCGTCTATCCGGCTCCTACCGTGATGATGGAAAACAGTGCTGGAAACGGCTTATCCATACTTAAGGATTTCATCAAAGGTAATCCCCGCTCGAGGCCCAAGCAGCCCCTGATCCCGGAAAGGCTAATGCCCGGCTCGATTCAGGAGGCCGGGGACACCCGGGTGACCTGGTTTGGGCATTCTGCCGTGCTGCTGGAGATGGATGGAGTGACACTCTTCCTTGACCCTATGCTGGGGCGCTCGCCATCTCCTTTTCCATTGGTGGGTGGCAGGCGATACAGCAAGCAACTGCCAGCCGAGATTTCGGAGCTGCCCCGTATCGATGCCGTGCTGCTCTCCCATGACCATTACGACCACCTCGACTATGGCACGATCAAACAGTTGAAGGACAAGGTGGGCATGTTCATTGTGCCGCTTGGCGTCGGCGCCCACCTGCAGCGCTGGGGGGTGAGCCGTGAGAAAATCCGTGAGCAGGACTGGTGGGATGAGTTCCAGTATGCCGGGCTTACGCTGACAAGCGCTCCGGCACGGCATTTCTCCGGGCGCAGCCTGCTGGACCGCAATACCACACTCTGGTGCTCCTGGATTATCCGGGGGGTAGAGACGAAGATCTTCTTCAGCGGCGACAGCGGCTATGGCCCGCACTTTGCCGAGATCGGAGAGAAGTATGGACCCTTTGATCTGACGCTGATGGAATGCGGCCAATATGATCCGCGGTGGGCGGATATTCATATGCTCCCGGAACAGACGGTCCAGGCGCATCTGGATGTGCGCGGTGCCCTGATGATTCCGATTCATTGGGGGGCATTTACCCTGTCGATGCATGACTGGACTGATCCTGTGGAGCGGGTGTTCGCAGCGGCGAAGGCACAGGGTGTACGTCTGGCTACACCGCGCATTGGTGAGCCGGTCTATACCGGTTCTGCGGATGTTCCCGCACTGACATGGTGGAAGTAAGAGGCGATACAGAGTATGGACATGTGGTACAATAGCTGTGCATAAATGCAAGGGGAGCTGACAATACGAACATGAGTGATCAAGTGAATGAACAGGAACTGTTGGAGGTATTAGCTGCGCAGACCAAAGTCGATTCCAAGCTGATTCAGCTGGTGCTGAAACATGAGCTGGCCTTTATCAACAAAGCCAAAGCGAATTCTAAAGGTGAGGTAGATATCGATAACGATGATCTGGTGGATTATATTGTCGCCCAGCGCGATGTGAAGCTGGATGAACTGACTGTAGAGAGTATCCTCGATGCGGAAATGGATTATTTAATGGATAAAGGGCTGGCCGGATACATCGACTAACCCTTGTAGCTGCCGGGTCCATGGCCTTTGCAGGGACTCAGGACCCGGCAGGATATTTTTATTTTTAACGATTCCTTTGCTTTTGAAGAATGAATGTGATACAATAAATTCAAACATAAAGTTTAACCTTAATTCACATATTGTAAAGGGTTATCATTTGTGCTTATGAAGCCTTTTCCAATGTGTGAATTTTTATTTGTTCGTACAATACGTAGGAATAAAAGGACATGTGTTAAATAATATTTTGGAGGTAATATCATGCAAACAGGTACAGTTAAATGGTTCAATGCAGACAAAGGTTTCGGTTTTATCGAGGTTGAAGGCGGAAGCGACGTATTCGTACACTTCTCCGCAATCACTGGCGACGGCTTCAAATCTTTGGACGAAGGCCAACGCGTTGAGTTCAACGTAACTCAAGGCGCTCGTGGACCACAAGCCGAAAACGTTGTAAAACTGTAATTTTGAAATCAAGCTGTCCTTAACTCAAGTTGAGGACAGCTTTTTTTTTTGACAATGAACAAGCCGCTGCAGCCCTGCCATAACGCCCGTTATGGGTGTGGACATCTTCTCAATTCGAACCAAGGAGGGGTACTTATGTATTTTCGAAAAAAAGCGCTGGAGGATCTTCCACAGGAAGACACCGCCATCTGGTCCTGCACCAAAGAGGATTGTACCGGATGGATGCGCGATAACTTTGCCTTTCAATATGTACCTACCTGCTGGCAATGCAACTCTCCAATGACTAGAAGCATGAAGATACTGCCTATGCTTGTGAACACGAATTTTGACATGAAGGCGATCAAGAAGGGCATTACCATTACGTAATCTGCCGCTTCAGGAAGCCGGTCAATCCACTTAGATAGTATAAAGAAGATCATTTAGCAGTCGGTTCCTTTTGAGGAGCGGGCTATTTTTTTGTCTGAATGGATGGACAACCAGATAAGCCCCTAACTGAACCCTGGTAAGTGAAATTGCGTTGGTTTTTTCTGGTGCGTTTGGCAGAAGGGCGACAAATGTGCTTGACAATTGGCGAAACTTTTGGAGAATAAGGTTGGAAACGCTATCACCTGAGGGAGGGAATCCTGTGTGTATGGGAAAGTGAAGGAACTGAACACGCTCCGCAATCAAATATTCATTGGGTTTCTGCTGGTGATGCTGGTGATCATTGCGGTGTCCGGGGCGTTTGTGTATAACAGGGTCTCCTATTTGCTGAAAAATAATGCGGAACGGCACATCCAGCAGACTGCGGTGCAAGCGAACGGAAGGCTGGATGCGCTGATCGATCAGATCGACAGCCTGACGGAGCAGGTGGCGAACCATCCGACAGTTCAGCAGCTGCTGAATGATGAGCTGAACGGCAAATCCGTGTCTTTTAATCAGCGTCAGTCTCTGCAGCAGATCGTCTCCAGCTACCAGGCCTATATGCCGAGTGTGGGTTCTCTGGAGCTGTATACGGCGGACTACAGGCTGCTGTTCCCGATTAAGGAAGGAAGCCTTAACGCAAGAATCAGCGATCCATACATCACTGAAGCCAATACCCAGAAAGGCAGGCTGGTCTGGATCGGCGTGGATCCAAATGATGAAGGCAGCCTTCTGGCTATCCGCCAGGTCAGCCTGATGGATCGCTGGTTCTCACGGGGTGGCTATTTGATCGCCCGGATCCAGCGCAGCTACTTCCAGCTCAATGATCCGCTGTCCGGCAGTGACGGGGGCGAGTCTGTGCTGCTGGTGAATGACGAGGGCCAACTGCTCGGAGGCAGTGAGGAACCGCAGCCCGAGCTGCTTCCGCTGCTTGCCAGCAAGGACCAGACCGTTAACTTCCAGGGCAAGGAATATGTACAGGTGAAGCTGGGCTCTGATAAGACCGACTGGACACTACTGATACTTACTCCAGTAAGCTATGTTACCAAAGGGATTTCTGTACTAAGAACGGTATTACTGGTTTCGGGCGGGATTGGCACGCTGCTGTTTTTACTGTTGTCTTTTGTGCTGTCCACGATGATTACGAGGCCGATTATACATCTGATTCGCGCGATGCGTAAATCCCGGCTAGGAGTTCTGACCCCTAACTCAGAGACGGTATCCACAATGGAGTTAAGGGAATTGAACTATACGTACAACGGTATGATTGCCAATATGAATGATCTGATCCGTGTGGTCTATGAAAAGGAAGTGCTGCAGAGCCGTACGGAGCTAAAGGCGTTGCAGGCACAGATCAACCCGCATTTCCTGTTCAATACACTCGAGGCCTTCAATTGGTCGCTTGAGGAGAAGGGCGAAGAAGAGCTGGCTGGGCTTATGGTTGCAATGTCCAGACTCTTCCGGTACATTATCGGAAATTCGAACTCCGATGAATGGGTTACCCTCGGGGAAGAAGTAGAGCAGGTTAAGCGTTATCTGAAAATTATGGAGATGCGCATGGGAGACCGCCTGTCGTGGAATATCCAAATTGAACATAGGGAGGCTACCGTACCGGTGCCTAAGCTTCTTATTCAGCCGATCGTCGAGAATGCGATTCTTCACGGAGTGGAGGGACGTGTGGGTAATGGAACCATTGGCGTCATCGTCACCCCCTCTGCACGTGAAGGCTGGACCCGAATATCAATACAAGACGATGGGCCGGGGATGGATTCCGACACGCTGAAGTCCTTATACGCTGCGCTCGAAGGCGGCCCATCCATCTCTTCAAAGGGTACAGGAATAGGTCTGGTAAATGTGCAGCGGCGTCTGAAGCTTTACTATGAAGCGGCAGGGACGGAGATGGAAGGGCTGCACATTGAGAGTAGCCGTTCCGAGGGTACGGTGATTACTTTTGAAATTCCGAACAATGGAGGGCATACATATGAATTTGGGCAATCCGGGCAATAAGACGATTCTGGTTGTGGATGATGAACCGAGGACACGGCAGGGCATCAGGCAAACGCTGGAGGTATGGGCTGCTGGCCGCTATATCATAGAAACGGCTGATAACGGTATTGACGCGCGTGAGCGGCTGCTGAATGGGCGTGTGCATTTGCTGATTACCGATGTCCGAATGCCTGAGGTCAGTGGACTAGACCTGATCCGTTCCATAAAAGAGTTAGCTCGGAAACCGGTCATCATTGTCATATCCGGCTATGCAGAATTTGAATATGTGCAGCAGGCCTTGAGGCTTGGCGCATTCAATTATCTGCTTAAACCACTGGACAAGGTCGAACTGCTGGAGGTAGTGGAGACAGCCCTGAAGCAGGAAGAGGAACAGCAGCGTCATGAGAAGCTGGAGAAGCTGGTTGACCATAAGCTGATGGAGATCGATCCCGATACTGCTGATATGGGTGAACCGGTAAAAGAAGCCCTGGCCTATGTGGAGCAGCATCTGCACGAGCAGCTGACCATGTCCGAAGTAGCCGCCATGATTCATTTGAATGCCAGCTACTTCAGCGTGCTGTTCAAGGAGCAGGCGGGCGTATCGTTCAGCGAATATTTATCACGTATAAGAATTCAGCGTGCCAAGGAGCTGCTGTTACAGACGCGCCTGCCGATTGGAGAGATTGGGGAGCGTGTAGGTTACCGTACGGACAAATATTTTATCAAAGTGTTCAAGTCTCTGGAGGGTGTGAGTCCGAGCCGCTACCGCCAGCAAATGAAGGATGAGCGCAGTGAAATCCAATAAAAGTGGAATAAAAACCAATGAGTGTGATCTTATAGTCTTCCAGCCTCGGTGCTAGAGTGTGTATGATAACGATTACATTCGGTGTGCGACGTAAAGTATGGAGGTTACAGGAATGCCGAGGAACAAAATAACCCAAAGCCTGATATTGACGTCTATGCTGGCATTCGTTCTGTCGGGCTGCGGCTGGGGAGGAAATATAGCTGGGAATCGCAACGAGGCCCAGGTGGATGCTATGGCCTCCGGTGATGCTCCGGCGCAGAAAGTTACCCTTAAAATGATGCATTTATGGCCTGCAGACAGCTCGGCCCAGCAGAATAAACTGGTGGGACAGATTATTGACGATTATCAAAAGGAGCATCCGAACGTCACGATCAAGCAGGAAGTGCTGGAGAATGAGCAGTACAAGAACAAGCTGAAGGTGCTGTCAGCTTCCAACGAGCTGCCGGATGTTGGTATTACGTGGGCGGCAGGCTTCATGGAGCCTTATGTGAAGGCTGGATTATTTGCTCCGCTGGATGATATTCTGGACGGGGAACAGCTGAAGGACAAATTTGTAGCTGGTACTACCGAAGCTTATGTGCTGGACGGCAAGACCTATGCCCTGCCTATCGAGCTGAACATCTCACCTATTTACTATAACAAGGACGTCTTCGCTAGATATAATCTGCGGGTTCCAACCACATATGAGGAATTCAAGCAAATTGTTAGAATACTTTCCTATAACGGGGTAGCTTCAATCGCCTTGGGTAACAAAGACCGCTGGACAGGCTCGTTATGGTACATGTATTTGGCTGACCGGATCGCGGGAAGCGAGGCTCTGAAGAAAGCGACTGATGGGTCAGGGTCATTCGATAACCCGGGATTGATCCAGGCTGCGGCTGAAGTGCAGACCCTGGTGGATATGAATGCTTTTAATAAGGGCTTCAACGGATTATCGAACGAGGAAGGCAAGTCGGAGTTCGTAAATGAAAAAGCGGCTATGTATCTGACAGGAACCTGGGAGCTGCCTAACTTCACCACTAACCCGAATATCCCGCAGGTTTTTAAGGATAATGTTGGGTTCTTTAAGTTCCCTGCTGTGCAGGGAGGAAAGGGAAATATCAACAGCTGGGTGGGCGGACCTGGTGTCGGCCTATTCGTAGCCGAATCCTCCGAGGTGAAGGAAGAAGCCAAGGCTTTCGTCGAATATTTCGTATCCAAATGGGGCCAGGACTCTGTAACCACAGCTGGTGTTATTCCGGCTACTAAAGTGGATACCTCGAATTCGGCGCTGCCCCAGTTGTATGTAGATCTGCTGAACGAGCTCAATCATGCGAGCAGCATCACCTTATTTGCCGATGTGCAGATGAAGCCCAACGCCGCTCAGGTCCACTTGGATATGATTCAGGCGCTGTTCGGCAAGGCAGTTACTCCGGAGGAGTTCGCCGCGAAGCATAAAGAAGCCGTAGAAAAAGGGAATTGAGCAAAACACAATGGGATGTCCCGCAGCCTGAACAAAGGCTTTGCGGGACATCCCATTTTTTTGAAGAAAATCTCATCCGCTCTGAAAAGAACGGGTTGAACCCCTTAGCTACATTCCACTCAGTGTGCCGGTGCGGCGGATGGGATGGCAGGCTCAGCATTTTCGTGTTCAATCAGGCCATGCTTTTCCCATGCCCTGCTCTTCCAGCGGAAATACATGATGACCGCCCGGAGCCATTCATCAAAGGCGGTAGCCAGCCAGACCCCGGCCAGGCCCAGATGCATCTGGAATACCAGTACATAGCCGAGCGGTAGACTGATGCAGACCATTGAGATCAGACCCATATAGACAGGGAACCTCGCATCGCCCGAAGCACGCAGGGAGTTAATGATCACCAGATTGCAGGTCCTCCCTGTCTCCAGGAAGATACTGAGTAGAATCACCTGGGCACCCATGGTGACAATATTCAGGTTTTCCGTGAACAAGCCCATTAGCGGGATACGGAAGAAAATGACGGCAGCATCAATGACCACTGTGACGAGAAGTGCCCACTTCACACTGCTGAACACACGCTTGTAGGCTTCCTCCGGCCGCTTTGCTCCGACGAGGTGGCCTACAATAATCGAGGTACCCATTGATACAGCTACACTGAACAGAAAGATATAGCTGGAGATATTCAAGGCATATTGGCGTGTAGCCATAGCCTCTGCACCCAGATACGTAATATATAAGGTGAAGATCAGCTGGCAGGATTGATAGATCACCGATTCAAACGCGGATGGGATGCCGATTTTGAGGATTTGCATGACATATTTTTTGGAGAGATGAACATAATAAGTCCACTTCACCCGCACCTCCATGATTCTGTAGAGCAGCAGGAAGAAAAGAATCAGGCAGATGAAACGGCTGATTACCGTGGAAATTGCCGCCCCTTGCACACCCAGCGCAGGGAAGCCAAGATGTCCAAAGATCAGCAGATAATTGCCGGCTACGTGAATGAGATTCATCAGCAGGGAGACCATCATGGTCTGCTTGGTGAAACCGTGGGTGCGGATGGTCGTCGCCAGCGCATTCAGCAGCGCCTGCAGGAAAATCCCGCCACCGACAATATGAATATAGACCTTGGCATGTACGAGAATATCCCCTGTGACATTCAGCGCGCCCAGCAGGGTTCCTCCGAAGAGCAGCAAGGCTGTGCTAAGAATAATGCCTACGGCCAGATTTAATGTAATGGCATTCCCGGTGACCTCTGCGGCCTCCTTGGGCTTCTTGGATCCGAGATATTGGGACACGACAATGGCCGCGCCGTTGCCGATTACGCTGAGCACGAGGATAGCCATGGTAATAATCTGATTGGCTGCGCCTACACCGGAAACCGCATTATCCGATACCGAGCTGATCATGAACGTGTCCACACTTCCCATAAGCATAAACAGGAATAGTTCCAAGAATATAGGCCAGGTTAGCTTAATCAAATTAAACTCCTGATGTTTCGTTTGGTTCATTACACACCTTCTTATAGTTATTTCTTGCTGACTTTCAGTTGTAAATAAGGTGTATGTTAGCACAGCTTTTATGAAAATGCAGTATTTTTATAAAAATACTGAAAAGGATCAGCATAAGTTTCTTGGACGGTTCTCCTCAGCAGAACTGTACCAGCGCAATAGTAACTGCAAGGAAAGTATGTTACATAAATGTGCATGCTTTCTTTTTGTGCCCAAGTAGATTACACTAAGTATGAAGCTTACAAAAAGAAATTAAATATTTGGTGTACAACTATATTGGAGGGATTACAGAAGATGTCTAAAAAAGATTATAGTCCACTGCTTGAATCATTCCAGTTCGCAAATGGAATTTCGCTGAAAAACCGTGTAGTCATGGCGCCTATGACCAACTTTTCTTCGAATGAGGATGGGACGGTATCTGGACCGGAGCTTGATTATTATATCCGCCGCTCCAAAGGAGCAGGAATGGTGATCACCGCCTGTGTATACGTATCGCGTGGCGGCAAAGGATTCGCAGGCGAATTCGGCGCTGACCGTGATGAGCTGATTCCAAGCCTGCGCCAGTTGGCGGAAGCCATTAAGGGGGAAGGCGCGAAGGCGGTTCTGCAGATTTTCCACGGCGGACGTCAATGCCCGCCGGAGCAACTGCCTGACGGCCAGCCCGTCAGCGCAAGCAATGTGCCGGCAGAGCTTCCAGGCGGTGGGCATGGACCTGTGCCGCGTGCACTGACAGATGAAGAAGTTGAAGGAATCATCGCTGATTTTGGTGCGGCAACCCGCCGGGCGATCGAAGCCGGATTCGACGGCGTAGAGATTCATGGAGCGAACGGCTATCTGCTTCAGCAATTCTTCTCCCCGCATTCTAACACCCGCGACGACCGCTGGGGCGGAGATGTGCAAGGACGTCTGGCCTTCCCGCTTGCTGTTCTGCGCGCGGTAAAAGGCGCAGTGAACGAACATGCTTCATCGCCGTTTCTTGTAGGATACCGTTTCTCTCCCGAGGAGCCGGAGACACCTGGAATTACAATGGCTGAAACCTTCGAGATGATCGATGCGCTTAAGGAAGAAGGCCTGGATTATCTCCATACTTCGCTGCAGGAGTTCTGGTCGCTGCCGCGGCGTGGAACGGAGGACAGCCGTCCGCGGATTGAACAGCTCGTTGACCGGGCGGGGAGCGGCGTGCCAATGATTGGTGTAGGTTCCCTCTACAGTGCGGATGATGCACTGAAGGCAATGACAAGCGGAATTCAACTGGTGGCTCTGGGCCGTCCGCTGCTGATTGAACCGGACTGGGTTCAGAAGGTTGCTGAAGGCCGCGCCGATGAGATCCGCTTGGAGCTTGATCCCGCTGCCCAAAGCACCCTTGTCATCCCCGATCCGCTGTGGGGTGCTCTGATCCACACCCCCGGCTGGATTCCAACGAAGTCTTAAGAAGGACACCGGCTTATAGAAATTCGTAATTTATCACTGGTAGAAGAAACACAAATCCCCCCGGTCAGGAGCTAATGCTCCAGCCGGGGGGATTTGTGTCATTGGGTATGTACCCGCTGCTCCTAAGCCGTTAGGCTTTCTGCTCAGTCAGTTTGGCGATCTCGACAATGACCTGCACGGCCTTTAGCATGACATCCACAGAGGCATATTCGAATTTACCATGGAAATTCTCGCCGCCAGTGAAAATATTCGGTGTTGGCAGCCCCATATACGAGAGCTGAGAGCCGTCGGTGCCCCCGCGGATCGGGAGGATCACAGGAGTTATGCCTAGGTTCTCCATCGCTTCCTGGGCGATATCGACGATATGGCGCACCGGCTCGATTTTTTCGCGCATATTATAGTACTGATCTTTCATTTCTAGGACTACATTCTCTGCTCCGTAAGTAGACTGGAATTCCTCAACAATCGCAGTGATATGCGCCTTGCGGCTCTCGAAGGATTCACGGTCAAAGTCACGGATAATGTATTGCAGCGTGCTGTGCTCCGCTGTCCCCGACATGGAGATCAGGTGGTAAAAACCTTCATAGCCATCAGTGAATTCTGGCGCTTCGCCGGACGGCAGTCTGAGGTGGAACGCCATGGCGATTTTAGACGAGTGAATCATTTTGCCTTTGGCAGTTCCGGGATGCACGTTCACGCCGTGAAAGCTGATTTTGGCACCGGCAGCATTGAAGCTTTCGTACTCCAGTTCCCCGAGCGGTCCCCCATCCACGGTGTAGGCATGGGAAGCTCCAAAGCGCGCAACATCGAACTTATGCGGCCCGCGTCCAATTTCTTCATCAGGGGTAAATGCAACTCTGATCTTGCCATGCTTGATTTCGGGATGCTCCAGCAGGTAGGCCATGGCGGTCATGATCTCAGCGATTCCCGCTTTGTTGTCCGCCCCGAGCAGTGTGGTGCCATCGGTTGTAATCAGTGTGTGTCCTTTGTATTCAGGCAGCTCCGGGAAGCTCTGTGTGGAGAGGACTACCCCGAGTGCTTCATTCAGGACAATATCCTTGCCGTCGTACTTCTCGATAATCTGAGGCTTCACACCCGCTCCGGTGAAGTCAGTCGCGGTATCCAGATGCGCAAGGAAACCGATGACAGGAACTTCTTTAGCCGTGTTGGTAGGCAGTGTAGCCATGACATAAGCATGCTCGTCCACAGTAATCTCCACAAGACCCAGCTCCTGAAGCTCTGCTACAAGCTTGTGGGCCAGCGCCATCTGCCCGGGTGTGGAAGGACAGGCTTCATTATCCTCATTCGATTGGGTATCCATTTGGGCATACGAAATAAACCGTTCTATCAGCTTTGCTTTCATCCAAAGGTCATCTCCTCTATATCTTCGTATCTCTATAGTATCACTTTCGATACAATGTCTCATCCCTGGATACAGGCTCTTTGCGAAGCAGGGAGGCAGAGAGCAGATAGCGGTCTGGTGCAGGGCCGATATAGCTGAACGGATAGCAGGTGATCAATGTAAGCACAGCTTCGCTGTTTTGCTGCTTGATTACTCCTCTTGCGTCGCCATCTACAATCGTACTGCCTGTAATGCTGTAAATGAATTTTCCATCTTCGGTTTCGACCTCGATAAGATCACCCTTCTTCAAAATGCCCAGCCCCCGGAACACCGTGTCACGGTGGCCGGCCACTACACTGTTGCCAATCGTACCAGGCGGAGCGCTCCCTATATCATGCCCGGCTCCTTTTCTAAGCTGAGGGCGCTGCGTGCCTTCCAGGATGGCAATCCGTTTATCCAGTTTGGGCAGATAGATCTCTCCGATAATCTCCCCCTCCTTGTAGACAGGCTTTGAGGGGCTTGTAGCTTCCGATAGACTGATCATCCCGTCAGGAAGAGGGGTTTCATCATTAGTATGGGATATAATGGGAGCTTCCTCCCTCTTTTTATGCCAATCCTGCAATGCTTGGCGCGCTTCGGCGGGGGCTTTGTAGATTTGGAAGGCCGAATAGAGCATGATGCACAAAGAGAGTATGAAGATCAGCTTCACGGCAAGGATCAGCCCGGAACGCTTCTTCATACTCTCTCCTCCAGCCTATGGTGAAATGGGTTTACTTCTTCGAGTTCAGTCTGCGCAAGACAATCACGCTCAGGACCGCTATAGACAAGCTGATCAGGATCAAGTTATACCAAGGTTCAGCAGTGTCAGGCAGCTTTTCGCTGTCACCGGGCCCGCCAAGCGGAAGATCCTCATCGGTAACGTTCACTCCGGGATCGGGCGATGGTGTAGCAGCTGTATTGCCGATTACGGTGCTGCCGGTATCCGGTGAAGCTGATGGTGTATTGCCGCCTAGTGGAACTGGCGGGTCAGTGACTGTAACTTCAGCCAAGTCCGGCGAAGCTGTTACTACAGATGAAGCAGAAGGTGTAACAATGGTTCCCGGCACCGAACTGCTGGTTGGCCCCGCGGTTGGTGCGTTCGACGGATTCGGAGTAACAGAAGCCGTTGGTGAGGTGCTGGGCTCGACCGTCGGATTCGGTGTAGCAGAAGCCGAAGGCGAAGCGGTAGGCACAGCAGACGGATTAGGTGTAGCAGAAGCCGTTGGTGAAGTGCTAGGCGCAGCGGACGGATTCGGTGTAGCAGAAGCCGGAGGTGAAGCGCTAGGCACAGCGGATGGACCCGGTTCACCGGAAGCAGAGAATATGAAGGCTACACTGGTTGTTTTCGCTTGATACTCATTCCCGGCCTCATACGGAAAAGTGACATCCATTTGAATGGCCTCGTGGGCGCCTCCGGACAATGTTCCCACTGCCACCCGCCCCTCCGCTTCACTCATTGCCCCGGAATAGAGGATTACTCCCTCTTTTTGCAGGGTCATTTGCAGTATGTTGTACAATTCCTGGTCTCCGGACATGAACTTGAAGTCGACATAGTAATTGAAGGGCTCATTTCCTTCATTAATGACAGTATAGTCAGAGGAGGTAACATCCCCCGGCTGCATATTGTTCATCTTTGCCATACTGGTTGTGTGCGAATTCACTGTGAGCTTGATTGTATCCTCGGCACTTGCGCCTCCGGCATGCCAGACTACCCCGGCCAGAACGATCAGAATGTACATGCCAATAATTACTTTGTGGTATTTTTTCTTCACTTGCCTGCTCCTTTCTTTCTGGAGGCTCTGCCTTGCTACCCGCAGACTCAGCATAAACCCGCTTTATTCCTAGTGATTAACGCAAATCCTGTCGAATAGAGTGGTTTTTTGGAGAACCACTAAACATATATAAGGCAATAAAGATGTAATCAAGGTTGGGAGAAGGTATGTATGTTCGTTATAACGAATACCATCAGTATAATCAAAATTCCAGATAAGTAAAAATAGAATTAACGGACATTTTAAGCCTAAAATATTCGATTTACATAATAAATACGTATTTATTGAAGGATATCTTCAGATATCTAATTATTTCTCGATTAAGGAGAATATTTATGTATTTTATAAAGAACAGTTGTGGATGTGATTGCAAATGCTTCTGTCATATAAAAAAGAGAAAGCAGCCCATACGCTGCTTTCTCTAAAGAACATGATTTATAAGATAATCCCAAGTGGGCTTGTGGATGTCTTACCCTTCCTTCAACAGCTCAGCTACAAGTTCATAGGAATGCAGGCGTGCAGAGTGATCATAAATCTGCGAGGCTACGATGAATTCATCAGCCTGGGTTTCTTCTATGATCTGCAGCAGTCTTTCCTTGATCGCGGCTTGATCTCCTGCTATGGAGTATAGCTGTTTGCTCAGCAGCATGGCTTTTTCCTGTGGAGACCATAGTCCTTCCATGCTGTCTACCGGAGGCTGGAGCTTGCCGGTCCGGCCGCGGATAATATTCAGGAATTGCTGCTGCTGCGAAGTCGCAAGCCAGCGTGCCTGCTCTGTGGTTGCGGCAGCCGTAATGCCAAGACCCACCATGACATGCGGCTTATCCAGCGTCTCTGACGGCTTGAAGCTGGTGCGGTAGAGATGAAGGGCCGGCAGCAGGTAATCCGGTGCGAAGTGGCTGGCAAAAGCAAATGGCAAGCCCAGTTGGCCTGCGAGCTGGGCACTGAAGCCGCTGGAGCCGAGCAGCCAGATCGGCACATTCAGCCCTTCACCTGGAACTGCACGCACCCCAGGTGGCCGTGAGCCGGCACCGTCCGGATCGAAGTAGGCTCTAAGCTCACTAAGCTGCTCCGGGAATTCACTGCCATCACTGCCAAGGCTGCGGCGCATGGCGCGGGCAGCAGCCTGATCAGAGCCTGGCGCTCTGCCCAGACCGAGATCGATGCGGCCGGGATACAGCGATTCAAGTGTTCCGAATTGCTCGGCTATCATAAGCGGCGCATGGTTAGAGAGCATAATACCTCCTGACCCGACCCGAATGCTCTTGGTCCCGGCTGCAACATGGCCGATAACAAGTGAGGTAGCAGAGCTGGCAATACCAGGCATGTTATGATGCTCTGCGAGCCAGTAGCGGTGATAACCCCAGCCTTCGGCATGACGGGCCAGGTCGAGCGTGTTATGAAAAGAATCCGCCGCCGTTCCCCCCTCCACAATGGGAGCCAGATCCAGCACGGAAAACGGAATGTCCTGCAGTTTTTTCACGAATATCCCTCCTAAATGAATGCTTCTATTAATAACCAGTATTTGCAGCATTGAAATGATCTACCCGGTAATTATAACATGAAAATATATTATTTACACACTTTAAGTAAGCTGGTGTGCGGAAGTTTGTCTCCCATTCAATCTTTTTTGGTGCAACCTAGAGGCTGAATGGATACAGTTTTTCTAATGTACAAGCCATGAAAGCGCTTAGAAATTTCCTGTTGTAATTTATGGAAACCATTGCTATAATCGCTTTGAAAAGCTTTTCTAAAAAAGGAAGTTACGCTAATGAAACCAACAATCAGAGATGTTGCCAAAATGGCGGAGGTGTCGATCAGTACGGTATCCCGCGTAATGAATGCGCCGAATACCGTAGTAGAGAGCAAGCGCAGCCGTGTAATTGAAGCCATAGAGAAGCTGAAGTATCAGCCCAATGCCTTCGCCCGGGGATTAATATTTAAGAAGTCGTATATGCTTGGCCTGCTCATCCCTGATATTGAGAATCTATTTTTTGCCGGAGTGATCCGGGGAATGCAGGATGCCTGCAATAAGCTGGGCTACAGTCTGATGATCTGCAATACGGACCGCGACAAGGAACGGATGCTTAGCTACATTGACACTTTTCATGAGAAGCAGGTGGATGGAATTGTGTATGCCAGTGATATTCTCTACCCGGAATGTTATGAGAAGCTGACCGATTGCAGAATTCCTTTTGTGCTGGTCTCCTCCCACACAGACGATTACGATGTACCCACAGTGGAGATTGATGATGAAAAGGCAGCATACGACGCGGTCAGCTTCCTGATTGAGCTGGGTCACACCGAAATAGGCATGATCGGGTTCGATCATGAGAATTCGGTATCTGGACCCCCTCGTTATGATGGCTTCGTAAGGGCGATGACGGAAGCCGGCCTTGAGCATAGCGTGGAGAAGGTCAGGTATGCCAATCACCGTTTTGAGCATGCCTATCAGGCGGCGCATGAGCTGTTTACGGATTATCCGGAAGTGACAGCCTTATTCTGTGTAGCGGATGAGTTCGCGATGGGGGCAATCTCCTATTTGAAAGACCGCAATATTCTCGTGCCCGGCCAGGTATCTGTTATCGGGTTCGACAATCTGCGGATGTCAGGGATGTTCATTCCCAAGCTGACGACAATAGCACAGCCGATTTATCAACTGGGCTATAGAGCTGCCGAGAAGCTGCATGAGCTGCTGACCACCGGGAAAGTAGAAGTAATCACAGAAAAAATGGAGCATAAGCTGATTGTAAGAGAATCCTCGCGGGAACGATGAGCCATGTGTATTATGAAAAGCTTTTCAAAGGAAGAGCAGCTGCCAATATCAAATGGTATCTAGCCAGTACGGTATTGGAAACGCATACAACATAGACAGCCGTATTTCCCACTACTTCTTGCAAGGAGGTGATCCCGCAGGCAAGCGAGCAACTACTGAACGTAAGCATAAGGAATGCAGTCTCACAAACCATAATTAAAGGGGATGTATGACGAAATGAAAAAGGCTACGGGACGAAAGCTGTCACTCGCCATGGTGCTATGTTTATCCTTCACCATGCTGCTTAGCGGTTGCGGCGGGAATAATAACGCAAATAATGCGGCCAAGACGGATCCGCCGGCGGCTACAGAGGCCCCTGCTGCATCTAACAGCCAGGCTTCGCCTGATCCTACAGAGGCCGCTGCAACGGGCTCACCGCTGGATTTGGCTATGAAAGGTGAATATAAAGGAACCAAGGTCACCATGTTTGGACCTTTCGTGGATGCTGACCAGGTGAAGTTTGAGAACAGCATCAAGGACTTTGAAGCAAAGACCGGCATCGATATTCAGTATGAAGGCTCCAAAGAATTCGAAGCGACCATCAACATCCGCGTCGACGGCGGCAATGCCCCTGACATCGCTGACTTCCCGCAACCAGGGCTCTTGGCCTCCATTGCCAAAACCGGCAAGGTGGTCGATCTGACCGGGGTGCTGGATCAGGAGAAAATGAAAGCCAACTACAATCAAAGCTGGCTCGATATGTCCACTATGGATGGCAAAGACGGCAAGATCATGGCCGGGATCTGGAACCGGAGCAATGTGAAGAGTCTGGTCTGGTATCCGAAGAAGCAATTTGATGATGCAGGGTACAAAGTTCCGGAAACCTGGGATGACATGATGGCACTGACCGAACAAATCGCCAAGGATGGCGATCCGGCCTGGACTATTGGTATTGAGAGTGGTGCAGCAACAGGCTGGGCAGCAACTGACTGGATTGAGAACATCATGCTGCGTACAACCACACCGGAGAATTATGATAAATGGGTCAAAGGTGAGCTGCCGTTCACTTCTCCTGAAGTGAAGAATGCTGTTGAGATCATGTCCAAGATCTGGCTCAACAAAGATTATGTCTATGGAGGAACCAAATCAATCGTAACAACAGCCTTCGGGGATGCGCCGAAGCCAATGTTCGAGAATCCTCCCAAAGCCTGGTTCAACCTGATGGGCAACTTCATCACAAGTTTCTTCCCTGAAACGGCTAAGGTGGATCAGGATTATGACTGGTTCTACCTGCCACCGATTGATTCGAAGTACGGTAAGCCAGTGCTGGTCGCAGGCGATATCTATGCGATGTTCAATGACCGTCCGGAAGTGCGTGCAGTGATGGAATTCTTCACCACCGGTGAGTCCATCAAGACCTGGGTACAGTCCGGCGGCGTGATCGCTCCAATGAATGATGCTTCCCTGGATTGGTACACCTCTGAATCTGACCGCCGCATGGCGAAGCTGGTGCAGGATGCATCTACGCTGCGTTTTGACGGTTCTGACCTAATGCCTGGTAAAGTGGGGGCTGGAACCTTCTGGAAAGGCATGACCGACTATGTGAGCGGTACGGCTACACTGGATAAGGCCCTGGAGCAGATTCAGTCAGGCTGGAATAACTAAGCAGAACGTATTCATTCATATAATTATCTAAAAGCGGGGCAGTGTGCAGCGAGTATGACCTGTCCCGCTTTTTCTCTGTTGGAACAATTGGCTGAACAGACCGACCGAGTACAAGGCTTACGAAGAAAGTTTTGCTCTGCAAAACTTATAGGAGGAGCTAATATGGATGCACAAATAAAGCCGGAATCCCGTGTTGGGGGTGCCGGGGCGAAACAGAGAATCAGCATCGGGGCGGTGCTCCTGTCGATTGGTGTACTGCTCGCCAACATTGTCATCAATGGCCTGATCTTTATGTTCTTCCGGGATTCTACTTTGAATCCGCTGCTGACGGCGGTTCTTGCTGTGCTATGGGGCGTGCTCGGGGTGTATCTGATCTACTATACACTGACCTGGGCGGTAGAACAGTACCCGGACCATATCCGCAGGAAGGTGCTGCCGTATATTTTTATCGGACCGGCGGTAATTATCCTGGGCTGGCTGCTGGTGTTGCCTGCGCTGCGTACATTGTACCTGAGTTTCTTTAATGCTTCTTCGGAGGAGTTTGTCGGACTCAGCAACTACGCTGCGATATTCAGCGACCATCTTATGGCGACGGCACTGCGTAACAACCTACTCTGGGTGTTCGTGGGAACGCTGGCTTGTGTCTGCTTCGGGCTGCTCATCGCCATCCTGGCCGACCGCAGCAGCTACGAGAAAATCGCCAAATCAATCATCTTCATGCCGATGGCTATCTCTTTTGTGGCCGCAGGGGTCATCTGGAAATTCGTCTATTACTATCAGCCCGGTGACGAGCAAATCGGACTTCTGAATGCGGTCGTAACCTTTTTTGGCGGCGAGCCGCAGGCCTGGACGAGTATGCTGCAGCCCTGGAATAACTTTTTTCTTATTGTTATTTTGATCTGGATGCAGACCGGGTTTGCGATGGTGATTTTCTCTGCTGCGATCAAAGGGGTCCCTGACGATATCCTGGAGGCAGCGCGCGTGGATGGGGCGGGTGAGGTGAAGATCTTCTTCGGCATTATGATTCCATTCATTTCTACGACGATTCTGACCGTTACCACTACCATTATCGTCTTTACATTGAAAATATTTGACGTCGTCATGGTGATGACAGGAGGTCAATACGATACAGAAGTGGTAGCAACACAGTTCTACCGGCAGTTCTTTATGTACCGTAATTTCGGGTACGGATCGACGCTGGCTATTGTTCTGCTGATCGCGGTGTTGCCGGTCATTCTTATTAATCTGCGTCAGTTCCGCAAGCAGGGGGGATTCTAAATGGTCGGCAAAAAGAAAAGAAAAGGCGGCAAAACCATCGTTAATCTGGTGCTGGGTGTCATCTGCTTCATCTGGCTGCTTCCCACGCTGGGCCTCTTTATTTCCTCGTTCCGTCCGGCAGCGGATATTCTGCAGACTGGCTGGTGGAAGGTGTTCCCCCATCAGGAGTGGAAAGCAGGCGAAACGCTGCAGCTGTCCAAGGATGTGGATCTGCGTCAACCGATTGAGGTGAACGGCAAAACCTACACGGACGATCAGTTGAAGACAGGTGTGAAGGTGGACGACAGCCGTCTGATGTGGGAGAACCGGAGAGCGCGTACGGTCAATGTGCAGGAGCAGGGCTGGGAGACCAAACCTGATTTCACCATGGATAATTACAATAACGTGCTGTCCGGTAAAGAATACAAACTCACAGAGGCTGACGGCAGTGAAACGATGCAAAAGGGTACGGGGCTATCGCAGGCCTTCTGGAATACGCTGACGATTGCGGTGCCGGCTACAGTTATTCCGGTGCTGATTGCTTCTTTTGCCGCATATGCTTTCGCTTGGCTGCGGTTTCCGGGCCGCAAAACACTCTTCGTAATCATTATCGCCATGCTCGTAATTCCAATTCAAGTCGCCCTGATTCCTGTGCTCAAGGATTATACCGCGCTTGGTCTGAACGGAAGCTATCTGGGAATCTGGCTGGCGCATACCGCCTTCGGCCTGCCGCTGGTCACCTACTTCATGTATAACTTCATCAGCCAGCTGCCCAAGGATTTGTTTGAATCGGCTTTTATGGATGGGGCGAGCCATTTCACCATTTTTAGCAGGCTGATTCTGCCGCTATCCGTTCCTGCCCTGGCCTCCATCGGCATTTTCCAGTTCCTCTGGGTATGGAATGATTATCTGGTCTCGCTGATCTTTATCGGCAATCAGCCTTCCGTGCAGGTGATGTCCATGAAGATTGCCGATCTGGTGGGTTCGCGTGGCAACGATTGGCATTTGCTGACCTCGGCGGCGTTCATCTCCATGCTGATGCCGCTGGCGATTTTCTTCCTGCTGCAAAAGTACTTCGTACGCGGCCTGATGGGCGGTTCCGTGAAAGGCTGATGAGGGGCCGGACGGATGCAAGAGCTGTTTCGGTCCGGCCATTGACTGTATAAGCCGAGGGCGTCCTCCAGAGGGTGGAGGGTTCATAAGAGGTCAGCGATCAGGAGGAGATGTTCAAGATGAAGATGAAGCCCTATGAGCATCCGGCGGCACTGTATCCCTACCGGGAATGGAGTCTTAGCGAGGATGCCTATGAAGATGAGCATAACCAGAGGAGCGAGAGCGTGTTCGCGCTGGGCAACGGATATATCGGCATGCGCGGCAATTTCGAGGAAGGCTATCATGGCCATGCAGGAACCTCAGTGGCCGGTAATTATCTGAACGGGTTCTTCGATTCGGAGCCTATTGTGTATCCCGAGGGGGCGTACGGGTATCCTGACCGCAACCAGGCGATGCTGAATGTAACCGATGCCCGGATCATCGAGCTGAGCGTTGAAGGACATGCCTTTCATCTAAACAGTGGTACTGTACGCCGCTACGAGCGGAGCCTGGATATGCGAAGCGGTGTCCTCCGCCGTGAAGTGGAGTGGGAATCGCCTGCAGGCCACCGTGTCCTGATAGAGATCCGGCGGATGGTGGCCCTGAGTCACAAGCATCTTGCGGCGATCGATTACCGCGTAACGGCGCTTAATTTCGATGGTACGCTGACGTTCATCTCCGCGATGGATGGAGAAATTGTCCGGCAAGAGACAAGCGGAGACCCGAGGCTCGGATCTGGAAGTGGCGTACCGAGCCTGCTGCTGGAAGACGCGGGTTATGATGAGGCTGCAGGATTCCTCTGGATGAAGCAGCGGACCCGGCATACGCAGTTCGCACTGTGGACTGCTACGAGCCATACACTGCAGGCGGAGTCCGGCCTTGAGGTTAGCCGCGATGTTGCTGGTCAGCGGATTTCGATAGGCTATTCAGCTGAAGTACTCAGCGGGCAGAGCGTTACGCTGAGCAAGTATATTTCTTATCATACCTCCAAGGATTATGGCGAGGAGGAGCTGCATAGCCGGAGCAGGGTAGTGCTAGAGATGGCGGCGGCTTGCGGTTTTGACGGACTTGCTGCTGAACAGCAGGCCTGCCTGGATGTATTTTGGAATCACACGGATGTAGAGATTACAGGTGACCCGGCTTTGCAGCAGGGTATCCGCTTCAATGCTTTTCAGCTGCTGCAGTCGGTGGGCCGTGACGGTGTAACCAATATCGGGGCAAAGGGCCTGACGGGTGAAGGTTATGAGGGGCATTATTTCTGGGATACCGAAATGTACATGCTGCCGTTCTTCACATACACGCAGCCTGAGGTGAGCCGTGCGCTGCTGGAGTTTCGTTATGCCACACTGGGCAAGGCACGTGAGCGCGCGGCAGTCATGTCGCAGGCCGGGGCACTCTATCCCTGGCGGACGATCGACGGCGCGGAGAACTCGGCATATTTCCCGGCTGGAACAGCCCAGGTCCATATCAACGCAGACATCGCATATGCTATCAAACAATATGTTCAGGCGACAGGCGACAGAGAGTTTCTCGCCGCCAAAGGCGCGGAGATTCTGTTTGAAACCTCTCGTTTCTGGGCAGATCTGGGTCATTACAATCCGGCACGCGGCGGGGCCTTCTGCATAGATGCTGTAACCGGTCCCGATGAATATACAGCGATTGTGAACAATAATGCCTATACGAACCTGATGGTACGGGATCAGTTTCTCTATGCCTATGAGACAGCGGATCTGCTCCGCCGTGAGTATCCCGAAGATTACGAGCGGCTGGAATGCAGTATAGGAATAAGTGCACTGGAGGCAGAGGGCTGGCTGGAAGCCGCGGAGAAAATGTATATTCCTTTTGACAGGACGCTGGGTATCTATGCGCAGGATGATACGTTCCTTAGCAAGCGGAAATGGAACTTCGAACAGACCCCGGCGGATAAATATCCGCTGCTGCTGCACTATCACCCGCTCGTAATCTACCGGCACCAGGTGCTGAAGCAGGCAGATCTCGTTATGGCATTATTCCTGCTGGGCGATCAGTTTAGCCTGGCCGACAAAATCCGTAATTATCAGTATTATGAGCCGCTGACGACTCATGACTCTTCTCTGTCACCGTGTATTCACAGTATCATCTGTGCTGAAATTGGTGATCTGGCAGGCGCGTATGCTTACTTCGACCGCACGGTGCGGATGGACCTGGATGACATCAACCGCAATGCCAAAGACGGGTTGCATATGGCGGCGATGGCAGGTTCATGGATGTCGATTGTGAATGGGTTTGGCGGAATGCGCCAGTATGATGGGGGGCTGTCTTTCCGTCCGGCGCTGCCGGAGCAATGGCAGAGCTATCGCTTCAAAATTACATCTGGCGGTCAGCTGCTGGATGTGTATGTAGACCGTGAGGCAGTGGTATATACACTGCTTGAAGGAGAAGGTCTGGAGATCCGGCACCTGGAGCAGACGCTGCAGCTGTCTCCGCATGAACCGATGACCGTATCGCTTGCGAAACGGCTGGAAGCGGTGATCTTCGATCTGGACGGCGTGATTACCGACACGGCCGAATATCACTATATGGCCTGGCAGGCGCTTGCGGATGGCCTCGGGGTGCCCTTCAGCCGGGAGAAGAATGAACGGCTGAAAGGCGTGAGCCGCATGGAGTCGCTGGACATCGTGCTGGAGGACAGCGGCATGAGCCTCACGGAAGCCGAGAAGCAGCGGCTTGCGGAGCAGAAGAACGATCATTACAGGGAAATGATCGGACGGATTACCCCGGCGGACCTGCTGCCGGGGATTCCGGAGCTGCTCGATTCCCTGCGTGAGCGGGGAATCCTGTTGGGGCTGGCCTCGGCGAGCCTGAATGCTCCGCAGATTCTGGAACGCCTCGGCGCAGCCCGCTGGTTCCAGGCGATCGCCGATCCGGCCAGTCTGCGGAAGGGCAAGCCCGATCCGGAGATATTCCTGCAGGCGGCGGAGCTGCTGGGGGTCACGCCGGGCCATTGCATCGGCGTGGAGGATGCGGCAGCGGGCATAGCCGCGATCAAAGCTGCAGGCATGAAGGCGGCGGGCATCGGAAGCGCAGTCCAGCTGGGTGCGGCCGATCTGCTGGTGTCCCGGCCCTCGGAGCTAAGTGCAGAGAAGCTGCTGGAACTGATGAAGCGGTAAACGGCAATACCCCGTCTTTCCTCTATTACTGGAGGAGAGCGGGGTATTCGCATTTAGAACTACGCCTTGAACTTCAGCCTGAATCATTTCTGCTCAAGCAGTTCGCATTCGTCTAACCTTACGTCGTGGCTCCTGCCGCGAGTTCTACCGGCAAAATATTCTCGGCAGCGACGGGGGCGCCTTCGACCTGCTTCACGATTAGTTCTACGGCGAGACGGCCCATCTCATCCATCGGCTGGCGGATGGATGAGATGGCGGGATGGAACAGGCTGCGCAGATCGATCCCGTCATAGCCGATAATCCGTACATCTCCAGGCACGCTGCGGCCGCTCTCCCGGCAGGCTTTCAGTGCATAGGCAGCAATGAGATCACTGCCGGCAAAGATGCCGTCGATTCCAGGATGCTCCCGGAAAAGCTGCTCCAGAAGCCTTTCATAAGCCTGGACATCGAAGCTGTTATCGTCTGTGTGCAGTGAGGTCTGCCACACGCCATGCTTCCGGGCCGTATCGGCAAAAGCCTCATACCGGAGGTGGGACAAGAGGTTCAGTTGAGGATGACCGCCGATATGGGCGAGCTGCCGGCAGCCCTTTTCTATTAATAAGGTGGTAGCCAGTTGTCCCCCGGCATAGTTGTCTGAGCAGACATAAGGGATATCCGGTGAGATCTGCCGGTCAAAGGTGACCAGAGGCAGATTCATTTGCCGGTAGGCTTCCACCTCCAGCGTATGACTTCCCATAATGATACCGTCGACCCGGCTTGCGCGCAGCATATCAATATATTCAAGCTCTTTGATTTTGTCTTGTTGGGAGTTGCAGAGCAGCAGCTTATATCCGTTCCTGTAGGCATGCTCCTCAATCCGGCTCGTTAATTCTCCGAAGAACGGCAGTGACACATGAGGAATAATCAGCCCGATAATATTGGATCTGGAACGGCTTAGTGAACGGGCAAGCTCATTGGGTCTGTAGTTCAGTTCCTCCATCGCGGTATGGACCTTTTTCTTCAGGGCATCGCTCAAGTAGCCCCTGCTGTTCAGCACCCGGGATACGGTAGTCACCGATACACCTGCTTTGAGGGCTACGTCTTTTATGGTGGGCATGATAAGGTCTCCTGTCTAAGGGTTGCTGCTAATTTATTCTATCCCGTATGCCTTATGCTGTCTAGAAAGCCTGGCTCTACTCCGCTGCCCTTTAATAAATGAAAATAATACATAAAGAGGGAAGCAGAAGCTAGCTAACGAATTAGTATATTGTCGAAACTCCTCGTTTTGTTGTGTGTTTTTATAAGGTGAAGGAGACCTGTTTTGGAGTAAGACGAAGACTTTGCGACAGATGCATGGGGGTAATACTAATGGGCGTAGGGAGATTACATCGCAAGGGTTTGCAGGGCTGGCTTGTGCCTTTGATTCTGTGTGTCATGCTGTGGGTGTTTCTGTATCCATCATTTATTGCCAGGGCCGAGGATGCCCCTCCGAAGAATGTGCTGGTGCTTCACTCCTATCAGAAAGGTTTTGAATGGACGGATGAGCAGAGCGCGGGTATTGAAGAGACTCTGAAAGGTGCAAGCAATGTGCCTTTGATCTATACGGAGTATATGGACTGGAAAAGATACCCGAGTAAGGAAAATCTACAGAACCTGTACAATACAATCAAGTTAAAATACCAGAATACCCCTATCGATGCCATCATTACCACAGATGACGCCGCACTTAGCTTTGCTTTGAAATACCGGCAGGAGCTCCTGCATAATGCGCCGATTATATTCAGTGGTGTCAATGAACGGGGGGTGGCCAGCATACCGGACAAGCATAACCTGACCGGTGTAATCGAACAGATCAGCCCTACCCAAACGATACAAATGGCGCTGCATATTAATCCCCTAATCCGTAAGGTATATGTTGTATTTGACAACTCTGAAAGCGGGCTGTCCACGGGCCAAATGGTTATGGATCAGATTGCCTCGCTCAATCGGGGTCTAGAGATCATTCCTATGAACCGGTTTTCCTTTGAACAGATTAAGCAAAAGGTCTCCACCCTTTCTTCAGACAGTATGGTGCTGATGACTACTTTTTTTAGTGATTCTACCGGTAGAATTATCGAATTGAACAGGTTCGCCAGCGAGCTAGCAAGCAGCAGCAGCGTTCCGGTATACCATCTATATGATTTTGGACTGAACCATGGAGCTTTTGGCGGAAGCCTGATCAGCGGCAAAATTCAGGGCCGGACTTCCGCGAGCCTGGCACTGCGCATTCTTCAAGGTGAACGTGCCGACGAACTGCCGATCGTTAAGGATGGCACTAAGCGGAATGTGTTTGACTATAACCAGCTTCAGCATTTTGGTGTTTCCATAAATAAGCTGCCAGAGGGCAGCGAGATTATCAATAAGCCCTTTTCCTTCTATGAAACGTATAAAACGCTGGTCCTAAGCATCATCGCGGCTTTTACCATATTGGTAGCCTTTATCCTGATCTTGTTGTTCTATGTCCAGCTGGTGAAACGGATCCGATGCAATCTGGAAAAAAGCAATGAGCGCTTCAGTCTCGCTGCCTATGGCTCGGATGCGGTGATCTGGGACGTGGATATGTCCACGATGATCTATTATTTCTCGGACAGCTGGTACGAACTGCTGGGCTATGAACGAGATGAGATTAATGAGAGCCATGGGGGATGGCGGGATATTATCCATCCCGAGGACGCGGCGCAGCAGGAGAAGGCACGATCGCAGCATCTGGAGGGGCGTTCTTCCTATTATTATGCGGAATACCGGATGCGGAGCAAATCAGGGGAGTATAAATGGTTTCAGGCCCGGGGCAAGGTGCTGCGGAATGCAGCCGGCGGGTATGTCCGTTTTGCGGGATCGATGGTCGATATTACAGACCGGAAGGGTTATGAGAGCAAGCTGCAAATGAGTTATCAGGAGCTGGAGTCCACTTATGAGGAGCTTACGGCTCTGCAGGATGAACTTATGGAGCAGTATAAGAAGGCAGTGGAGAACCAGGAGCTACTGCAGGCCAGTGAAGAGAAATACCGTTTATTGGCCTATAACGATGTCTTAAGCGGGCTTCCGAACCGTCTGTCACTGTCGGAAGAACTGGAGAATTTCATTGGAGAACAACCGGAAGGGCAAGCCGCACTCTTTTTTCTAGATATCGATAACTTTAAATATATCAACGACACCATGGGCCATACTTTAGGCGATCAGCTGCTGGTGAAGGCTGGTAAGCGGCTGCTGGAGTTGTCGGACGGACGGTGTATGCATTTCCGTTTTGGCGGGGATGAATTTGTCATACTGATCAAGGATATTGCCGGTTATTCTGAGGTGATTTACTATGCGGAGTCGCTGGTTCAGGGCTTTGGTGAGCCTTTTGAGCTTAACGACAGCAGTGTGCATATCTCAATCAGTATGGGAATCGCCAGATATCCGGAGAACGGGACCAGTGCCGGGGAGCTGCTGAAGAATGCCGATATCGCGATGTACAAGGCGAAGGAGGAAGGCAAAGGCACCTATGTTCTGTATGGTGCGGAGATGCAGCGGCATTTTGATGAACGGATGATTGTGGAGCATTACTTAAGGAACGCGATTGCGAACAATGAGCTGTTGCTGCACTATCAACCGCTTGTGGATACCGGTTCAGGCGACATTTGGGGCTTTGAGGCATTGATCCGCTGGAACAGTCCTGTACTTGGCTTCGTATCCCCACTGTCATTCATCACCATCGCTGAGGATTGCCGGCTGATTGTTCCGATTGGGGAATGGGTCTTGCGCACCGCCTGCCAGTTCACCAAGGAGCTGCATGCACAGGGCTTCGAAGGCTATCACATCTCGGTCAATATTTCAGTGATCCAGCTGATGCTGGATGACTTCACGGAAACGGTGCTGTCCATTCTCAGAGAAACCGGACTTGCACCGGAGTATCTGGAGCTGGAGATTACGGAGTCTATCTTTATGGAATCCTTCGAGGTGATCGGCTCCAAGCTGGAATCGCTGAAGCAGAAGGGGGTTGGTATTGCGCTGGACGACTTCGGGACAGGCTACTCCTCACTGAGTTATCTGAAACAGCTGCCGATTACCACACTGAAGATCGATAAGTCTTTTATCGACAGTATTGATTCACCGAACAACATGTCGCTGGTCAGCTCCATTGTCACCATCGGACATGATATGGGATTGAACGTGACCGCCGAAGGTGTAGAGACACAAGATCAGCTGGCTTTCCTGGAGCGTACAAGCTGTGACAAAATTCAAGGCTACTATATCAGCAGACCGATCCCCGAACAAGAGGTTGCCGCCTGGGTTGCCGCCAGAGATGTCGGCTAAAACTGAGCGGAATTTGAGGGGGTGTCCCCAGCGCAAATGGTCAGTTTGCTCTTGAACAACGGCAAAAATGCCGTTGTTGGAGCCCGTGAAGTCGGTTTGCTCGTGAACAACGGCAGAAATGCCGTTGTTGGAGCCCGTGAAGTCGGTTTGCTCGTGAACAACGGCAAAAATGCCGTTGTTGGAGCTCGTGAGGTTGGTTTGCTCGTGAACAACGGCAGAAATGCCGTTGTTGAAACGTTTCTTATTGTTTTTGGGTTGCGAACGCTACCACTTTAATTCATCCAGCAGATTGCGGTGTGCTGAAAATCTATCCATGGTCTTTTTCCAATTCCCCCGTTAAAGACATATCCGTAACGAACATTCTTGTTCTTACAACTGGTTCCCAACCCAAGTGGCTCGGCAGCATCCGGCAGCCGACTTCCAAGGCAGGCCTGTGAATACCTGTTTTAACCCCGCAGCAGTTCTTCTTCACTCTAGGCTTTTTTCATTTTTCCAAAACCGTAGGTTCTCCACTCATTTTATATCCTCTGTATTTCAGTAGAACCTCTTCAGCCTCTACCTTCGGGTGCGGTGTCTACGCTGTGAATGTAATCCTTCATCTGGACGATGTCCAGCAGAGCAATCTCCCTGCCTTTGAACTGAATCCAGCCCTGATCACGCAGAATCCCCATTTCACGGGACAGCGAAGGTCGTGCTGTATTTAAATGTTCGGCCCATTCTTTTCTGCTGAAAGGAAGCCGGAACTGATCGGAAGACTGCAGTTCAGCCTGCTCCAGCAGGAAATCGACAATCCGGCGCCGCAATGGTCCGGCAGACAGATTCTCAATCTTCCGGTTGACCAGCACGAGGCGCTCGGATAGGTTCTCAATGAAGCGGGTCAGCATGTCTGTATCTGCCGTGAACATGCGCAGCAGCTCCTGCTTGCTAATAAACATAATCGTGCAGGGGTCAGCGGCAGTTGCCGTGGCGGGAACGCTGTTGTTCTTGCGGAACAGCACAGCTTCACCAATAGTCTGACCTTGAGTCAAATGGGCGATGGTTACACTGCTGCCGGTGGGATGGTTCTTCTGAACTTCTACCCGTCCGGAGAGCACAATGCCCAGACGGTCGGCCGTATCTCCTTCCGCCAAGATTACGGCTTTCTTCGGATATTCGCTTACAGTGTAGATCATCTTGTGCAGCAGCGCTTCAATCTCCTCCACTGACCGTCCCCGAAACAGCAGACAGGCCTGCAACACAGCAGGGTTCGGGTTCATAGATTTCCTCCTGAATGGCAAGTATCCGGTAACATCTGTTACCGATTGTTCGACGAAAGTCTACTACAATTACTGGTAACTGTAAAGGCGGGATGAAGAGGTCCTGTTAAGGTTTCAATAACCCTTAAGGAGTGAAAGTGAATGAGCGAAATGTTCTGTTTTCAATGTCAGGAGGCGGCGAAGGGGTCGGGCTGCACGATTCAGGGAGTCTGCGGTAAAACCAGCGAGGTGGCTAATCTCCAGGATTTGCTGCTGTATACGCTCAAAGGCATTTCAATCTTTGCACGGCGGGGCCGTGAACTTGGGATCACCGATCCAGCTACGGAGAAATTCATGACCGGAAGCATGTTCGCCACGATCACCAATGCGAATTTCACCCCGGAGCATTTCACCGCAAGCATCAGGGAGGGTGTAGTGCTTCGTGACCAGTGGAGAGACAGACTGAAGCTGGCAGGGGCAGAGGTTGCCCTTTCCGGTCATGACGCAGCTCTCTGGGTTGCCGGTACGGACGAAGAACTGATGCTGAAGGCACAAGAGGTAGGTGTTCTTGCCACAGCGCATGAGGATATCCGTTCCCTGCGCGAGCTGCTGACCTATGGGCTGAAAGGGATGGCGGCCTATATGGAGCACGCGTCGGTGCTGGGGTATTATGAACCCGGTGCACAGGCTTTTATGGAAAAAGGTTTGGCAGCTGTGCTGGATGACTCCCTGAGCGGTGAGGAGTTAACAGCACTGGTTCTGGAGTGCGGGAAGCTAGGTGTAGCGGTAATGGCGCTGCTGGACCGGGCGAATACATCGACTTACGGCAATCCGGAGATCACCAAGGTGAACATCGGTGTGGGAACCCGTCCGGGGATTCTGATCAGCGGGCATGACCTGAAGGATATGGAGGCGCTGCTGAAGCAGACGGAAGGGACCGGAGTGGATGTGTACACACACAGTGAGATGCTGCCTGCCCACTATTATCCTGCTTTTAAAAAGTACAGCCATTTCGTAGGTAACTACGGCAACGCCTGGTGGAAGCAAGCAGAGGAATTTGCGAGCTTTAATGGTCCGATTTTGATGACTACGAACTGTATTGTACCGCCTAAGGAGAGCTATATAAACCGTCTGTACACTACAGGCCATACTGGCTTCCCCGGAGTGCGGCATATTGCGGCTGATGAGAACGGAGTGAAGGATTTCTCTGCGGTCATTGAACAGGCTAAGAGCTGCGAAGCACCGACTGAAATTGAGACTGGGGAGATCGTCGGCGGCTTCGCCCATGCTGCGGTAATGAATGTGGCCGATCAGGTAGTAGAGGCGGTACAGAGCGGTGCGATCAAGCAATTCTTCGTGATGGCAGGCTGCGACGGCCGGATGAAGAGCCGGAATTACTATACCGATTTTGCGGCTGAACTGCCGGGAGATACGGTGATCCTGACGGCGGGCTGCGCAAAGTACAAATACAATAAGCTGGAGCTTGGTGAAATCGGCGGCATTCCCCGCGTGCTGGATGCCGGACAATGTAACGACTCCTATTCTCTGGTCGTCATTGCGCTGAAGCTGAAGGAGGTATTCGGGCTGGATGACATCAATGATCTGCCGATTGCCTATAATATTGCCTGGTACGAGCAAAAGGCGGTCATTGTCCTTCTGGCTCTGCTGCATCTGGGTGTTAAGAATATTCACCTCGGTCCGACGCTGCCGGCCTTCCTCTCCCCGAACGTGGCCAAGGTGCTGGTAGACAACTTTGGGATTAGCGGGATTACGACTGTACAAGAGGATATGGAGCGCTTCATCGCTGCGGTATAACGCGGAGACCTTTCTTGGTACTCGGTTGTTCTTCACTCGTCCAAACACACTTTCCGGCTGAGTCATTCGGCGTATACCAAGGTGTAACCCTCCTCGCTTTGTAGGAGCTCCCTGGTTAGATACGGGGGCAGCCTTGACCTCAGTAATAGTGGTTTCTTTTACTGGTGGAGCTGACAGAACGATTGTGGAAAAGCGGTAGCGGTCGCCTTTGTGTCCGGATTTTCTTTTCACCCGCTAAGGGAAATGAAAAAAATCTGGACACAAGAGCGATTGGAACCAGGGTCCGTTTACGGAGCGTCCACCTAAGCGATAACGTTAATCCAAAGTAGAGGAAAAATTATACAAAAAACACCATTAGACGTATCAGAAACAATAATTCCGACAAATTGATTCCTATCCCCAAAAGTGCGACATATTTATTTCTTTTATTCTTAAGACCCCTTAATCCGAAAATTAATCCTATAGGACTAACAAAAAAAAGAGAAATAAAGCCGATACCATCTACAAGCTGATCAGCTTGTATAGCATAGTAATCCACAAGAAAAATTAAGGCTACAGAAACACCAATTACAACAGAATAAATTGAATATGGTAAATTTGATATTCCTTTTTTATTCATTTCACTCCCTCCTCCATACATTTACATACAATACTACATATATGTATTATATGTAAAATTTGACCAGTAACCCCGCTTCGAGTTTACATTAAATGGAGAAGGAGAGTAGCTATTCATAGATTCGAATTTATAGACTGTTTTCTTGCCATACCCACACTGTGACACCCCGGTTTATTCCGTCTGTTAGAACTCTCTAAGCAGTTTCCCTTTTTGGCGTCTATTAACCTCTACAATTACTCCATCTACATCTTGCTCAAACAACAAAATCACGGAATTTGTAACAGTAATGCTCGACTTCAGTCAGAATCTCTTCGAGCTGTCTGGAGAACATTACGTATTGCTCCACAAGTGTTTTTACCTCTATTCTTACAGTAGAAAGTCCTTCGCTGAGTGCGATGGAACTTCCTGAAAATAAAATCTTTTTAAAGGTAAGTTCCACAAGAGCATGAAGTTGATGGTTCTCTGTTTTCCACACTGAGGGCAAAGACACATACATATTAGCTTTACTTCTCCTTTAATTCTTCTGATCATTGTCATCTTCATTAAGTGCTATTACGTCTAGCCTCCGACTTAAAACACCCCATCAATATTGCTATTTACGAGGATCATTTTGGCCACAGCAAGGTCACGGCCGAATGTATGTCTACAAAGATGGCAATTCAGATACTCGATTATTATCAATTTCTCAGACCTTGGGGATTTGAAGACACAACGATTGTCTGCAGTAGTACTGTCTTTTAAGGAAGGGTATAGCTATCCTCGTTATTCGGCCAGGCGGGAGCCCATTATTCCTATGCCGCTTCAGTTACGGCAGCCGATAGACAGCGAACGGCTCACCGGTGCGGAAGGCATGGCTCGCTTCCTCGAGCTGGTCCAGGGTCTGCGCGTCCAGCGATATCTTGGTGCTGAGCAGGTTCTGCTGCAGCTGTTCTACCCGCGTAGCTCCGACGATTACGCTGGAGACAGCAGGTCTGTTCATCAGCCAGGCTAAAGAGAGTGCCGTGGGTGAGATGTCCAGCTTCTGAGCAATTAAACCTACTCTGTTCCCCAGCTCAACACGCCCGGGGGTCAGGAAACGGCTGAAGTTCGGATCAGTCTGCGCTCTGGAGCCGGCAGGCGCTGGACCGCTGCCGCCATATTTTCCGGTGAGAATACCTCCGGCAAGCGGGAAATAGGGGATGATGCCAATTCCCTGATCCAGACATAGGGGAAGCAGTTCGCTCTCCGGTGTGCGGTCGGCAAGTGAATAGCTTGTCTGAATGGAGACATACTTGACCAGATTGCGAGCTTCGCTGATGCCAAGCGCCTTCATAAGCTCCCAGGCTGCATAATTGGAAGCGCCGATGTAGCGGACCTTGCCTGCAGACACCATGTCATCCAGTGTTCGCAGGGTTTCTTCCAGCGGTGTGTAGGGATCAAAGGTGTGGATCTGATATAGATCCACATAGTCTGTCTTCAGCCGGCGCAGGCTGCCTTCCAGCTCCTGCATCAGATGGTGTCGTGAAGAGCCGCTTCCTCCGGGTCCTCCATGCACTGGCAGGCCCGCCTTGGTAGCCAGAACGGCATCTTGCCGTCTGCCCGCAAGCGCCAGTCCAATGATTCTCTCCGATTCAGACCCCGCATAAATATTGGCAGTATCAATAAAGTTGATTCCTTGGTCCAGCGCGGCATGAACGATACCTATGGAGGTCTGCTGATCCGCCCGCTTGCCGAAAGAGTTGGTTCCCAAACCCAGCGCAGAGACCTGCAGTCCGCTGTGGCCCAAACGGTTAAATTTCACTTTGCTTCACTCCTTTTTCATTCGATCTGCACAGCTATACTTACCCGGCCTGGATGGGAGGGGTCTCAGTGGTCTCCGAACCCGAGGTTAGCCGCAGTGCGGTATCCATGAACAATCTGACGGCAATGGAAACCTCTGTAAGAGAGTTGACCGCGAGATGAATATCCCGGTAGGCATCGGGAGCAAGCTCCCGGATAATCACACCCGGAGGAAGCGAGAGCAGTGAAAGCTGGGACATCACGCCCACAGCCAGCCCTTCCTTCACCATACTCAGTGCAGTCATGTAGCTGTTGACCTCATATTTCACATTCAGCTTGCTGCCGCCTCTCTTGAATAAATCAACTACCGGAGGCTCGTACCCGGATCTGCAGATCAGCATCGGCTCATCTTCCAGGTCTTTCACGCATATGACATGCTTGTGCCGGAGAGGATGGTCATCCTGGAGCACAGCATACAGCTTCTCCCGAAAAAGCGGAACGCAGTCGAATTCATCTCCCGGCGGAATGATCAGCCCCACATCAATGATCCGGGCTTCCAGCCATTCCTTCACCTCGGCTACCGTTCCTTCGAACAGCCTGATCTCAATTTCGGGGTAGCTGGCCGCGATAGCGCGAATGATCTTCGGCACCAGGTGGGCCGAGGCAACCGGAAATGCCCCGATCCGGATCAGTCCCTTCTCCAGCCCCTTCTCAGCGGCAATCTCCTGTTCTACCTTGTCATATCCGATCAGGATCTCCCGGAAAATAACAAGAATACGCTTGCCGATATCGGTCAGCATCAGCCCGTTGCGCCGGTCCCGCAGCAGCAGCTTCACAGCAAGCTCCGTCTCCAATGCGGAGATCGCCCGGCTGACTGCCGGCTGGGTCATATTCATTTCCAATCCGGCTTTGGTGAAGCTGCCGCTTTCGGCGATGCTGACAAACAAACGAATTTGAGTATTGTTCATATCAGTTTTGTTATGCCCCTTATGAGTATAATTCATTTCAATTATAACTAATTTTAATGTATCATTGGGTTGAAAATAGAACAAGAGGTGAATAAATGCATCAGCAGAGGAAAACCATAGCATTGCTTATCTTTCTGGTCATTGTCTGGGGCATCAATTGGCCTCTTTCCAAAATCGCTTTAAATTACGCCCCGCCGCTGTTGTTTGCCGGTATCCGCACCGTGATTGCCGGTGTAATTCTTATATGCGCTGCGCTTCCAAAGTGGGGAAAGCTCCAATTCAAGCGGCTGTGGCCCGTCTATCTGATCTCGGCTTTTTTAAGTATTGTCTTCTATTATGGCTTCCAGACCATTGGCCTGCAGTATGTGCCTTCCGGCCTGTTCTCGGCCATTGTCTTCCTGCAGCCGGTGCTGCTCGGCATCTTCGCCTGGATCTGGCTGGGGGAGAGCATGTACGGGCTGAAGCTGGCGGGTCTCCTGATGGGGTTCCTCGGCGTAGCCTCGCTTAGCATCGGCGGCTTCAACGGGAGCATCTCAGTCGAGGGAATTGTGCTCGCATTGGCCAGTGCGCTCAGCTGGGCGCTGGCTACGGTCTATACCAAACGCAATGCGGCGCGGGTAGATATGCTCTGGATGACCGCCATGCAGATTATGATCGGGGGCATCATTCTGCTGGCTGCAGGTTCAGTGACTGAGAGCTGGGCAGATATTACCTGGAATGCAGCTTTTATCTCGAACACTCTTTTTATCTCCATATTTGTGATTGCTCTGGGCTGGATGGTATATTTCAGCCTGATTAAGGAGGGGGAAGCTGGAAAAGTGGGCTCTTTCACCTTCCTGATCCCGCTCATCTCCATCGGTTCAAGCGTAGTGCTGCTGCATGAGCGGATTACCTTGAATCTGGTGATTGGCCTGCTGCTTATTGTCAGCAGCATTGTTCTGGTTAATGTTAGAATAAGCCGAAGACCCTTAAGACGTCCTACTCAATAACAGGAGGTGTGTACCGTGTATATCAAAGCTTCTGAACAAACAGCGCATGATAATTACAAGCTTCTGATCGGCAGTATTATCCCCCGTCCGATTGCCTTTGTCACTTCGATGAACGAGCAGGGCGTAGTGAACGCCGCGCCATTCAGCTTTTTTAATATTGTAAGTGATCAGCCACCAATGATTATGATCTCTTGTGTACGCAAGGCAACCGGAGAGATGAAGCATACCGCAAGCAACATTCTGGGGAACGGAGAGTTCGCTCTGCATATCGTGGACGAGGAGAACGTTGCCGCCATTAATCATACTTCGATCAATGCACCTGAAGGCATCAGCGAGCTGGAGTTGGCTGGATTAACGTCAGTACCCGGGCAGATGATCCAGGTTCCGCGTATAGAGGAGTGCAGGATCGCCATGGAATGCCGTCTCGTACGTCATGTGGAGCTGGGGAACTGCGATATGTTGGTCGGTGAAGTGCTGTGTTTCTATATCGAGGATGAACTGATTCAGAGTGGGCGCATTGACGCTGCCAGGCTGAAGCCGGTCAGCCGCCTTGCCGGAGCTTCCTATGCGGCCATCGGCCGCACATTTGAGCTCGAAAGACCACAATTCGAATCCTGAACATTCATGAAAAGAGACCCTGAAGGATGCCGCGCGGCTCTGCAGGGTCTCTCTATTTCTTTTGGCAATTCATGCTGTATGTAGTGGACTGTGTTATTCAGTTGAAAGCGAGCCTGATTCTTTGCATTTTTGTTTCAGAATCTTGGCTGTAAACGTAGTATCCCCGCCAGGTTCGGCAATCTCCAATGAATACCCGTCTATGGTTACCGATGCATTATGAATGGTGCTCGCTGTGATTTGCTGGCCTGCAACAAGGAGTGATCCGGGAAGGTGCTCTCCGCTGACATTCTGCGCGGTAATCGTTCCCTCAGCTTCCATAGTGGAGTCGGAACACAGGGAGCCATTCTTCACAAAATAAATATCGCCGCTGCAACAGAGCGTGCTCCGGCTTATTCCTTCACCATGAATATAAATAGCTCCACTGGATTTGATAATGCTGTTTTGTGCCCCCGAAATATCGATCCGCACGTTCTCCTCCTGCATGAGCGAGACTCCCTCAATAAGTTTATGAAGAAGACTCAGAAAAGAGCCTATTCCTGCATCGGTAATGAGATCGGAGAACTGTCCGGGTTTCAGGAAAATCCCCATCATGTGTCTCAAAATTTTGGTATCCTGCGGGTAGTCAGGACTTATACCGGACAAAAATTCCCGCATGTCTCCGATTAGAAGAGGGAGATGATGATATTTGCTCTCCAGCAGCAGCATGACGACTAAGCCGTAGTTCACCGTCTGCATCGTTGACTCGACGGTCTCAGCAAGGTTCTTGGCTGCTTCTCTCAGACTGGAGACCTCTTGGATCAGCAGCTCGGAAAAGCGGCACAAATGGTGGTGTGCAGCACCGAAGGCCCCGGCATACAACTCGCTATCCACGGCCATGCCGCGGATAAATATACTGCCTGTTGCAGCAATCCTGGAGTTGTGAATGTCACCGTATATGTATACATTCCCCAAGGCTTCAATAACCGTGTGCTTGTTCAGAGGATGTGCTGCAAATACATCACCTGCAAACCTGATGGTGGCAGCTTCTGGGGTATCACTCTGCGGAACCACATAGGTTTGGGGGAAATCAATCGTTTTCACAAATGTGCCATTTCCGGTAATCCGCGGTCTGCCTTTACATCGGGCAACGATCTGTCCGTCCGGAAGCAGCGCTGCATAGTGCCCGGTTATTAATGTAAGGTCCTGCGGAGGCGGCGGCGGCAGGACACCGCCGAACACGTTAAAGCCGGGAAGTCCCTCCTGGGGTGGCAGCTTCTGCGCAAATACTTCGCCTTCTTGCACATTAATGAATGCCCCGCGGGGGTAATCCTCGTCAGCAAGGCCTGTACCTTTGAATTCATTTTCTATTTTGTTCTGATGCAGCACCTCCAGCCTCGCATTTGTCCCAGGAACAGGAGCTTTGCCTTCGGCTATACAGACGGGAAGATAGGTAGGATTATTCAATTCTTCGTAAATAGCAGGGATATTGAGGGAGCCTATGAAGGAGCTTTTCTCAAAGCCTGCCATAATCTGCGCTATCGACAAGATAGATATCAAGGAATCGCGGTTCATTTCCGCACGTACAGTAACACTGGTTGAAGCCGGAGTGTTGACCAGGTTCCAGGCATATCTTTCAGCACGGTAAAGCGTAAAGTACACTTTGAGCTTATCATCGGATACGGTTATCTGATATTGCGGCTTCTCGCAAATCTCCCAGGTGAGATCATCTGCAGAAGTGATTGGAGTTGGCTCTGTGAGCAGTTGTCCATTGAGCTTGAGTACTACGGGGTGGACAGCAGAGATAACAGCCGGCATGCCGCCAGACAGAGGAGGTGTAATGAAGATTTGGTTGTTCTGGATAATGATGACGCCATTCTTAGCTCTGTCTGTTCCGCCAATCGTCTGTGCATCCACAGAATAAAGATCCATGAGATTAGGCTTCCCAAGAAGCATGGAAGCAATGAACTCGTTCCGTGAACGATCGATAATCAGCTGCGGCATTCTCGTAACCTCACTTTTCGCATAATCAATGGATCTGTACAGAAAAGAACATCATGGAGTCAAGCTGCGATATCTTGGGATAGCAGGGCCAAATGGCGTCTTTATTGGCGTCCTGGCAACCGTAATGCAGCAGCAGGCATACTCTCAGGCCTATGGTTTTGCGTTCCGTATTTTCAAACTGTAACGTGATAGAGGAAGTCGACTATAATCGACATAAATGGTGATAATTGGTACTGTATGTAATGAGAACTTCTGCAAACAACATTAATTCTAGTACTTTAGTAGCAAATTTTCAACTGGAATAATTGTTTTGCACTATATAAAACGAAAAACGTTGTTATTTGTTGTTTTAATGTAAATTAAATCTATTTAAGGTATTCACTATTTATTGAATTCTGAATTCAGCAGGAAATTGAGGCGGGATAATGGTGGGATTCTCCTGAAAAAAAGGGACACTCCCAAGCCTAAAGCTTCTGGGAGAGTCCCTTTTGGATAAAGCGCATAGCGCGGGTAGCCTCAGCCTTACTATTCTGCGGTGCAGCTGACATCATTACGTAATCAGCCTGTTCAATTTCCTCCAGCACCCGGTTCAGGTGGGAGAAGACTGCCCCAAGATCCCGGATGGAGGTCAATGAGCATTGCCCCTGCAGCTCCGAGAAGCAGGCTAACTGAAGGTCGCGGGCCCGGCGAAGCAGCTCGGGCAGCGAATGCTGGCTTTCGGCATCCGAGAGAGTCTTGGTACCGTAGAGCGCAATGCAGTCTGCGGTGGCGGTTACGATCTCCGCCATCCAGTCGGAGGCAGCGTGATGTGTAGGCAGCAGCGCAATCTCTGAGCTGATTTCTTTGACATAGGAGTGGATTTGTCTGAGATGTGCGGTGGCCTGTGTCAGTCCGCGGAGATCGCTGCGGCAATGATAATGCGTTAAGGTATAGTGCAGTTCTTTCTGCTGCTGCTCGCTCCTCTCCAGCAGCGAGGCGGAACGTGACAGCGTAGTCGAGGCCTGAGGCGCTCCCCGTCCACCGCCTGCCAGGCCGCTTAATGCGTCTGCCAGCAACAGACTGCCTTCGAATGCCAAGCCTTTAACCTTGACGAACGCCTTGGGCGGCACGATAATCATATTGATGATTAGAGCTACTATTACACCGATCAGCGTTTCGGCGACCCGCCACTCGATATAGTGATCATGATAGAAGGTAAGCGCCAGAACAGAGGTTACGCCGACCTGGGAGATAGCTTGGATGTTGATCCGGCAGGCTGTGGCGACTCCGATGCCAATCAGCAGCATCAGCAGAATGGAGAGTGCGCCAACATCAAAGAACCGGCCCACAATCAAGCTCACGATTCCGCCGAGCACAACGCCGGTCATCCGGTAGATGCCCTTTTCCAAGGAAGCCTTGACGCTTCCCTGAGTGATCAGAATCGCAGCCAGTGGAGCGAAATATAAGTATCTGTCCCCATATAGGGTATGAACCGTCAGCCAGGATAGTGACGCAGCCAGGGTAACGCGTATCATATATAAAGACAGGCCGAATTTCTCCAGGCGGTCCTGTAATCCTTCATTCATGGTGGTCATCCTCTTTCAGGTTTATGAGAAAAAATGAAATGACTTTCAGCCGTTTTCATTATAGCACCGCAAAACAGGCCTTGAGAGCCTTAGTTTTTACGATCTTGTTAAGTTTCCGGTGTGATTTTTATCAGTGTAGGCTATCGCATATATAGGACATATCCTATATGCTGTATATTATGGAGGTATGTCGAAGAATGGGTGGTCTTGTCGCTTACTCGCGCTGAGCATGCCACTTCGATTGTCCCCCGCAGGAAGCGGGTAAAATAGGTTGTATTACATAAGGTAAGGGAGGTTGTTAGCTATAGCTACCCCGGAAGGCACTATTATTTCTTTTGATCAGGTAGTCAAACAATACGATGACGAAGAGCCGGTGTTAAAAGGCGTCAGCTTCGAGATCGAACGCGGCAAGTTCTATACCCTGCTCGGTCCCTCGGGCTGCGGCAAGACGACTATTCTGCGGTTGATCGCCGGCTTTGCGGAGCCCACGGAAGGCTCCATCGTTCTCAATGGCCAATTAATCAACCACATTCCCGCCAATGAACGTCAGGTTAATACGGTTTTTCAGGACTATGCCCTGTTTCCGCACCTGAACGTATTCGAGAATGTGGCCTTCGGACTGCGCATTAAGAAGCTTAAGAAGGATGTAATCACGCAAAAGGTGCAGGAAGCGCTGCGCTTTGTGAACCTCGTAGGCTACGATCAGCGCGCTATTAATGAGATGTCCGGCGGACAAAGACAACGTGTGGCGATTGCCCGTGCTATCGTCAATGAGCCGCAGGTGCTGCTGCTCGATGAGCCGCTGTCCGCGCTGGACCTGAAGCTTCGCACAGAGATGCAGTATATCCTGCGTGAAATGCAGCAGCGGCTGGGCATTACCTTTATTTTCGTGACCCATGATCAGGAGGAAGCACTCGCGATGTCGGACTGGATCTTCGTCATGAACGGCGGACGGATCGAACAGAGCGGTACGCCTAATGACATTTATGATGAGCCGATCAACCGTTTCGTAGCCGATTTCATCGGGGAGTCCAATATTGTGCCTGGCGTGATGATTGACGATTACCTGGTGGAGTGGGGCGGACAGCGGTTTGAATGTGTCGATGCAGGGCTCAAACGGAATGAGGCCGTAGAGATAGTTATTCGTCCTGAGGATCTGGAAATCGCCACGCTTGAGCAGGGCAAGCTGCGTGTGCGCGTGGATTCCCAGCTGTTCAGGGGGGTCCATTATGAGATCAGCTGTTATGATGAATCCGGCCATGAATGGCTGGTCCATTCCACGCGTAAGGCAGAGGTAGGCAGCGAAATCGGGCTTTATTTTGACCCGGAAGCCATTCATGTCATGCGTTTCGGTGAAACGGAGGAAGAATTCGACAAACGTCTGGAAGCGTACGGCGAGGTGGAAAGTCATGAACAGTAAGAGCCGGTCGTATGTCCTCATCCCTTATTACTTGTGGATCGCGCTGTTTGTTATTGCGCCGGTGCTGCTGGTCATCTATTATTCCCTGTTTGATCTGGACGGGCATCTTACTCTGGATAATTACATTAATTTCTTTACGCCGGTATACATGCGGATGATGCTTAACTCCTTCTGGTATGCATTCCTGATCACGGTGTTCTCGCTTCTGGTTGCTTATCCGGCAGCCTATCTGCTCACACGGACCAAGCATAAGCAGTTGTGGCTGCTGCTGATCATTCTTCCCACATGGATTAATCTGCTGCTGAAGACGTATGCGTTCATCGGTATCTTTGGCACTTTTGGGCCGGTTAATAATTTCTTTGACCTGCTAGGGATTGGGGAACAGCAGATTCTGTTCACGGGATTCAGCTTTGTGTTTGTGTCGGTGTATATCTTTATTCCGTTCATGATCCTGCCGATCTTCAGCGCTCTGGAGGATCTGAATTTGTCGCTGGTGGATGCTGCGCGCGATTTGGGGGCATCCGGATGGACAACCTTCCGGCGGGTGATTTTCCCGCTGACGATCTCTGGAGTGCGTTCCGGCTGCATGGCGGTGTTCATTCCGGCACTGTCGCTGTTCATGATTACACGCCTTATCGCTGGCAACCGTGTCATTACACTGGGTACCGCGATTGAACAGCATTTTCTGGTCACACAGGACTGGGGCATGGGTTCAACGGTTGCCGTCTTCCTGATCGTCATTATGGCGCTGTTCATGGTGCTGACGGGCGGCTCACGGAAAGGGGTGCGCTAGTGAGGAATAAAAACGGATTTGCCAACCTGTATCTGGTGCTGGTCTTCGCCGTGCTCTATGCGCCGATTCTGTACCTGATGTATTATTCGTTCAATAGCGGGGGCACAATGCATGAATTCGAAGGCTTCACGCTGGACTATTACCGCGAAGTCCTTCAGGATACCCGGCTGATGATTATTGTCATCAACACCCTGGTGATTGCGCTGCTGTCTTCGGCGATTGCCACGCTGATTGCAATTATCGGCGCACTGGCCATTCAGCGTGTCCGCAGCCGCCGTGCCAAAAACACCCTGCTCTCACTGAACAATGTGTTAATCGTTAGTCCCGATGTTATTATTGGGGCCTCGTTCCTCATCCTGTTCACTATTGTAGGCGTTAAGCTCGGCTTCACGTCTGTCCTGCTCTCGCATGTGGCATTCAGCGTGCCGATTGCTGTGCTGATGATTCTGCCGCACCTGCAGGACATGAGCCCGACGCTGACCGACGCCGCCCGCGATCTCGGGGCCAGCCGCCGTGATGTGCTGACAAAGGTCATTCTGCCGATTATTAAGCCGGGGATCTTTAGCGGATTTTTCATGGCCTTGACGTATTCATTGGATGACTTTGCGGTGACCTTCTTCGTCACTGGCAATGGATATTCCACACTGTCGGTGGAGATCTACTCCCGGGCCCGGCAGGGCGTATCTTTGTCAATCAATGCGCTTTCGACGCTGATCTTCCTCTTCACCATCCTATTGGTGACCGGGTATTACTTCCTGAACCGCCGCAAAAACCGCCCGGCCGCTCCGCTCGCGGGGCCTGCCGCCGAAATGGGGGTACCTAGATGAAGCAGCTGGTAAATGCTTTTCTGGCGATTCTTATCGTAGCCTTCGGGCTAATGTTCCTTGCATCCCGGCTGAACTCAGCCGAAGGGTATTCCGGAGGGAATACGCTGACCATCTACAACTGGGGCGATTATATTGAGCCAGAGCTGCTGGAGCAGTTCGAGAAAGAGACCGGAATCACGGTCATCTACCAGACCTTTGATTCTAATGAAGCCATGCTGACCAAGGTCGAGCAGGGCGGCACGAACTTCGATGTTGTGGTCCCGTCCGACTACGCCATTGCCAAAATGCGCGAGGAGAACCTGCTGCTGCCGCTGGATAAAAGCAAGATTCCGAATCTGGCCAACATCGATTCGCGGTTCATGGATTTGTCGTTCGATCCTGGTAATAAATATTCCGTTCCCTACTTCTGGGGTACGGTCGGTATTATTTTCAATCCAGATATGACCAAGGGCATGGATTTCAGCACATGGGATTCCCTCTGGGACAGCCGGCTGAAGAATAATATCTTTCTTGTGGATGGTGCCCGTGAGGTTATGGGTATGGCGCTGAACAGTCTGCACTATTCGGTCAACGACCAGAATGAGGAGCATCTGCAGGAGGCATTATCCAAACTGAACAGGCTCTCGCCTAACGTGAAGGCCATTGTCGGGGATGAGATCAAAATGCTGCTGGCCAATGAAGAAGCAGCCGTCGGTATCGTATGGTCCGGGGATGCTTCCGAAATTATGGACGAGAACGATAAGCTGGACTATGTGGTTCCCGAGGAAGGTTCGAACAAATGGTTCGATAACATGGTCATTCCGCGTAAGGCAGCCAACGTGGAAGGGGCGCATAAGTTCATCAACTTCATGCTCCGGCCCGACGTAGCAGCCAAAAATGCAGAGTATGTCGGCTACTCTACTCCCAACGTCCCTGCACTGAAGCTGCTTCCCGAGGAGATCTCCGGGGATACCCGCTTCTACCCGCCCGCCGAAATCACTGACCGGCTGGAGGTCTACGACAACCTCGGCAAGCGGATGCTGGCTCACTATAACGAGCTGTTCCTGCGGTTCAAGATGAATAAGAAGTGAGTGGCAGAAGGAATAGGCCACTGCACAACTCGGCAGCACGCAGCAACACGCAGTAACACTCAGCAACATATTTCTTAAAAAATCGCCTGACGCGGCACTTCGCGTCAGGCTTTTTCTGTGGAGCAAAAGCTGTAACCATGGAGAGTAAATAATGCTGAGGTTATCTTTGGCTGAATGATATGCGTGACTCACAAGCTCCCACTACACAAACTGATTAAACTTACATCATCGTAGGCAAAAGAAATTACATGATAGCCCATGGCGAACAGGAATGTTTCACGGTTGAGCTCGCTGCAGTATTTCTGCCTGTCCATATCAAGCACATGTGAAGCATAACCTTTGATCTCGATGAGCAGCTTCACATATCCGGGCATCCAGGCGAAGTTGGTTTCAGCGTGTAAATGACCTCTTTCCAGCCATCCCCGCCTTTCTCCCGCAGGTCTAGATCCACTCTCCTCGGAAAAATAGAAAACGCCCCGGCTTCCCCTGGAGGGCAACCGGGACGTTCTTCGTCTCACCGGCTACTTGATCCCGACCCTCATCCGGTAGCTGACCAGTACAGGCAGGGTTCGTCCCTGGAAATATTGCTCCACCATTGCAGAGAAATCCGTAATGTCTTGTGCGAGCACGGCGGGAGCGAGCTTCAGTACGGTTTGGATTCCGCCTTGACTGAGCGTAAGTCCGATATACCGCTGTGCATCACAGTTTTCCTTGTTATGAAAAACAATTTCCCGCGCATAGGAGAATGCCCCGCTGGCTTTTATTCTGGCCAGGTGGCCTTCTTTGTTCCATTTATGCGCCTGTTCCGCTGCGGGCTGAAGCTCGGACAGCAGATGATCTGCCGCTGCGATCAACCGATTGTAGCGGGCTTCAATATCCGGCTGCAGCACCAGCGGCCAATCACAGTCATAAGCAGCGAATACTCCGCCCGGGCTCAGACAGCGGGAGATCTCCTGAAGCGTGCTAGACGGGTCCATCCAGTGGAACGACTGCGAGCAAGTGATGATGTCTACACTGGAGGGCGGAAAAGGAAGCTGGTTAGAATACCCCTGGACAAAGAATACGGCTTCTGCCCCGCTGCCCAGAAGATCCAGCTTCTCAAGCGCTTTGCCAAGCATATCGGGGTTCGGCTCCACTCCGGTTACGGTATCTGCTGCATCCTTCCACAAAAAGGTAGACAGTCCGCTTCCACAGCCCACGTCAGCAACCCTTGAAGGCCTGCGGCCCAAGTAACGGGTCAGCAGCTCAGTCACGAGAGGCGGGGCCTCGGGGCGGTAGCGGTCGTAATCTTCCTGATACCCCGAGAACCGTTCAATATTAGGCTTGCTGTTGCCGGCAGGGATCATATCATATCCTCCTCGTTTTTCTTGATCTTTTTTTCTATTGTAAATAGCTGTGAAGCTCGATTAGGGTCGTCAGGCTATAAAATAAGCCAGCTTCCGGAGCACAAGTATGCGCTCCGGGAGCCGGCAGTAGGTTACTGGTCCGCACGCTACCGCAGCAGCGCGGGATTAACCGCAGGGACTAAACCTTCGGCGGCGGCGCGGTTCAAGAGGGCGGAGATAGCAGCATAACCGTCATCACCGAGGTTCATCGTGAACTCATTAACATAGAGATCAATATGTGATTTAGCAACCTCCGGAGACAGCTCTTGGGCATGGTCCAGCACGTAGTCTCTGGAATCAGTTGGGTGATCCCATGCATATTGCAGCGAGCTGCGGATCCAGCCGGCAATGGCCTCGTGGTCGAGGTCGCGGCGGGCGATAATCGCACCGAGCGGTATCGGGAGTCCGGTGTCGCTCTCCCACCAGCTGCCCAGGTCGGTCAGCAGGTTAAGATCATAGGACGGGTAGGTGAAGCGGGCTTCATGAATAACCAGTCCGGCATCGATTATGCCGCTTTGTACCGCAGGCATGATCTCGTCGAATGGCAGGACGATGATCTCAGCAGGCCCGGATGGCACCTGCTGTGCCGCCCATAGCCGGAACAGCAGATAGGCGGTCGAGCGCTCACTGGGAACGGCGATACGGCGTCCCGACAGCTCACGCGGATGCTTGATGGCGCCAGCACCCTTGCGGGTCAGAACCAGCGGTCCGCAGCCCCGGCCAAGTGCGCCGCCGCAGGGCAGCAGCTTATACTTCTCCAGCACGTAGGGAAGGGCAGCGTAAGAGATTTTGAGTACCTCGGGTCCGGCGCCGTCGGCAGCCAGGCCATTGGTGATATCAATGTCGGCAAAAGTTACATTCAGCTTGGGTGCACCCGGGACGAGGCCGTGGGCCCAGGCGTGAAACACAAAAGTATCATTAGGACAAGGGGAATAAGCGATGTTCAGCTCTGTAGTCATTACAGTACCTCCAATAAAATAGCCGCCGCCGCTGTAAGCGCGTCTAAGGCTTCATTGATCTTCCACGCGGCCCGGTCGCGCGGGCCGACCGGGTTCGAGATCGCGCGCAGCTCCAGTGCTGCGATCCCCAGTGCCTGGGCGGCCACGGCAACCCCGTGGCCTTCCATCGCTTCTGCCGCCGCCTCTGGATGGCGGGCGGCCAGAGCGGCGGCCGTCCCGGCGGTGCCGGTCGCCGTCGACACGGTAAGCACGATTCCCGTGCTTACCGTAAGACCGGCCGCTGCCAGCGCGGCCGAGACCGCCTGCACCGTGCCGCTGTCGGCCGGCACGGACACGCTGCCGAAGCCGAGCTCGGCAGCGCTGCGGAAGCCCTCCGGCGTCTCTGCGCCGAGGGCCGCGTCAATCATCTCGCTGGCGACGACCAGCGAGCCTACGGGCGCACGGCCCGGGAAGCCGCCGCCGATCCCGGCGCTGATGACGCAGCCGTAGCTTCCGGCTGCCAGAGCAGCGGCAGTTCCTGCCGCCGCCGCGGCGGTGCCGGCACCCGCCGCGATGACATGGAACCTGCTGCTGCCCTTCAGGCCGCGCAGGACCGCATCCCGCTCTGCCGCAACCGCTGTCACGATCAGGATGCGAAGCGCGTGAGGCAGCTGCCCTGCTTCACCGTGCGGGCCGGGAGCTTGTCTATCCAATGCTTCCATCATTCAGCCTCCTTCTATAATAAATAACTGTTGCTATATGCATAAGTTCAGCAGATCAATAGCAGCTTAACCTTAGAGCAATCTCAGAGCAATCCTTAGGACAGCTCCAAGAAAAGTCCCTAAGGTTTAATCCGGCTTTTCCAAGGAAAAGGATACGCCGTTTTTAGAGGCAGGTCAAACGGCCGTGATATATTTATTGCAGAAGGTGTTGACAATAGATGAGTCATGTATTATATTTATCTTGACTTAAAGATGTTTAATTTAAAGATGTTTAACTTAAAGGTAATTAAAAAGCATGGGAGGTGAACAAGGGTGAACGATTATAAGGAAACATCCGGCATAGCAGCCGATAGAGAAGCTGAAGAGCAGGCAGCATCATTGAAATTGTTTGTTGTCTTGTCCAAGGCCTATAAGAGCTTAATGGATCATGCAGTGAAGGATATGAAGAGCCACGGGCTCGCTTCGGCGGAGTTCATGGTGCTGGAGGTCCTGTATCACAGAACCCGGATTCCTTTGCAGCAGATCGGCGAGAAGATCCTTGTCACCAGCGGCAGCATCACTTATAACATCGATAAGCTGGAGAAGAGGGGATTGTTGAAGCGTGTTCCATGCAGCGAGGACCGGCGTGTAACTTACGCAGAGATTACAGATACGGGCCGCGAGCTGTTTGATCATATTTTCCCCCGTCATGTCAGTTCCATTCACAGTATGATGAGTGGTCTGAACGGCGAAGAGAAGGATCAGGCCATTCAGCTGCTGAAGAAGCTTGGCAAAGGCGTGTAGATGTAGGGCATCTGACAACGGGTGCAGCGATAGACGCCTTGCCAAGTGATGCAGGATGCTTTCGCGCTTGAGAGGGCCCAGCTTCACTTGCACTAGAAAACAGAGTTCATCAGGAATAACAGTAAGAAACAAAAATTTTTACCCAATATCTTAACATTAAGATAATTAAAACAAAGAGAATGGAGCGTGTTTAAAATGGTTAGTGTAGGTTTATTGTTGATGAGATTGGTCATTGGGATTGCGTTTATCGGGCATGGTTCACAGAAGCTGTTCGGGTGGTTCGGCGGTTATGGTCCAAAAGGGACCGGGGGCTGGATGGAGTCCATTGGGATTAAGCCTGGGGTGCTGATGGCAGTGCTGGCCGGACTGATGGAGCTTGTCGGAGGTTTGCTGTTCGCGGCAGGGCTGCTGACACCGGTGGCCGCTGTACTGATTGCTGCAGCTATGCTGGGCGCTATTGTTAAGGTTCATGCTCCGAATGGCTTCTGGTCCACGGCCAATGGTATCGAGTTCCCTCTGACGCTGCTGGTGGTTGCGGTGGGTGTTGCACTGGCCGGACCGGGATCGATTTCGCTGGATGCACTGTTCTTTAACTAAAACTAAAAATTTCAGGAGGTAATTACAATGACCATGCAAACCCAAGGCATTCACCATATTACAGCTTTCGTCGGAGACGTACAGCGCAATGCCGACTTCTATGCCGGAATTCTCGGACTGCGTCTTGTGAAAAAAACGATCAATTTCGATGCCCCTGAGGTATATCATCTTTATTTCGGGAATGAACAGGGTGCGCCGGGCACGATCATTACTTTCTTTCCCTGGTCCGAGGGCCGCAAGGGCCGTATCGGCGGGGGGCAGGTGGGTGTAACCACTTATGCGGTGCCAACGGGCTCGATGGATTTCTGGAAGCAGCGCCTGGCTGCCTATCAGATCCCGGTAACCGAAGTGAGCCGGATTGGCGAGTCTTACCTCTCCTTCGCCGATTTCGATGGATTGCGGATTGGGCTTGTTGAGCGTGAAGAAGGGGCGCCGAGCACATGGTCTTTCGGCGGAGTGACTGCTGAGCATGCGATCAAAGGGTTTGGCGGGGCTGTTCTCTATAGTACGGAGCCGGAAAAAACAGCAGACACCCTGTCCCGTACTCTGGGTCTCGAACGGATTGCTGAAGGTGACGGCTACATTCGCTATAGATCAACCGGCGATCTGGGCAACATCATTGATTTGAAGGCAGCGCCGGTTCCGCACGGAGCGGGAGGTACAGGCACGGTACATCATATCGCCTGGCGGGCCAAAGATGATGCCGAGCAACTGGAATGGGGCCGCCGCGTGCAGAGCCATGGCTATCAGCCGACGCCTGTACAGGACCGCCAGTATTTCAACGCCATTTACTTCCGTGAGGAAGGCGGAATTCTTTTCGAGATCGCAACGGATCCTCCAGGCTTTGCCCGTGATGAAGCTCCGGATGCGCTGGGACAGAAGCTGATGCTTCCAGCCTGGTTCGAGCCTCACCGTAGCGTTATTGAAGAAAACCTGACGCCTTTTGAAATCCGTGAAATCGAGGTGAAGCAGGGATGATTCATATCTTCCGCAAAGGTACCGATCAGAGCCTGCCGACGTTAGTCTTGTTCCATGGTACAGGCGGCAATGAACAGGATCTGCTGCCTTTGGCCGAACTTTTATCCCCTGGATCTTCGGTGCTGGGGGTTCGGGGGAATGTGCTGGAGAATGGAATGCCGCGTTATTTCCGGCGGCTGGCTGAAGGTATTTTCGATGAAGAGGACCTGATCTTCCGTACGCATGAGCTTAAGCAGTTTTTGGATGAGGCAGCGGCAAAGTACGGTTTTGATTCCAGTAATCTGGTGGCTGTGGGTTACTCTAACGGTGCAAATATCGCCGGCAGCCTGCTGTTCCACTACGAACGTATTTTCCATTCAGCAGTGCTGCTGCATCCGATGGTACCGCTGCGCGGGGTGAAACTGCCATCCCTGAAGGATGTCGGGGTGTTCATCGGTGCCGGTACGAATGATCCGATCATCCGCACGGAGGAAACTGAGGAGCTCGAATCTTTGCTGCGGGATGCGGGTGCCGAGGTAACCATGCACTGGGGCAATCAGGGCCACCGCCTCAGCGCTGCTGAAGCTGAAAGTGCCCGTGATTGGCTGAAACAGTCCAGTCGTTTCCGTAAAGTCTAAACTCATAACCGCCCGCGGGGCTGCTGCCAAGTGACTGTAATGGTCAATTGAAAGCCCCTGCGGGCGGTTTTTGCTGAATATGCGCGGTCAAAAGAGCATTGTATAATCCACCCGGGATCGGTAGTATGAAGATTACATTGCTACAGAAAGGTTGACGGTACTACTTATGATCACAAAATTCGATAGCAGGATGCTGAAAGCGGGGGGGCCGACACGAAAGCAGCGGCTGCAGATCGCTGTCATTCTGGGGGCTATTTCCGCGATTGGACCGTTGTCCATTGATATGTATTTGCCGGCGCTTCCGGCGCTAGGAGCGCATTTTGGTGCCAGCGCTGCGATGGTGCAGCTTAGCCTGACTTTCTTTTTGCTCGGACTGGCTTCGGGTCAGCTAGTTGCAGGACCCTTAAGTGACGTCTATGGCCGCCGCACACCATTGCTCATTGGCATGGTAGTGTACGCAGTCTCCTCTTTGCTGTGTGCATTCAGTCCTTCCATAGGACTGCTGGTGATGCTGCGGTTTATCCAGGGGTTAGCCGGATCGGTAGGCGTTGTGATCTCGCGCGCGGCAGTGCGTGACCTGTACAGCGGCTCGGAGTTAACCAAATTCTTTTCCCTGCTCATGGTTGTCAATGGACTGGGCCCGATCCTGGCCCCCGTCATCGGAGGCCAACTGCTGAGAGTGACAACATGGCAGGGAGTATTCGTGGTGCTGTTTGCCGCCGGACTGATCTTTTTTGCCACGATTCTACTGCGGCTTCCGGAGACCCTGCCCAAGGAACGGCGTTCCAGGAGCGGACTTCGCGGCACCTTCCGCACGTTCGCTGTCCTGCTCGGAAATGGGAGATTTATGGGGTATGCTCTCTCGCAAGGGTTTGTCTCTGCAGCTATGTTCGCCTATATTTCCGGTTCTTCCTTTGTCCTGCAGATTATTTTCGGGGTATCTCCGCAGATGTACAGCCTGATTTTTGCCGTAAATGGACTGGGCATTATCCTTTCCGGCCAGGTCGCCGGTAGACTCGCCGGAAGATTCGGCGAACAGAGATTTCTGGTTGGCGGACTGCTGCTATGCACGCTAGGGGGTGTGCTGCTGCTGTTGACCGTTCTATCCGGAGGCGGGCTTGTACCCATCCTTATCTGCTTGTTCGCCGTTGTTTCCAGTGTAGGCGTGGTAGGGACAACCAGCTTCTCCCTGGCCATGCAGGATCAGGGCGATTCCGCCGGGAGTGCATCGGCACTTCTCGGCTTGCTGCCCCTGCTGCTTGGCAGCTGTGCCGCTCCGCTGGTCGGACTTGGCGGGAGTGAGAACGCCCTGCCCATGGCGATGGTCATCGCAGGAGCAGGCGTATGTTCCATTCTGTCCTTTCTCCTGCTGTGCAAACAGGGAGACGTCAGATGAGCCGCTAGGATTTTAGCACCCTGCTGCTGCAGCTGCTGGCCTTTGCCTGGGGCGCTTCCTTTTTGTTCATGAGAATCACTACGCCCGAGCTGGAGCGGTATTTACAGCAGAGCTTTGCTATGCTGGTATTGCCGGACGCCCTTCAGCAAACATTCAGCGCATTTTAAGGTTCCTCCCAGGTAGACCACCTATACTTGGAAAAGTGAAGGGAGGGACAAACATGAATATTTCTTCTGTATCATCGGCATCTTCTACTACATACACATCCTCCAGCGCAACGGACACCGCTGCCTTGGAGAAGCAAAAAGCCAAACTGGAAGCCGATTTGGAAAAGGTTGCTTCCAGCAAAGACGATGAGAAAACCAAGGAAACGAAAACTAAGCAGATTGAGCAGCAGATCAAACAGATCGAAGCCCAAATTGCCCAGAAATCGCAGAGTCAAAGCTCCTCTTCGGCAAGGGGCAATGCTGCTCCGCCAGAGAAACCGGCAGGCGGCAAGATGCTTGTGCCTGCAAGCGCGCAGGATATTGCAACTGCCACTACAGACAGCGAAGGAAGATTTGACATCCGGGTGTAAATCCGGATAAGAGCAAGCAACTGAATCATAAGCAGCAGCTAGAAAGAGGACGCCTTATCCGTGAGGGCGCCCTCTTTTTTTTGTGCAAGACTATATTTTGGATGCATAGATGAATATAGCGCCATGGACTTTTTTGAACACTGTCGTGCAGGGTATTGGGAGTAAAGGACGGTCTAACCTTTAAGTTGCTCCCAAAAGAGCCATTCTTCCATAGTCTTGGTATAATGGAGGAATGAAAATGGGCAAAGTCTTGTTAAGCCCATCCATCCGGCAGTAAAGGCAGGAGAAGACATGCACTCCAAGATCCAGACACTCGAGCGTTTCAGAATTGTAAAGTTGATTATTTCGATCTACCGGCTCAGGGCAGTAAGGGCACTTATTCCGGTTGCGGTTATTGCCCTAGTATATCTGGAGGGACAGCATGAGCTGAAGCAGGTGCACCTGGGACTGATTCTCCATGAGCTGAAGCGGGTTCCTGCAGAGGCCATTGCCCAGATGATGGGGGTTGCGCTGCTTTCGGTTGCAGTTATGAGCGGCTACGATTATTTGATCCGGCGGCATTACCGGCTGGACATCGGGCGCTGGAGTACTTTCCGCTATGCATGGATTGCCAATACCTTCAACAATCTGATCGGATTTGCCGGTCTGGCGGGGGTAGGCTTGCGGACGCTTCTCTACAAAAAAAGCGGGGTGCCCGCCGCCGTTCTTACGCCCGCTATAGTGTTTCTCTCGCCGCTCATGATTACCGGGCTGTCACTGCTCTCCTGGGGTAATATCTTTGGATTGCTACCGGCGTCCGCGCTACTGCACAAGCATCACTGGCTGGTGTTCGCAGTCTGGGGCATGGCGCTGTATTTACCTTTTTTCATTATCATTCAGCGTTCTTCGCTGTTCGCCAGATGGATTAACCGGGGGCAGGGCCGGACGCCCTGGCTGACCGTAGGTGCTTCCGTCGGCGCTTCTTTTCTGGAATGGCTGTTCGCCGGAATTACGTTCTGGACGATCGGAGATCACTTGCTCGGCGGTGTAGGTTTCGTGACCGTCTTTAGCATCTATGTTGTTGCTGCGATTGCTGGCATACTCAGCATGGCTCCTGGCGGCATCGGCGCCTTCGATCTGATTGCCTTGCTCGGGCTTACGCAGCTTGGATATCGTAGTGATCAGGCGATGGCCGTACTGGTCATTTACCGGTTGTTTTATTATCTGATTCCCTGGCTGATCGGCCTGGGGCTGGCTGCACTGGAACTAGGGCTTCAGGGTAAAAAAGGCCCTGACCGGAGCCCAGCGAATGCGATAATCGAGCCTTCCCTTAATGTATGGCAGAAAATGTGGGGCTGGCCGGGCCATTATTCGTTCCTGAGTGACCTTGGTGTCTGGGCCCTCGGCAAGCTGGTATTTGTCAGCGGACTTATACTGCTCCTGTCAGCTGCCACGCCCGAGCTCCTGTACCGGCTGCGGATTACAGAGGATCTGCTCTCGCTGCCGGTGATGCGGATATCGCATCATCTCTCCGTACTGATCGGATTCATGCTTGTTCTGCTGTCACGCGGAATTTCGCTGCGAGTCCGCAGAGCCTATGTCTGGACCAGTGCACTGCTGTTCGTGGGAGCCGTATTTACTTTTACGAAGGGGTTTGATTACGAGGAAGCTCTGTTCCTCCTGCTGGTAGCGCTCATCCTTTGGATCTCCAGGGCGCGCTTCTACCGGATCAGCGTGCCGGTTAGCCGGCAGAATACCGTAAGGTGGCTGTTACTCACCACTTTTATAGCAATGATCTACTACTGGCTGGGCAGCTATGCGCATCGGGGGTTCATGAAGCATCTTCCCCGCGGGGTCGAGCCTGAATGGTTGCAGCGTCACAGCAATGTGGCGGTTACCGTTGCCAGCGGTCTGGTGCTCTCCTGGATTGTGCTTACGATGCTGTTTACCCTTCGGCCTAACCGTCACATAGATGAGCTGTTCGCGGATAAGGATATGGGCAGATTAAGCCGTTTTCTAGAGCGCAATCCCGGGAATTCTTTAACCCATATGTTGTTCTTGGGTGATAAGAACTTCTACTGGGCTAAGAACGGCGAAGTGCTGTTTGCTTTCTCCCGGGTACGGGACAAGCTGGTCGTATTGGGTGATCCGCTTGGTCCGCTAAACCTGATCAATGAAGGGATTAGTGAATTTCGGCAGGCTGCGGATTTATACGGACTGGCTGTGGTGTTCTATCAGGGCACTCCGGCTTTTCTGCCGGTATACCATGAACAGGGTTACCGTTTTTTCAAGCTGGGTGAAGAGGCAATGGTGCCGCTGGCAACATTCACACTCAGTGGCAAAAAAAATTCCGACCTGCGGAGTGTAAGAAGCCGCTTTGAGCGGGAGGGATATGTATTTGAGGTGGCAGATCCGCCTCATTCCGAAGGGCTGCTGACTGAGCTGCGCCAGATCTCTGAGGAATGGCTGGACGGCCGAAAGGAAAAAGGCTACTCTCTCGGTTGGTTCAAGCCGTCTTACCTGCAGCTTGCCCCCATTGCGCTACTACGCGGTAAGGAAGGCGAGGTCCTGGCTTTTGCCTCTATTGCACCGGGATATGACGGGGGGTATACCCTGTCGGTTGACCTGATGCGTCACCTGAAGAAAACACCAAATGGCACAATGGACTATTTGTTCGTCCGTCTGCTGGAGTGGTCGAAGGAACAAGGCAGCAGCAGATTCAATCTGGGCAATGCGCCGCTATCCAGTGTTGGGAATAATTCAGGAGCGCTGCGGGAAGAAAAACTGGCTCATCTGGTGTATACACGGGGCGGGCACTGGTACGGATTTTCCGGGCTGCGCCATTATAAGGAGAAGTTCAATCCGGAGTGGGAACCCAGATATCTGGTCTATCCGGCTGCGCTTACCCTGTCGATGCTGACGTTTGATCTGGTAAGACTCGTCTCCCATTACCCTGAAGAGGATAAGGACCGGAAATAATCTTCACCGGATGTGCAATAGTTCCTGGACGATTATCTGCAAATCAGCAATACTGATTCTGCCCGATTCATGAGGATGAACAAGCAAACCTAGATATACAACACTTGAGAGGGCTCCTGCGATGCAGGTGCCTTCTTTTTGAAGAGGCATGGTCCGCTTAGGTCCGCTTGATATGATTGATATGAATAAAGGAGGAAAACAGTTATGGGAACCGCCATCATGGAGATCATGGAGAAACGTAAATCGGTCCGCACCTATGAGCAGACCCCGATCCGGGAAGAGGCCCGTGCAGCGGTGATGGAATATTTGGCACAAGAGGAGAACCTGCGCGGACCTTTGGGTGGAAAGGCTTCTGTGGAGTGGATTACAGTCAAAGGAGGTGCGGCAGAAGCATCAGGCGTTAAGCTTGGCGCTTACGGGGTCATCAAGAATCCGCAGGCGTATCTGGTGGGTGTGGTGCAGAATGAGAAGATAGCGCTGCTGGAGTTCGGCTATATCTTTCACAAGCTGATTCTTCATGCCACAGGGCTGGGCCTTGGAACCTGCTGGATGGGCGGGACCTTTAACCGCAAGTCCTTCTCCCGCGAAATTGAGCTTGCGCCAGGAGAGCTTATCCCCTGTATCTCTCCGCTGGGTTATGCAAGCGAGAAGCAGCGGCTGCTGGATTCGACGATGCGGTATATCGCCAAATCTAATCAAAGGAAACCTTGGGAGGAGCTCTTCCAGGATGCCGGATTCGGCCGCGTACTGACCCAGGAGGCTGCAGGGAGCCTGGCTGCACCGCTGGAGATGGTCCGGCTGGGTCCGTCGGCTTCCAACAAGCAGCCATGGAGAGTGGTGCTGTCTGGGGACAGGAAGCAAGTTCATTTTTATTGGCTGCCTACACCGAATTATGGTGGCAACAAGCTGGGGTTCGAGATGCAGCGGATCGACATCGGGATTGCTGCTTGCAGCTTCGATCTGGCCTGCCGGGAGCTGGGCATCTCAGGGGTCTGGACCCGGCAGGACCCGCTGTTAGATACTCCTGATCCACATCTGGAGTATATGCTGAGTTATTCTCTTAGCTGAGACGCGAGACCGTCCATAACAAGGCGGTAGTCAGCAGGATACAGAGCAGGATCAGCGTATCGCGGTTCTGCCAGGACAGCCGGTAGGCAGGCGTCCGTTCCTTGGTGGGATCATATCCCCGGGATTCTACGGCGGTAGCCAGCTCATCGCCCATCCCGATGACCAGAATGAGCAAGGGGACGATGAGTAGGGCGACTTGCCGGGGAGTGTAGCGGGCCAAGCCGCGGGCTTTTCGGCCGCGCGAGTCCAGCGCCAGCTGGAGCTGGGTCAGCTTGTCCAGAATCCAGGGTACAAACTGGAGTGTGACGGACACCGCAAGCGACCAGTTGCGGGTGCGGATGCCCAGCTTTTTCAGCGGGGCAATCCCCCATTCCAGCGCTTCCCGCAAGGGGGCGCCAGTGGTGGTCTCGGTGAACAGGAAACCGAGTGCAACCAGCAGCAGAAAGCGGAGCACATTCAGTCCGCCGCGTTCCATACCGGCGAGGCTTATGCCAACGGGCCCAAGCTTATAATCCGGGGAACTCCAGGTGAGCGCGGACAGTAGCCAAAGGAACAGGAACATGAGGAGGAACGGACGGAAGAAGCGGACCGTCCTCTGCCAGGGAATGCGGGCAGAGAGCATCAGCCCGGTAATCAGGCCTGAAGCCAGCAGCAGCGGCAGCAGGGCTTCCATCCCCGAGACGACCAAGGTTCCCATTCCCATCCCCAGCCATTTGACGCGGGGGTCCAGCCTCTGCCACGGCTTCCGTGCAGAGGCTATTCCTATATCTATGGCGACAGCTGGACGGATGCCCGTCCCCCCTTGAGGGGACAGAGCCGCCTTCTCTTCGGTCCGGATTGGGATATGAAGCGCTGAGGCTGGAAGCTCTCCCTCGGGCGGTGCAGGGAGCGGCTGCTCTGCAAGCGCTGCGAGCAGGCTATCCAGGCTGTCCGGCAGCTCAGCCAGCAGGCCCTTCTGCCGGAGTCTGTGTCCGAGCCGCGAATAGACGGGGGGCTCCAGTCCGGCGGCTGTCAGCACATGCGGATCGGCGGACAGGGTGGACGCCGGTCCGCTATAATGGACGGCACCCTGGGACATCACAATGACCTCGTCTGCCATCGGCAGGAAGCTGTCGAGGTCATGGGTGCCAACAACCAGGGTCAGTCCGCTGCTGCGCAGTTCACGCAGCAGCTCTAGCAGGGACTCTGCCGCCTGCGGATCCAGCCCGGCCGTGGGCTCGTCCAGAATAAGCAGTCCCGGCAGGGAAGTGATAGCAGCGGCGATGCAGAGCCTTCGCTTCTCGCCGCCGCTCAGCAGAAAGGGCGAGCGCCCGCCGAATTCATCGTAGGGCAGCCCTACTCTGGCAAGTGCGCTGCGGATCAGCTCCAGCCGCTGCGGCCTCGGCACTCCGCGCTCAGCAAGGCCATATTCCAGCTCCTGATGCACGCTGCCCGCGAACAACTGTGTCTCAGGCTGCTGGAACACCATGGAGACCCTACCGGCGGCAGGCTTGCCGCCGTCCAGGAGAATCGTGCCGGAAGCCGGCTCTGCAAGGCCTGACAAAAGGCGCAGCAGCGTAGACTTCCCGCTGCCCGTGACCCCGCACAGAACAGTAAGCGATCCCTGGCGGATATCCAGGTTAATCTCTGTGAGGACAGGGAGTCTGTCGTAGCCGAAGGATACGTCGTTCGCCTGAATCCTCACAGAACCGCCTCCAAATCCTGCTCGGTCAGGGGCAGAAGGGGCACAGGCCAGCCTTTGTCCTGCAGGAGCTGCCCGATGCGGACGGCCGGCGCAGACGGCCAGCCGAGAGCGTCCGGAAGCCCGCTCGTATAGAACAGTGAACGGGCGTCACCATCATACAGCAATGTTCCTTGACCCATGACAGCGACACGCGGGCTTGCGGCGAGCTCCTCCATCCGCTGGGTCACCCAGAGCACCGTTGTCCCGTGTTCCCACAGTCTGCGGGCCAGCTCCAGAATGTCCCGACGTCCGGCCGGATCCAGCATGGAGGTTACCTCGTCAAAAATGATCATTTCCGTGTCCAGCGCCAGACAGCAGGCGACCGCCAGGCGCTGGCGTTCACCGCCCGACAGGGTAGAGACATCAGCCTCCGCTTTATGAGCCAGACCGACCTGGCGCAGGACCTTATCAATCTGTGCGAGCATCGCATCACGGCTTAAACCGCGGTTCTCCAGTCCAAAAGCGACGTCCTCAAACGGCGTAGAGCCGACAGTCTGGGCTTCGGGATTCTGAAATACCAGCTGGATATGCTGCTTGACTGCTGTGCGGTTGCCCGCTGAACGCAGATCCAGACCGGCGGCAGACAGACTGCCCCCGGTTGGTACATTGAGACCGTTGAATGTACGGATGAGTGAGCTTTTGCCACATCCGTTGGCTCCGGTAAGGGCCACCCATTCTCCCCGTTTGATATGTATAGAAATTCCCTGCAAAACCGGCAGCCTGCGCTGGCCGTCCCGGTAAGACAAGGTCAATTGCTCCGCTCTGATCATTGTCGGGCCTGCTTCCTTAACTGCTGTAGTCGATAATCGCTACCCATTATAGCAAATATTTTAAGATTGATGTATCTGGTGGGGGATGATATAGTGATCCTAAAAAAATGGGGGTAATCCTACTCATGAGAAAATGGACGACTCGCGGCCTGATCTTCAGTGCCCTGTTCGCCGGAGTTATGATCGCACTTAGCTATTTAAGAATATCACTGCCCTTCTCGGCTGTGCCTATCACGATGGGAACACTCGGAGTTATGCTGGCCGGCTCCATTCTCGGCGCACGCTATGGAAGTCTGGCCGTGCTTATTGTTATTGGACTGACGGCAGCCGGATTTCGTGTACTGGGCGGAAGCGGAGGCTTATCCGTCCTCGTTGGCCCAACGGCAGGTTATATCTTCTCCTGGCCAGTTGCGGCCTTCCTGATTGGCTTCTCTGCACAGCGCATGGGGCAGACCAAATATACATTCGTGAAGCTGCTGGCCGTGAACTTCCTGTTCGGTGCATTGCTTGTGTACCCTGGCGGGGTCTGGTGGCTGGCCCATTCCACGGGCATGACCTCTCTCTCCAAGGCATTAACGGCAGGCATGTGGCCGTTCATCCCCGGTGACCTGATCAAAGCAGTATTAAGCTCAGCTGTTGTAACTGCCGTATGGAGAGTCTATCCAATTCAGCGCATCCTGAATACGGAACCGGATATCTGGACCGAAGGTGAGAAGGCGGCGATCCGCCGTTAATGGATAGCTTCGCACCACTTAGGAGATAACTCAAACAGGTGACACCGCCCATAATGGCCGGTGTCACCTGTTTGTTTGAAGCCTGAGTTCCTCCTGCTGCTGAGTGGCAGTGTTGGCATGGACTGGACTAGCTGAACTAGCTGAACTAGCTGAACTAGCTGAACTTTAGGGACTTAACCCGAATAAACTTAGCGTACTTGAGCAGAATCGCCCGCATTATCCACAGTGTGAACATGTCTCGAACGTTGTGCTCAGGTGAAAATGTATACTAAGTGGAATTAGTAAACCTAATTTATTGAAATTCCCTCCGCAGAACCGCCGTCCACAGCTTCGCTATTCACATCAGCATTCTTCGCCTCTGGATCAGACTCTTCCTCTTCCGCATCCGGTAGCGTCCACACGGAGACACTTCCGCCGTTCACCGGGAATGCCGCCCAGCCGTCTTCACCGATGGTTACGGACTCTTCACGGTTATGGGTAAGATCGATCCATACTTCTCCAGCCCGCTCTTCACCAAGGAACATCCGCTTCTCGCCGTTGTCTCCGTTCGAGATGACTACGGCGCAGCCCGAGCCTTCAACCTCTTCGATGCCACGGCGCACCCAGCCGATGGTGTTCGGGTGATCAAAGTAATCATCCTGCTCGCCGTAGGCTTTGTGGCAGCGGGCGTATAACAGGGGATCAATGGCCTCTTTTTTTCCTTCAACCGGAGTAGGTCCGCCGATGCCGTAGTAGTCACCATAGAAGACTACCGGGTATCCGTCACACCGCAGGAGGATGAGGGCGTAGGCGCTCTGTTTGAACCAGTCTCCAACCCAGGACTCCAGCGCTTCATGCGGCTGGGAATCATGGTTATCCACGAAGGTCACGGCATTGCCGGGATGCGTCTGGACTAGCGTGTCGTCAAAAATATGCGTCAGATCAAAGTCTCTGCCTCCAAGGGAAGCCGCATGCAGCTTGTAATGCAGCGACACATCGAACAGGTCTATCTGATAGTCAACTGTATTGAGAAATTCCCGGCAGGCTTCGAGATTCGAGTTCCAGAATTCCCCTACAATATAGAAATCCTCGCCGCGCTTCTTGGTCATCTCTGCCGCGAATTCTTTAATAAACTCATGATTGATGTGTTTGATGGCATCCAGACGATAGCCGCTGCATTGCAGTGTATCTACCAGCCATTTGCCCCACTCCAGCATTTCCTTTCTAACTTCCTCATGGCTGTAGTCAATGTTCGCGAACATGAGATAATCGTAGTTACCGAACTCATCATCCACGTTCTGATTCCAGCTCTTGTTCTCACCGTTGATCCGGAAGACTCCGCTTCTGTTCCCTTTGGCATCAAAGTCGGTACCATTGAAGTGAGTATGATCCCACTTAAAGGAGGAGTACTCGTCACCGCGTCCGGGGAATGTGAACTTGGTCCATCCCTCGATCTCAAAAGGCTCGGAGATTTCCTTATTGCGGTCATTCGGGTCTACCTCAATCACTTCGAAGACCTCGGTTTCATCCGCGCCTGCTTTATGATTCATGACAAGGTCCACATACACGGCAATGCCGTTCTTGAGACATTCGGCAATAGCGTCAATCAGTTCCTGTTTGGTGCCATATTTTGTGCGGACGGTTTCTTTTTGGTCAAATTCGCCCAGATCATAGAGATCGTATACACCATAGCCTGTGTCCTGATCGGAGACCGCTTTGGTTACCGGAGGCACCCATACGGAATCAATGCCAATCGCTTTCAGCTCGGGAGCCATTTGGGCCAGCCGCTTCCAATGCTCTCCGTCCGCCGCGACATGCCATTCGAAAAATTGCATCATAGTATGGTTTCTCTTCATTTCCTGTGGCCTCCTTCATATATGGAACGGTGGATAAGTTATAGCGCTTTAGTGCTTCAGCAAGGAGTAGAAGAGATTATGTAGACCTCCAGGCATCCCCCGGGCAATTTAGAAAAAATCCAGCTGGCGCGGAGCCAGACCGCCATCGATTCCGAGCAGCGACTGCAGCTCCTTCGCATTGTCAGTGGCGTCTCCGCCAGAGTTATTATTAAACACAACATACAGCTCGCTGCAAGTTTTTTCAAGCTCAAGCAGCCGGTCCCGCCACTCCTTCAGCTCTTCCGTACTGTAACGGTACAAGTAGCGCAGCTTGCGCCAATCTGGATGGCTGCTCTGGTTCCAGCCGCTGATGTTACGTCCGTGCAGGCGGACATAAGTAGCATCAGAGTGGGTCGATACCGGCACGATGGGAATCGACCCGGACCCGGCCTGCGGTTCATCTGCCACAGTATGGATCCAGCTCTCTTTTTCCAGAAAGCTCAGAGTGTTGTCGCGCATTTCCGGGCTGTACCAGGATTCGTTGCGGAATTCAATGGCGGATGGAACATCGAGCAGCCTTTCCTTGGCTTCACGCAGAAACTCTACGTTGTCCTTGGTACAGTCGAACCAGGGCGGGAATTGAAAAAGAACCATGGCCAGCTTTCCGGCCGCCCGCACAGGCTCTATAGAGGTATGAAAAGCCTGATACATCTCTTCGGGGGTATCAAAGTAATTCTTTTTGCTGCGCAGGTGTCCGGTCATCCCCTGATATGCTTTGACGATGAACTGAAATTCATCCGGTGTCTGATCTACCCATTTGGCGTAATTTCTGACTGGCTGCACCGCATAGAAAGAACTGTCGATCTCCACGATGGGAAAATGAGCGCTGTAGACAGGCAGCCGTTCAGCCGGCTTGATTTTGCCGTACAGCTCCTCGTGGTCTCCAAAGCCTGTTAGCCCGATTTTGATCATGGAATCTCCTCCTCCTCCGCTCGAAGTGCGGCTTAAATGGATCGGCTAACTCTTATTAAACGAAAAACCGCTGTTCGCAAACAACAGGCAGTTGATTAATATATGGAATTCATGCAACATGTGTATATTACAGCGCCTAGGTTGTGGGATTATGGGATTAAGGGAGGGGAGCTATACATGAAGCATAAATTTCAGCAACTCAGTCAGCACATTCTGATCATGCATGCAGAGCATGAGACCGACCGCCCCATTCTGGCAGCAATAACCGGAGAACGGCGTACCTTGCTGATGGATGCAGGGAATTCCCCCGACCACGCGGAGCTTTTCCGCCAGGAACTGGCTAGGCGTGGCATGAGGCAGCCGGATTTAATCGTACTGACGCATTGGCATTGGGATCATTCTTTTGGTATCTCCGCCTGGAAGGTGCCGGTCATTGCCCATGAAGGAACAGCAGAAGCGCTGGGCAGTCTTGGCGGAAGAAACTGGTCAGATGAGGGTCTGGAGGAGCTGGTGCAGGCCGGGACCCTCAGTGAAGAGAGTGCCGGACATATTCGTCTGGAGTACAGGGGCAACAGGGACATAACGGTTGTGAAGCCGGATATCGTATTTACGGGCAATATTAGTCTGGATCTGGGCGAAGTCACCTGTGATTTGAGACATGTGGGCGGTGATCATTCCGCAGATTCCTGTATTCTTCACGTGAAAGAAGACGACGTTCTTTTTCTGGGTGATGCCTTGGGGCCTTCCGTATATGGCGGTCCCCGGCAATATAGCAGTACAGGTTTTCTGAATTTGCTTGGACTTGTTTATGGTTATAATGCCCGCTGGGTGGTGGAATCGCACGGCGTACCGATGAGCGCAGACGAATTCCATGATGATCTGGTACCGTGGGAACGTCTCGCCCGGATTGTGGATGTTTTTGGGCATAACCGTGAACGTGTGGTACAGGAGCTGAGGGATTATCTGAAGCTTGAGGAGCTCCCGGCTGATTTGCTGCAGGGTGTGGAATATTTCATGGCCGGAAGCAAAGGAAGGAAGAAATGAATAAGAGAAATAAGGAAGAATTAAGGAAGAAACCACTCTAAAAAAAAGTGCGCGGTAGTGGCGGACGCCTTATCGCAGAACAGCCCCGTTTCTGAACAGGTGATAAGCCTGCCTGGAAACGGGGCTGTATTGTTATTGAGATAAGGTTGATTTGGCTGTTCTCTTCGAAAAGTAGTGGTCCAACAACAGCAAAAACGCCGTTGCTGGAGCGCCGCCGGCTGGCAGCTACCGCAGCAGCTTATACCGGTGTGAAAGGACTGATGGAGGAGCCGCTGGATACATGCACCGCATTACGCCCGCTTCGTTTGGAGGTATATAGGGCGTGATCCGCTTCGGAGAGCAGTTCTTCCAGCGAGAGGTGATTGCGGGAGGACTCCACTACTCCGAAGCTGGCAGTCAGATTAATGGATCCGGAAACCGTTAAGAGGGGGCTGTGCTCGATATCCTTACGGATCGCTTCAGATAACAGCGAAGCCTGCTTAAGCGGGGTTTCTGGCAGACAGAGGACAAATTCCTCGCCCCCGTAACGCCCGAAAACATCACCCTCCCGCAAATGCTGTCTGCAGACGGCTACAAGGTGCTGCAGGGCCATATCTCCATAATGGTGGCCGTAACGGTCATTGATGTTTTTGAAGAAGTCGATATCCAGCAAAATGATCGAGACTGGCGTCAGGCTGAGCTCAGCCTCCTCCAGAATCTGGCGGCTGAGCTCCATTAGATGCATCCGGTTGTAAATACCGGTTAGGCTGTCGATGGTAGCCAGCTGAAGCAGCTTCTCCTGCAGCAGTGTCCGCTCTGTGACATCAATCAGAATGATCATCCTTCCCACCAGATGCCCGTCATGCTTCTGCACCGGTGAGGATCTAACCTGGTAATAACGGGTATCCCCGTGGATATTCCAGCCCAGCTCGCGTTCTTCACTGAGCTGCGGATCGGAATTCATAACATAATCAACAGCGTCCGGACCCGCCGGAAGGAAGAGCTGGGCCAAAGGCTTGCCGATGACTGAGGCATCCAGGTCCTGAAGCATGTCTGCAGCAGCTTGATTGAAATCTACCAGCATATCGGAAAGATCAGTAACCAGCACGCCGTCGCGCATGCTTTCAAAAAGATTCTCACGGGCAATAGGGGCAGCAGTCAGCATGCCTCTGGAAAGGATAGCCCAAATGTAGAGGGTTGAGGTTACGCTCATAATCACCGGAACGGGGTCCATCCCATAAGGGGTCGCATTCACTAAATACAGGAAAGCCCCCAGAGCCGGGAGGAACTGCCCGACGAAGATAATGGACAGCTGCCTAAGGTAGACGCGCTTCATCCGGTTCCATTGCCAGAGAATCAGGCACATGCCCGCAAGCATACAGCCAAAAGTCAGACTGCCCTGAACAATATACCAGGGTCCCATAACGATATCGATCAGCGGTGAGGGGGCACCCTCCCGGAAATGCATCGACTGATAGAACAAATGATGATAATCGTTAGTCCATACGAGCAATACCGAGATGAAGGGGATGGCATAGAGCACGGTAACCAGTCCTTTGCGGATCAACCGCTCCAGTCCTACGAAATACATAATCATAATCAGGCTGGAGGGAGCAATAAAGGGCAGCCCAAGATACTCGACCTTGATCCAGAAGCTGATTTCCGGCATGCTCTGGCCTGACAGTTCCAAGGCGAAGCCGAAGATATAGACTGCTGAAGTGAAAGAGCTGAGGATAAACGCGCGGGTTCCTGCGAAATCTGTTCTTTTATAGTAGGCAAAAACAGCCAGCAGCACGTTCAGCACACCGGAGATCGCAACAATCACAATATAATTGGAAATCATGGATCCCATCGTGCAGACCTCCATGTATGAATATTAGCTATAAGCATAGGCGGATTGTCTCCTGATTAATGAAAGATATAGTGAGATAGCATCACGGTGTATACATGATGATATATACCTATTGTATCGGAAAAAGTCGCAATTTTTAATAATAAATAGGCGCCACCTAGACAAAGTGACTGAATTTTGCAGATGCTATTTGACTCTTTGTCTAATGAGAGTAACCGGAGCAAAGTGTAACATGTTAGTTAATACTACATCGATAAGAGATAATAGCTTGATATTGGGAATAATGTGTTATTTTATATGACATAAAAAGAAATGAAATCCGAATCAGGAGCGAAGGGGGAGCTGGGAATGTCATTAGTCGCAACAAGAATTCCTGAAATACAGATGCAAAACGTCGAGATGCGTTATCAGACAGAAACAGCCGATGTGCTTGCGCTGCATCAAGTGAGCCTGGATATCGCCAAAGGGGAGTTTGTTTCTCTGCTCGGCCCGTCCGGATGCGGCAAAACCACCCTGCTGAGACTGATGGCAGATCTTATAACACCAACCCGCGGAGACATTACGGTAGCCGGTAAGAGTGCCCGTGAAGCCCGTCTGGCGCAAAAATACGGCATTGTCTTCCAAAGTCCGGTCCTTTATGACTGGCGAAAGGTGAAGCATAATATTACTCTGCCGCTGGAACTGATGGGCGTGAAGAAATCCATACGTGAAGACAAGGCGCTGGAGCTGCTGGATCTCGTAGGCCTGCAGGGCTTCGCAGACAAATATCCGTGGCAGCTAAGCGGAGGGATGCAGCAACGGGTAGCCATCGCCAGAGCGCTGTCGATGGAACCGGAAATCCTGCTGATGGATGAACCGTTCTCCGCACTGGACGAATTCACCCGCGAGCGTCTGAATGAGGAACTTCTATCCGTCTGGAGCAAAGTGCAGAGCACCATTGTTTTCGTAACCCACAGCATTCCTGAGTCAATTTTTCTCTCGGACCGCGTGTTCGTGCTATCTCCGCATCCGGGAAGGTTATCCGCTATTGTGGATATACCGCTACCTCGCCCGCGCACGGCGGAGATGAGAAACAGTCCGGAGTTTTTTGAACTGATCGCCCGTATCCGCGACAGCTTCGAAGGGGTGTAGGGATGAAGGGGAACAGTACGTTTATGCGGGACCGCGTGCTGCCGCTGTTCGTCTGGATCTTCGGCCTGCTGGTGGCCTGGGAGGCGGTCTCCTGGTGGCTGCTGAATGTGGCGAAGACGCCGCTGGCCCAATCCAAGCTGCCTTACGTTCATGAAGTGGCGTCCACCTTGTGGAAGTATAGCGGCACGCTTTTGAAAGAGGGGGGAGCCACCTTCGGCAATGCCGGTGTCGGGTTTCTGATCGGTGCAGCGGCCGGGGTGATCCTCGCGGTGCTGATGAGTCTCTCGAAGACCATTGAACAGCTCGCTTTCCCTTATGCGGTGGCTTCGCAGATGATTCCGATTCTGGGCCTGGCCCCGATCATCTATGGCATTGTGCGCGACGAACAGGTGTCGCGGATTATCATCTCCGGTTATATCACCTTTTTTCCCGTCGCACTGAATATGCTTCGCGGACTGCGGAGTGTGGATCTCCCGGCAGTAGAGCTTATGCACTCCTATGCCGCGAAGCCCTGGGCAGTGTACTGGAAGCTGCGTTTTCCGGCTGCGTTGCCGGGCCTCTTTAGCGGCCTCAAGATCGCCGCTCCGCTAGCCGTAACCGGAGCGATCCTCGTGGAACTCATGGGTGCACAGCACGGGATTGGCGTTATTATGCTCCGTAATCTCTATTATGGACCTTCTCATACGTATATGTTCTGGTCTACGGTGCTTGTTGGCGCTCTTCTCGGAATGGCTAGCTATTGGCTGATGAGTCTTATGGAACGCCTGGTAGCCCCATGGCAGCCGGAATTCCGTCCGAAAGGGGGCAGCCGCTGATGGAGAGCAATACTACTGTACGGGATGCAACTTTCATTGCTTCATCAGGTAAAGAAGCATCACCTGCTCCAATCACTTCAACTAACAACCGTATTTCAACAGAACCTGGGAAACAGCATAGCCCCCGGCGACCAACCAAATGGCTGAACCTTGGCGTGATTCTGCCCCTGCTAGCTGGTGTGCTGTTTCTGCTGTTATGGGAGTATCAGGTCTTCCACAGGCTCTTTGATCTCAAAAAATATCAGCTGCCTCTACCCTCGGCCATTGCGGAAGCACTGCGGGATAATCTCAGCCTGCTGCTCTCCTATACCGGCTATACGCTGACCGAGGCAGTGGTGGGAATGCTGATCGGTTCAGCCTGCGGCTTTCTGATTGCTCTGGCCGCAACCGCCTGGCCCCGCTGGGGCGGAGGGAGTCTGACCTTGGTGGCTGCGCTGAACGCTGTGCCGATTGTGGCGCTCGCTCCCATCATGAACTTGTGGTTCGGGGATGGAATCGGGTCCCGGGCCGCGATTGTTACAGCGACGACGATGGCGGCGATGGCTATTAATGCCTACAAGGGCATGGCGGCGGTAGATCCGCTTGCCCTGGATCTGATGCATTCCTATGCAGCCGGCAAGCCGGCGGTATTTCGCTACCTGCGGATCCAGAACAGTCTGCCTTATGTGTTCACTGCGCTGAAGATCAATGCCACTGCGAGTATGATCGGAGCCATTGTCGGGGAATTCTTCTTCTCCTCACGGGGCCTAGGCTACCTGCTCTCCAACTCCATCAAAGTGGCCAAAATGCCGCTAGGCTGGTCCTGCATCGTGCTGGCGGCCATTGCCGGAGTCCTCTTTTACCTGATTGTTGAACGGCTGGAGAAAGTGTTCATCAAGTGGCACTCCTCCCAGCGCTCCTAATACCCTGAATTCGTTACATCCGGTTTCTGCGAAGAGGGAGACAGAGAACCCCTACGGAGGACCGTGTGCATAGAGCATTACGATGGTAACCATGCTGTGGCTTCAGCCGAAAGGAAAACTCAAACGGGTAGGGGGAGTTATATTGATGAACGGGAAGAAGGGCAAGTTTCGTGGCGGGGTGTTGGTAGTAGCGTTAATCCTGATAATTTCTTTGCTGGCTGGGTGTGGGAACAAGAATAATAATACAGCTCCGGCGGCTGAAGGGGCGACTGGAACAGCTGCTTCCGCTTCGCCCGAAGCAGCGGCAACTACAGAGCCGGCTGCAGATCCAGTCACTGTCAAGCTGCAGCTGAAATGGGTGCCGCAGGCGCAATTCGCCGGTTACTTCCTGGCCCAGGACAAAGGCTACTATGCTGAAGAAGGGCTCAAAGTAGAGATTCTGCCTGGCGGGCCGGACATTGTGCCTGAGCAGCAGGTTGCAGGTGGGTCAGCGGATATCGGCGTGGACTGGGTGGCCAGTCTTCTGACCAGCCAGGAGCAGGAAATGCCGCTGGTGCAGATCGCGCAGATCTTCCAGAAGAGCGGCCTGGTGCTGGTATCCAAGAAGGACGCAGGTATCAGCGGACCTGCTGACCTGAAGGGCAAGAAGGTCGGTAATTGGATGGGCGGCAACGAGTTTGAGATTTTGGCACTGTTCGATAAATATAAGCTGGATTCGAATAAGGATCTGAACTTTACGAAGCAGGGCTTCACGATGGACCAGTTCCTCGGCGGCGAGATCGACGCGGCTTCGGCCATGACCTATAACGAATATCAGGTCGTGCTGGAATCAGGGATCAAGGCAGAGGATCTGAATGTAATCGATATGAATGATGAAGGTGTGGCTATGCTGGAAGACAATCTTTTTGCCAACAAGGAATGGCTTGAAGCCAATAAGGAAACAGCAGCCAAGTTTGTCCGTGCATCCCTGAAAGGCTGGAAGGACGCGATTGCTGACCCGGAAGCGGCGGTGGACAGTGTGATGAAGCTGGCTGAGGAAGGCAGCACCACCCGCGAGCATCAGCTGACGATGATGACCGAGGTGGCCAAGCTGATTCAGCCGGAAGGCTTCGACGCATCCAAGATGGGTTATACCGATGCGGCGGCGTTCCAGCAGACGGCAGATATTGCCCTTAAGTTCGGCGTGATCAAGACAGCACCCAAGGTGGATGAGGCCTATACGAACGAAATTGTGGAGATGGCGGCAAAATAACAAAGGTACACTTATATTCATAATAGATGACCGCCGGATGGGGCGGTCATCTATTATAATCAGCAGCCCGGAAGAGGGGAAGAGGTGCAGATAATGTCTCTGCTTGTAAGGCAAACGGAGAAAGTAAAGAACTACGTGAATGGCGTCTGGGTGGAGTCTTCCTCCGGACAGCAGGAAGAGGTGTTCAATCCGGCGACCGGCGAGGTTATTGCGTATGTGCCGATCTCTAGCCGGCAGGAGCTGGATGATGCGGTGAAGGCGGCGGCAGAGGCGTATTCCTCCTGGAAAAGGGTTGCCGTACCGCGCCGGGCCCGCTATTTGTTCCAGTACCAGCAGTTGCTGGTACAGCACTGGAACGAGCTGGCTGGACTGATCACGCTGGAGAACGGCAAAAGCCTGGAGGAAGCGCACGGAGAAGTGCAGCGCGGCATTGAATGTGTTGAATTTGCCGCTGGCATTCCTACACTGATGATGGGCAGTCAGCTGCCGGATATTGCTACAGGCGTTGAGTCGGGCATGTACCGCTACCCGCTTGGGGTAGTTGGTGGAATCGCACCATTCAACTTCCCGATGATGGTGCCTTGCTGGATGTTCCCGCTGGCGGTTGCCTGCGGCAACACCTTTGTTCTGAAGCCCTCCGAACGCACGCCGCTGCTGGTGAACAGGCTGGCAGAGCTGTTCGAAGAAGCGGGTTTTCCGCCAGGGGTGCTGAATGTGGTGCACGGGGCACATGAGGTGGTGAACGGCCTGCTCGAGCATGAGGAGGTCAAAGCCATATCCTTTGTAGGCTCCCAGCCGGTTGCAGAGTATGTCTATAAGCACGGAACCTCGTTCGGTAAGCGGGTACAGGCACTGGCCGGAGCTAAGAACCATTCCATTGTATTGCCCGACGCCGATCTTGACAACGCAGTCAAAAACATCACTTCCGCCGCCTTCGGCTCAGCGGGTGAACGTTGTATGGCCTGCTCGGTAGTCGTTGTGCATGAGAGGATCGCAGATGAGCTGGTAAGCCGCCTGAAGGAGGCTGCGGATAGCCTTAAGATCGGCAACGGCAAGGACGAGGGCGTGTTCCTTGGCCCGGTGATTCGCCAATCCAACAAGGAGCGTATGATTGCATATATCGACACGGGGGTTAAAGAACAGGCGGAGCTGGTACGCGACGGCAGACTGGATAGTGCGGCAGGCGGAGCAGGTTATTTCATCGGCCCGACCATTTTCGACCGTGTGCAGCCGGGTATGACGATCTGGCAGGATGAAATATTTGCGCCGCTGCTGGCTGTAGTGCGGGTCAAAGATCTGGCCGAAGCCATAGCGGTGACGAATCGGTCCCCTTTTGCCAACGGGGCCTGCATTTATACGGACAGCGCCAAGGCGATCCGGGAATTCCGGGAAGAGATTGATGCGGGAATGCTGGGGGTTAACCTGGGCGTGCCTGCGCCGATGGCCTTTTTTCCTTTCTCGGGGTACAAGAAATCCTTTTATGGAGATCTGCATGCGAACGGCAGGGATGGTGTAGAGTTCTATACCCGCAAGAAAATGGTTACCGCGCGTTATTAAACTACTATGGAATGTTGAGAGGAGAGAGTGTGTCATGCAAAGCCTGGGGAACGATAGCGAGCTGGCTATCCAGAAGGATCAGCAGTATTTATGGCATAATATTACCCCTTACAATGAAAAGAATCCGCCGATGATCGCCGCATCAGCCAGCGGCTCGTGGGTGACGGATATCGACGGCAACACATTACTGGACGGCATGTCCGGCCTGTGGTGTGTGAATGTCGGCTATGGACGTAAGGAATTGGCAGAGGCTGCCTATCATCAGCTCTTAAGTCTCCCGTATTTCCCGCTCACCCAGAGCCATATGCCGGCAATCGCCCTGGCCGAGAAGCTGAATGAATGGCTCGAAGGCGACTATGTTATTTTCTTCTCCAACAGCGGGTCAGAGGCCAATGAAGCAGCCTTCAAGATAGCCCGCCAATACCAGCAGCAGATCGGCCAGCATTACCGCCATAAGTTCATCGCCCGCTATCGGGGCTATCATGGCAGCTCGCTTGGCGCGCTCTCGGCCACCGGACAGGCGCAGCGGAAATATAAATACGAACCGCTGAGCGGCGGGTTTCTGCATGTGGCTCCGCCGGACAGCTACCGCCGTCCGGCCGGTATGACTGTGGAAGAGTTCAACCTTCAGAGTGCGCAGGCCATTGAGGATACGATCATCTGGGAAGGTGTGGAGACGATAGCGGCGGTGATTATGGAGCCGGTCATTACTGGCGGCGGCGTCATTGTGCCGCATCAGGTCTATCTGGACCGGGTTCAGGAGATTTGCCGCAAGCACGGAGTCCTGCTGATTATTGACGAGGTGATCTGCGGCTTTGGACGTTCCGGCCGTAAATTCGGGCATCAGAATTTTGGTATGAAGCCGGATATGATCACCATGGCGAAGGGCTTGACCAGTGCATACCTGCCGCTGTCGGCAACGGCCGTCCGTAAGGATATCTATGAGGCCTTCAAGGATAACGGCGACGACTACGGGCATTTCCGCCATGTGAACACTTTTGGCGGCAATCCGGCAGCCTGTGCGCTTGCTCTGCGCAATCTGGAAATCCTGGAACAGGAAAACCTGGTCGAACGGGCGGATATTCTGGGCAAGAAGCTCACTGCAGAGTTCGCAGAGCTGCTGGACCACAAGCTCGTAGGAGATATCCGCAGCTTCGGACTCATTATCGGTATTGAATTGGTGGCGGATAAGGTCACCAAGCAACCTGCCGATCTGGCTGTCGTTAAAGGGATTATCGCTGCGTGTAAAGCGAAGGGCCTGATCATCGGCAAGAACGGCGATACAGTAGCGGGCTTCAATAATGTGCTTACCCTTGCACCGCCGCTCTCCTCCACCGATGAGGATATCCAGTTCATCATTGGCACCGTTAAATCTGTGCTGAACGGGAGCTGGGCAGAGTGAATTTCTCGGGATACAGCAGCTGATAGGCACGCAGGGCAACTTGTATGGAGATGCGGTTCTCCGGAAGCATGAAGTCTTCGCCCAGCAGCTCGGTGATTTTGTCCAGCCGGTAGTAAAGGGACTGTCTGACGATGAATAAATTCCGGGCGGCGATCTGCTTGGAACCGTCGTGGTCGAGGTAGACACGCAGGGTCAGCAGGAGCTCGCTTCCTTTGGCGATATCATGGTCAATCAGAGGTCCGAGATAGCTGCGGATGAAGTTCTCCAGGGTCTTGCCGTCATTCAGGCTCAGCAGCAGCTGGAAGACGCCGAGCTCTTCATAGAACAGTATAGACTTCTGATAACAAGAATAGAGAGACAGTGCCTGTACGGCTTCCTGGTAACCCGCATAGGCGTGTTTCAGGCCCCGTTGGGACTTGCTGACTCCGATTACAAGCTGCAGATCCTTCAGCTTCTCGTCGGAACGGATATGCTGCAGTGCATCCAGTGCCTGCTGCAGCCGCAGTTTGCCGGGCAGCTTGGACTGGATGTCGAGGGCGATGACGGTGAGGCGGTTATTCTTCAGCGTAATCAGCGGGCGCAGGGAATACTTCTCGAAGATGGAACGCAGGATGAGCGACAGGTGAAAGGTAATCGACTCCCAGTCGTTCTCCGAGCTGTTCCATTTCACGTCACGGGGATTTTCAATTTCGATCAGGCATACACGGTACGGTAGCTCATTCACGACATTGAAGTCTGGACCCACAAGTCCTTTAAGCCGGTTGTCATCCTGGGTCCGTCCGCCAATCAGCTCATCCACCCACAGATTCTCCGAGAACAGCTTGCGTTCCTCCATATATCGTGTGCGCAGCAGCTCCTGTGCAATCGAGAGCGAAGCAGAGTCAAGCAGCAGACAATCGAATTCCTGCGGCTTATGATTACAGACCATCAGAATATAAGCCCAGGTCTGATCGAGCGCGCCTACCGGCTTCAACGCAATCGTCTTATGGCCATAGTCGCGGATATATGGGGCGGCATCCGGCTGCACACCTTCCATCTCTTCGCCGAAGGCTTCGAAGAAGCGCAGGAGAGGGGCTTGATCCTCGGGCGAAAGCGCCGGGAAGAACAAGGGTTTCCCTTGCGGCTGCATATATACAATTTGCGTGCGGGTGCTTTTGCATAACAATTGCAGAACTTTGAGTGTGCCCTGAGAGGTCAGCGTCAGGCGGTGGAACTCACGGGAGATACTTTCGAGCTCCTGAAGCATGCGGTGATGGCGGTTGATAATGAGGGAATGCAGGTCAAGGGTGATATCTACAAAGCGCACAGTACGGGTGAAAATAATCAGCGGGAAGTCATGCTGGTTGGCGAGATCAATCATTTCCTGCGGAATGCTGTTGAAATAAACACCAAGCTCAATGCATAAGCAGGCTGCGTTCTTATCGATCAGATTCTGCATAAAGGATAAGGAAGCGGGCAGATCGGCGCTTGCCCCTATGCCGGTGGTCAGAATCATCTCTTCCCCGTGGATCAGACTTTCAAAGCTCGCGCTCTCCAGCACATGCACCCAGCGGATGGCACGGCTTAGGCCTGTTCTTCCGCCGACGATTTCCGCTTCCGCGAACAGCGGTCTTTTGAGTGCATCCCGAATTGTAAATACAAGCTCCCAATCCATAAATTTCCCCCTCGCTTGATGTATGAACCGCTGCCCTGACTCGTGTGGTGCTACTCCCGGCTTATTCTTACAGGTAAAAAATACACTTTTGAAATTAGACAATCTGTCTAATGTAACGAAAAAAGGAATTCAATATAGTTTTAAATATAGCATGTAAGGATAGTTAACTTGTTACGATGAAAAAGAAAAGTGAAGTCAGGTTTATTGTTCATTTTACTACAATAATCTTGAGAAGTAAGCAAAATATTAAGGCAATACCCGTAATTATGTTATATTATATAACACAAACATGATGTAAATGCCGAGCCACTCATACAGAAGGAGGGATACGGATGGAGCACACTTCTCCGTTATACACATTCACGCCTGATATGTTCATGCGCAATTTCGCCGAGGCTGAACCTGGTCTTACCCGCAAAGGCGCAATCGAAGAATCCAACCGTTGCCTGTATTGTTACGATGCCCCGTGCATCAAGGCCTGCCCGACCAGCATTAATATCCCCTCTTTCATTAAACGTATTGCCACAGACAATCTGAAGGGTTCGGCTCAGACCATCATGGACGCCAATCCGGTTGGTGCCAGTTGTGCGCGTGTCTGTCCAACGGAAGAACTGTGTGAAGGCGCTTGTGTACTGAATGACGCTTCTGCGCCGATTCAGATCGGGCTGCTGCAGCGTTATGCCACCGATTGGGCGATCAATACTAAGGCTGATTTATTTAAGGCAGGCGTCCCGAATGGCAAAAGAGTCGCGGTGATCGGCGGCGGTCCGGCCGGGTTGTCTGCAGCCAGGGAGCTTGCGCGTGAAGGTTATGGTGTGGTGATCTATGAAGCTAAGGAGCTTGCCGGCGGACTGGATACACACGGAATCGTCTCATTCCGGCTGCCGCAGTCCATATCGCTGTGGGAAGTGGAACAGGTCGAGAAGCTGGGCGTCGAGATCCGTACAGGAGTGAAAGTGGGCGTGGATGTCTCCGTGGAAGAACTGAAGGCCGGGTATGATGCCATCGTGCTGGCTGCTGGGATGGGTTATGTTCCGCCGCTCGGTATTGAAGGAGAAAAGCTTTCCGGGGTCTACGATGCTATTGAACTCGTGGAAAGCACGAAGACGGGGATACCGACACTGGAGCTAATGGGCCAGCGGGTTGCCGTCATTGGTGCAGGCAACACGGCGATAGATGCAGCTACCTGCTCGGTGCGGCTGGGCGCCGCGAATGTGAAGATGGTCTACCGCCGGACGCTGGCGGAGATGACGGCTTATGATTTTGAATATGAATTCGCCAAGCAGGAAGGCGTGGAATTCAGCTGGCTGACCCTGCCTAAGCGGATCATCGGGGATGAACTGGGCAATGTGACCGCTCTGGAGTGTGTACAGATGAAGTTGACCGGTGAGACCGGCAAGGATGGGCGTCTGACGCCGATGCCTGTAGAAGGCTCTGAATTCCTCATGCCGGTGGATGCGGTTGTGGTGGCGATCGGGCAGAAACGGCGGGTGGATCTGATAGAAGCGCTGGGCCTTGCCCACGAGTGGGGCGTTGTGAAGATAGATGAGCATACCGGCCGGACCTCCGATCCGCAGATCTATGCCGCCGGGGATATCGTCTTCGGCTCGGGCAAAGGTGAAGCGATGGTAGTCTCCGCTGCCCAGCAGGGCAAGGATGCCGCTTATGCCATTATGAAGCAAATGTCGGGCCTGCAGGATAGCGTGGTTGGCTCTGTTGTATAAATTGGGGTTGCTGTGCGAATACAAGGCCGGCTGATTAGCCGGGCTTACATGACAGGGAGGGAACATTAATGGCAGATTTGAGTATCAATCTTGCAGGAATCAAGTCACCCAATCCATTCTGGCTGGCCTCTGCACCGCCCACCAACACCGGTTATCAGGTACAGCGTGCCTTTGAAGCAGGCTGGGGAGGTGCGGTGTGGAAGACGCTCGGAGAGCCGGTTATTAACACCTCATCACGTTTTGCAGCGGTACACTTTAACGGACAGCGCGTAGCGGGCTTTAACAACATTGAGCTGATCACAGACCGTCCTCTTGAGGTGAACCTGAAGGAGATCTACGAGACGAAGAAAAGATTTCCGAATCACGCGATTATCGCCTCCCTGATGGTGGAGCCCAAGCGGGAGAAGTGGCATGAAATCGTTAAGCGGGTCGAGGCAGTCGGCGTAGATGGGCTGGAGCTGAACTTCGGTTGCCCGCACGGCATGGCGGAACGCGGGATGGGTGCAGCCTCGGGCCAGCAGCCTGATCTGGTGCAAGCCCAGACGACCTGGGTGAAGGAAGTAGCGACAACACCCGTCATAGTGAAGCTGACGCCGAACATTACTGACATTACGGTTGTAGCCCGTCACGCGGTCAAGGGCGGCGCGGATGCGATCAGTCTGATTAATACGATCAACAGCCTGGCTGGCGTGGACATCCACAGCTGGAATACGATTCCGAATGTAGGCGGTCAAGGTGCGCATGGCGGTTATTGCGGTCCGGCTGTGAAGCCGATAGCCCTCAGTATGGTCGCTGAATGTGCCCGCGACCGCGGTGTAGGTGTACCGATCTCCGGGATCGGCGGCATCTCCACCTGGCAGGATGTAGTCGAATTCATGCTAATGGGGTCAACGGGCATCCAGGTGTGCACGGCAGTAATGCATCACGGGTTCCGGATTGTCGAGGAGATGATCGACGGTCTGAACAATTATCTGGATGACAAAGGCCTTGCTTCGGTCACGGAGCTGATCGGCAAGTCGGTACCGAAGTACTCCAACTGGGGCGATCTGGACCTGAATTACAAAGTTGTGGCCCGGATTAATGAAGAGAACTGCATCAACTGCAATAAATGCCATATTGCCTGCGAGGATGCCTCGCATCAATGTATCGATATGCTGACGAATGCCGAGGGCAAGGCGATTCTGCAGGTGCGTGAGGAAGACTGTGTAGGCTGCAATCTGTGTTCGATTGTCTGCCCGGCAGACGGTGCGATTGATATGGTCGCTCTGGACAGCGGAGCAGCGCCAATGACCTGGAATCAGCGGAATAAAGTGATCAGCGGCTTGAACGGCGCATATTCGGAAGCGGAGGTGGTATAAGGATGAAGAAGATCATCAAAAACGGTATTATAGTTACCGCAGCCGACACCTATAAGGCAGATATCCTGGTGGAAGACGGGATTATCACCGGAATTGGTCTGAATCTGGAAGCACCAGGTGCGGAGATCATCGACGCTTCCGGCCATTATGTATTTCCGGGGGGCATCGATCCCCATACCCATCTGGATATGCCCTTTGGCGGCACGGTAACCGCCGACGACTTCGAGACCGGAACCATTGCCGCCGCTTACGGGGGGACGACAACGGTCATTGACTTCTGCCTGACCACCAAAGGCCAGCCGCTGCAGCAGGCTGTAGACACCTGGCACCGCAAATCGGTGGATAAGGCTGTCATTGACTACAGCTTTCATCTGATGGTCTCCGAGCTGAACGATGCCGTGCTCGGCGAACTGCCGCAGATTATTGAGAAGGAAGGCATCACCTCGCTGAAGGTGTTCATGGCTTACAAGAATACCTTCCAGGCCGATGACGGCGTGCTGTACAAGACGCTGCAGGCTGCCAAGCGGGAAGGTGCACTGGTCATGGTCCATGCCGAGAATGGCGACGTGATTGAATATCTGGTGGAGCAGGCCTTGGCCGCCGGTAACACCGACCCGATCTATCACGCCTTGACCCGGCCTCCGGAGCTGGAGGGGGAAGCTACCGGCCGGGCCGCTTCGCTGACAGAGCTGACCGATTCGCAGCTCTATGTGGTGCATGTTACCTGTGCTGAAGCGGCCTGGAAGATCGCTGAAGCCCGCCGTAAAGGGCTGCGTGTCTACGGTGAGACTTGTCCACAGTATCTCGTACTCGATCAGACGGCACTGGAGAAGCCGGATTTCGAGGGGGCCAAGTATGTCTGGTCCCCGCCGCTGCGCGAAGCGTGGAACCAGGAGGTGCTGTGGGATGCGCTCTGGAGCGGTACGCTGCAGACGATCGGCTCCGACCAGTGCTCATTTAACTTCAAGGGACAGAAGGATCTGGGTCTGGGCGACTTTTCGAAGATTCCGAACGGCGGACCAACCATTGAAGACCGGTTCAGCGTGCTATACTCCGAAGGTGTACAGAAAGGCCGCATTTCTCTTAATAAATTTGTGGATATAATCTCAACATCGAGCGCCAAGCTGTTTGGGCTGTTCCCGCAGAAAGGCACCATTGCTGTAGGCAGTGATGCAGATCTCGTTATATTCGACCCTTCAGTAGAAAGAACCCTTTCTGCTGGGACCCATCATATGAACGTGGATTATAATCCCTTTGAAGGCATGGAGGTCAAGGGTGAGCCCGTCTCCGTGCTCAGCCGGGGTGAATTCGTCATCCGTGACAAGCAGTTTGTCGGCAAGGCCGGGTCAGGCAAATACCTGCACCGCAAACGGTTCGAAGCGGAAGCGCCGCGTCCTGCCCAAGCCGAAATCAGCGGAGGAGTGGTCTGAATGTCTGCATATGCCGAGTTCGACAAAGAACGGCAGGAGGTTGACGCTCTGCTGCTGCAGGGTTACTCCATAACCGGTATACATGAAGATCTGGATGGAGCGAAAGTGAAGTTCACCAGCAGCGATCCGGCTAAAAGCTCTCTAGAGCTGCTGCTGCTCACAGCCGATGCGCGCAAGCATGTGACGACACTGCTTTTTGCCGGAACGAAACCAGTTGTCCACATAGAAACGCATATGTAAGTTGTCATAAACGTTAAGGCTGTGATCTTGGGATCACAGCCTTTTGGTTGTCCGCGTGTTCATCCGTTGTGCGTCAAGACACCGCATCCAGCGAAAAGTATTGTATAATTGAGGCTCAATGTTAAGCAATTTCAACTATGGATGAGGAGAGCTGAAATCCAATGTTTTCTTTAGATATAATGTCCTGGCTTACGGAGGAGCGTCTTCGGCAGCTATTGGAGCAATACCGGTCCCTGGGGCCTCTTCCGGGAGTAGGTCTCACTTTTATGAAATCTTTCGTGCCGCCGTTGCCGACGATTGCAATCGTAGGGCTCAATGGGGCAGTGTACGGGCTGTGGCTGGGCTTTTTGTATTCATGGCTCGGACTGGTTGCGGGCTGTGTAACTACATTCCTGATTATCCGTAAAATCGCCTCCCACCCCTACTTGCGGAAGTGGGCGCTGCGGCCCAAAGTGGCGAAGAGCATGACCTGGGTCCGCAACAGCGGCTTCAGCTATGTTTTTCTGCTCAGCCTCTTCCCGGTCGGACCGTTTGTTGTAATCAATATGGCGGCCGGACTGGCCCAGATGCGGCTGCGCTCGTATCTGATTGCGCTGTGTGCAGGCAAAGCCATTATGGTATTCGCTGTCACTTATATCGGAAATGACATGGAACGGTTCATCCGGAATCCCGGGGAAATTCTCTATGTACTACTCTTTATTGGGGGATCGCTCTGGGGGGTTAAGGCTATTGAGGCCCGGTTCGCCCGGGCCGCGCGGGTGGGTGAGAAGATTCTTTCTGCAGATGAATCGCTACAACACGAATAAATCCCGGACGGGAGCTCTGGATCCGTCTTCTTCGGAAAGATGAAGCCAGCTGTTAGTAGTGCGGTTATACCGGTAATCCTGCCGCCATACCCCGATGTTGCAGGTGATGCAGCGGATGGCGCTTATCATTCGCTCCACCTCACTATCAGTCATAATAGGGTGAAGGGAGAGGCGGACCCAACCAGGCTTGAGGGATTGATCGCCAGCATAAATAGCCTGGATAAATTCACGGGAGTGTTCCCGGTCAAGACCCAGCAGATGATGACCGTAAGGTCCAGCGCAAGAGCAGCCTCCGCGTGCCTGAATGCCAAACCGGTCATTCAACAATCTGACCACGAGATTATAATGAATCTCCTGTAAATTGAAGGATACGATGCCGTGGCGCTGCTTATGTTCTCCTGCAAGGATCGTGCAGCCCGGGATTGTTCCGAGTCCGGAGAGCAGTCTGCTGCACAGCTGCTGCTCTCTCTTCATCATGAATCCGCCGGCTCCGTTCATGGCATCCTTCAGCTTCAGGCACAGCGCTGTACGGAAGGCCTGCAGGAACCCCGGAGTCCCGCTGTCTTCACCAATCTCGACCGTATGGATATAGCGGCGCCCTCCCCAGGCATCGACCCAGATCACGGTTCCCCCGCCGGGTTCATCCGGCTGCCGTCCTCTCTTTAAATCTGCATCGAAGACAAGTACTCCGCCTGTGCCGGGACCGCCCAGAAATTTATGGGGTGAGAAAAAAACAGCATCCAGCCGCTCGAGCGGATCGTCAGGATGCATATTGATGGATATATATGGAGCGCTGGCAGCAAAATCAACAAAACAGACTCCGCCGTGGCGGTGCATCGCCGCAGCGAGCTTGTGATAAGGAGTCAGGATTCCAGTGACGTTGGAGCAGGCCGTGAAGGAGCCAATCTTGAAGCGGCGGTTCCGGTAGAGCATCAGCAGATGCTCCAGCTGCCGCAGGTCAACCGTTCCATCTGATCCGGCAGGGACAGTGATGACATCACCGATGCCTTCCTGCCAGGGCAGCAGATTGGAGTGATGCTCCATGTGACTGACAAAGATGACCGGACGATCCTCAGAGGGGCACACATACTCTCCCTGCAGCCACTCGGGAAGTTTCAGGCCCATCAGCCTCATCAGTTTATTTACTGCGCCTGTAGTGCCGTTTCCGCAGAAAAGCAGAGCATCACCGGGCCCTGCGTTCACATGGTCCCTGATGATTCTCCGCGCTTCATTATAAGCCTCGGTCATTGTCAGCCCGGTGGTATTGGATTCTGTATGGGGGTTGCTCACGTAGGGTCCGAAGCTCTCCTGGATTTTACGCTCAATGGGTTCATACAGCCTTCCGCTGGCTGTCCAATCAGCATAGAGCAGCGGCTGCCGGCCATAAGGCGTTGAAATCACATGCCTGCTCCCAATAGTATGCTCACGAAAAGCTGCGAAATGCTCCTGCAAGGAAGCGGGCTCCTCTGCTATAGTGGTGCGGTGGATACTCAGCACGGACAATCCCTCCAGCCAATGATATCTTTATGGCCCAGTATATGCCCGCTTATAGAAATAGGTTAAAGCCCAGAACCCGACCGTAAGAGTCGGGCTAGATGAACAGCTGCATATCACTTTCAAGCGCGTCCTTCAGATAAGTGGCGGCATCAATAATCTCGACCTCAGGCAGGAGCTCCTCCGGCTTGAAGCCCATAATTTCAACAGAGAGCTTGCAGGCATAGAACTTGATGTTCTTGTGGCGGGCTCCCTTCAAAAAATGAATCAGCTTCGGCGCCCCCTGATCCTCGATCATTTCTTCCAGCATCATCTTCCCGAGGCCGCTGAAATTCATCCGCGAGAGCGGAAGCTGCTCCGGCCCCTTCGGGGTAATCACATCCATGAGCTTTTCGTAAATCGTTTTATCCTCCAGTGTCATTTTGTCCGGATCCCGTACCAGGAACAATCCCCAGAACGTGAAGAACATCGTGACTTCGACGTCGATATCCCGGGCGGTATTGGCTAGAATCAGCGCCGCCATTGCCTTGTCATACTCCCCGCTGAACATCAGCAGGTTCATTCGTTTACCCATTCCTCTTATCCCTCCATAGACACCCAAGATGTCATTAGTATGGTTGTGGAGAGGAGAAGTATGCTTCCGGTCACAGGTTGTCCGCAGTTATGCCTTAACCACGTTCTATTTGGAGGGATAGAGCTCAGTTTAGAAAAAGAGGCGGCTGTAATTCAACCCGCCGCTTCCCGAACGGAACGAGCCTGGCGTCTGGCCAGTCAGCTTTTGAAACACCTTGATGAAATAGCTGCCGCTGGAATATCCAACCTGGGATGCAATGCTCTCAATGCTCCAGTCGGTGGTGCTCAGGAGTTCTACAGCGCGTTCAATCCGGGTCCGGTTCAAGTATTCATTGGGGGTCAGGCCGACATATTTGCTGAATGTACGCAGCAGGTGGAATTTGGAGAGTCCCATTTGCTCGGCTAGCTGCTCCTGGCCGATCATGGAGCTGTAGTGGGTTTCGATGAATTGGACAGAATCCCGAATAGCAGCAGGCCATTCCACTGCATCCCGTGGTCCGCCCAAAGAGAGTCTGCCGAGCTCCATCATGAATTGATGCAGCAGGGAGGAGGCAATGTAGGGATCTGAGATTCTTCCCGAATGGGCTTCACGGACAATATCGCGCAGGATACGGATTGGCCTGCTGCCCGGGACAATGGCCGGCGCCTCTCCGAGCTTGGACTTAATGTCTTCCCATAGCGGGAGAAGAGGCTGCGGCCTGAAGAGCAGGAAATAAAACTCCCATGGCACCGAATCACCCGGATGGTAATAACGGTGGCTGCCGGGGATTTCAGTGAGGAACGCCCGCCCGGGGCCGATGCGGTGGGTCCCCAGCTCTGTCTCGAACATTCCTTGTCCTTCTACGGTATATTGGAACAGCAGCAGCGGGCCATCCGTACGGCTCATGCCATTCCAGTGATAGGAAGAATCTGTCACGATCTCATGTCCGACTGCAAAGAGATTGCAGAGCGGTAGACGGTCCGGCTCATTGAAGCGGAAGCCGTAGACCCCGTGGCTGTTTTTGTGTGTCACAGAATCCCTCCCTATAGAATGTGAACTTGAGAATGCTCAGGCTATTCCGCGCTTGAATCCTGTTCTGCAGATTCTATATTCTTGGGGTGGCGCAAGTCATAACGGCGGGCGGCCAGCCAAATACTGCCGGTGAACAGCACAATGAGACCGAGGATGATCCCAAAACGCCAGTCCCCTGCTTTGAAGTTGAGCTGGAGCACTGTCAGTACAAGCGCGACTTGAGTCCAGACCAAAGTTCTTTTACGGAAAGCGGTAATATCTCCAGCCATTGTTGGCATGCCGCGGATCACGCGAAATGCGATTAAGGCAAGAATCAGCGCGAAAGCAAGGGTTGCAATCCATTCTGGGGTTGTTAGCGTATTCATATGTTTCTCAAATTCCTTTCGGTTTAACATCAGGCTGTTACCGTCCGTTGAAGGACGGCACAGCCGGTTCTTTTATTATACTGGCTAAAGCTTATGAAGCAACTTTATGAATATCTTCGGGAGGCAGCGGCGGGTAGAAAAAGAAGCCCTGAATATGCGGGCAATTATGCTTAATGAGGAATTCAAGCTGCTCCTGTGTCTCCACGCCCTCGGCAATCAGGTCATAACCAAGCTGCGAGGCAACGAATACAATGGACTTGATAATCGTCTCATCAATCGAACTGACACCGATGCCGGTGATGAAGGTGCGGTCGATCTTGATTTTGTTCACGGGAAAATGCTTCAGGTAGTTCAGCGAAGAATACTTGGTGCCGAAGTCGTCGATCGAGACCACGATGCCGTGATCCCGCATCTGCTGCAGCAGCGGATAATGCTCTTCAAGGAGAGCCGTACTCTCCGTAATCTCGAACTCCAGCACACTCGTCTCCAATCCATATTGGTCAAGAACGGCAAGCAGATTCTCGATCAGGTTGCGGTTGTAGAACCAGCTGTTGGAGATATTGATGGAGGTCCGAAGCAGCGGGAGCCCCATCACTCTCCATTCACAGAGCTGGCGGCACACTTCGCGGAGCACCCAGTCTGTAAGCTGAATCATCAGTCCGGCTTCTTCCACGGCTGCAATGAAGGTCCCTGGCCCAATTAATCCTTTCTCCGGATGATTCCAGCGGATCAGTGCCTCCAGGCCGATCATTTTACCGGTAACGGCGTTGATCTGCGGCTGATAATGAAGCACGAACTCTTCACGCTCCAGGGCGGTATGCAGATACTTGGCGATCATCGTCTTCTGCTCCAGCTTCTCACGCAGTTCCCAATCAAAGATAAAGTAGTTCGCATCTTCCTGAAGTTTGGCCTGATACATTGACATGTCTGCGAATTTGAGCAGATCATCCTTGTTCAGCGAATGCTCCGGATACAGGGATATACCTATACTGGTCGATAAGCTCAAATACGCACCGGAAATAAGCAGCGTCTCCGAGATCAGCTCGCTGATCTGACCGGCTATGACGTGAATATCCTCCCGGGAAAGGTCGGAGAAGATCATGACGAATTCGTCACCGCCGGTCCGTGCGAACAATTTGAAGGGCAACTTTTCGCTTTTCAGCCGGTTGGCAAGCGTCTTGATTACCTGGTCTCCGGTAGAGTGACCCAGTGTATCATTGATTTCTTTGAAGCGGTTGAGATCGAAAAAGAACAGTGTATAAGTCTGGGTCAGCTCTGCCGACTGCAGCAGGCGTTCGAATTCGTCCATGAAATAACGGCGGTTGGGTATTTCAGTTAGACTATCGTAATGCGCAAGCTTCTCATACAGACGTTTGGACACCCGCAGATCCCGTGTACGTATGTTGACGATACGTTCCAGGTCACGGTTGAAACGGTTTTGGTGCCAGAAGATATAGAGAATAAATGCTATGACAAGCAAGAAGGCGATATCAATCCAGAGCACACTGCGCAGCACCTCCCATTTCTTCTGTGTGGGCAAGGGGATGCTCATGAGCCAATGCTGATTATAGAGGGTAACCGGAACTGTAAGCTGTCCTCCTTCCGTATGGGAAGGATTGCCGAACAGAAAGCTATGGTTGTCTGCGGTGACAGAAATTTGGGTATCCTTCAGCGGAAGCTGCTCCACAATGTTATCAATCTTCAAGGTTACGGAGACGATGCCGGCAAAGGAGCTGTCTTTATAGATAGCTTGTCTGATCACCATACCGTAGCCACCCTGGGCCAGTGTCCGTGGTCCGTCTATTGTAATGCCGCGGGAACGTATCGTTTCTTGTATCATCCCGGGTGAGGAGAGTGCTGAATCGAGCAGCAGGCTCTTGCCCAGAATCGCTGTATTGCCGGGTAGAGGATATAAATAGCGGATGAGGCCGTCCGGAGCGATCATGATATTCATAACGTTGTTTGAATTGTTGCGGTATGCGGTGACTAGATATTGGTTAATCAGGGTTGGATCAGCATCAAAGCCGACCGTTTGAATAAAGGAACTAACGCCTTTGACAATCGAGACTCGCTCTTCAAGGTTCGATAATAGCATGACTGCTTGTGAGGAGAGGTCGGCTTTTTCTGCCCGATATTCCCGGTCTAATGATAAAGAATAGTAATAGAACAGAGAGAGCTGAAGCACGACTAAGAAGCCGAGAATGATCGTTAAAGGCTTTTTATTAATGAAAGCCATAGAGTGCCTCCGATATCGAAAAAATTCAACATTACATTTGTTACAAGTAAAAGGGACTAAGCCGTCCAGTATAAGAGGCTTCGCCGGTTCCAGCACCGCAGGAAAAATGTCGATATATGTCGTAGGTGTCTCTATAGCATGTCATCTTTATCATCTTTGTGCAAGGGGGAAGGTTACAGGATTCCGGCAAAATTAAAACGGATAAACACGTTCTGCATCAGAGCAGATTGTATTTATCCGTTGCGGTTAAAAATCTATTTTTTGAAGATTCCAAACGGAGCTCCGATTGGCAGGAAAGTGCGTCCGAAATGAGCGTTAAGCACTGATGCCCCGCAGCCGTAAAGGGATACAACGCCGATAGCCAGCTCCGAGCAGGCAGCTACCTTATGGAAGAATTCAGCAGCGACCCCGAAGGAATCCATCGTCAGGCCGAGGAACAGGAAATCAATTAACACAAAGATGATGAGCAGAACGCGGTTTGCTTCTACTGCACCAAGCGTCATAAATAGTGTGAACACCAGATATCCTAGAAAAACAAATCCGAGCTGTTTGGGATCAATACCTTCCGCCAGAACTGTTCCAAATACCCCGAGCTTGATCAGCCAGCTTGCGGCCATGCCGAACCAGAAGAACGCATAAGCTCCAAAAGCAGTCATGCCAAAGGTGTTGTTGTGCTTAGCATCCTGAATGGATGCGAACAGCTGGGCGAAGGCTCCAAGGAAGATTGCCCATGGGATACAGTAGCTGAGACCTGTTGTAATTTCGAGCTTTTGTGAAGAAGCGACCAGGGTAACGATAGCTAATCCGAACAGGCCGATGGCGCTAGGGTCGGCGGTGATGATTTTGACGGATTGAGTGTTTGGCGATTGCGCTGACATAACAATAAATGCCTCCAATTTTCATAAGTGTTCGCATAGGATAACAGCACCCAAAAGCGGTGCTGTTATCAGCTTGCCTATCATATCATATCGTCTGAAACTTGCCTATAAAGGAACTGTTCATTTTCTGAATTTTCCTGTAACAAAAAAGCAGGGATATCCCCAGCCTTAACAGGCTTGCTGATATAGTAGCCCTGAAGCTCGTCACTCCCCAGGCTTCGCAGCATTTGGAACTGCCCCGGATGCTCAATGCCTTCGGACACCACGCACAGTCCAAGATTGTGACTCAGCTCGATAATGGCTTTGACCAGAACATCCCCCTGTGGGTCCGGGGTCATCTCGGAGACAAACGAACGGTCAATTTTGATCACATCGACAGGGAACCGCCGCAGGTAGCTGAGCGACGAGAATCCGGTGCCGAAGTCATCAAGCGAAATGCGGAATCCATTTGCTCTAAGCTGCTGCAGGGACTGGAAGATGCTGTCGCCGGAGACGAGTACACTCTCTGTGATTTCAAGCTCCAGGCAGGAAGGGGGCAGCCCGAATTCATGAAGCAGCTCCAGGAGCAGATCTAGCAGTCCGGGCTGCATCAGCTGGACCGCTGAAATGTTAACTGCAGCTGTTAGGAACAGGCCTTGCTCCCGAAACTTCTGCACATCGGCGCAGACCTGCCGCAGCACCCAGCCCCCGATACTGACAATGGAGCCGCTGGTTTCTGCGAGCGGGATGAACTCTGCGGGAGAAATGGCCCCATGGGACGGGGTTGTCCAGCGCAGCAGGGCTTCCACTTTATGCACCTGCAGATCCCTACTATTAAGAATTGGCTGGTAATGCACCTCGAATTCATCATTAGCGGCAGCAGACAACAGCAGCTGGGACAATACCTTTTTACGCCGGATACTCTCTTCCAGGTCTTCAGAGTATTGGAGAATATTGTTTCTTCCCGTCTCTTTGACATGGAGCATCGCCAGATCGGCCTGCTTCACCAGATAGTCGGCGTCCTCCCCGTTTTGAGGATAGATACTGACACCAATGCTTGCTGTATTGTAGAGGAGATGCCCTTGGATATGATGCGGCATGGAAAGAATCTCTTGAATACTCGACAGCCGGTCGCATATGGAGACGGAATCGGGGATGTCTGAGAGGAGTATAGTGAATTCATCGCCGCCTAGGCGTGACACCACATCATGCTGGCCGACAACCTGCGTAATCCGGAAGGCCGTTTCTTTGAGCATGGTGTCGCCGAAATCATGGCCAAGCGTATCATTCACGGTCTTGAAATGGTCCAGATCGATAAAGACGAGGGCTATCTGACGGCTGCTGCCTTTCATGGCGTCAATCGCAGCGTTAAGCTTCGCGAAAAAGAGCGCACGGTTGGGTAACTGGGTTAGCGGATCAAGCATCGATTGATGGCGGAGATCATCTTGTGCCTGCTCCAGAGAATCAATCATCCGGTTGAACGCATGCTCTACGTCGCTGAATTCATCTTTTCCGGTACTAGGGATCCGAATGGATAAGTCCTTACTGTTGCCAATAGCGCGGATATTAGTAATTAATGAGGACATTCTTCCCAGAATGGAGCGGTTCACGAAGGCCATGCTTCCTATGCAGATAAGGATAGTTATCAAAAAGAAGAACAGCCGGAAGCTGTAGACGGAGTCCTGGCCGCTCTCATAGATCCTGCGGGATTGATGTAGTGTAATGACCATGCCCGGATTACCGAACAGATCGTCTACGATGGTATGAACCGACATCATGCTGCTGGATACCGGACTCATCCAGAGTTTCTTTCCTCCGCTTTGTGCGAGCATTCCTGAGGTCACTCTTGTCATTTGAATACTGGAGGAACCGTCAGCCCGGATATGGGTGATCTCCTCCTGATTAAGCATTCTTCCTGCAATGGCTGTGCCGATTACCGGTTGATCTTTGAGGCTGTTGACAATGGGCGTGAGGGTAACCAGCATCGGACCCTTATCCAGAATCACAATTCCGGATTGACTATCATTTGGACCGGAAAGGGCCGGCAGCCGGCTGTTCATCAATCTGAAAAGGGTATGGAACTCCGGTGTCAATGGGGAAATACTCCTGAAGTTCGAATCATATGTACCGCCATATAGAGGCTGTCCCGATTTGTCCAGCAGGGCAATCATATCGAAGTGATTGACTTCATAGGTAGTCCTATTGAAGATACTGCGGATAATAGCGTCATTTGCGGCAATGGAACCTTCGGCCGTACGGCCCGACTCTGCAAATCCATAAGTCTCATCCCGGAGTGAATAATTCAGCATACTGGTCTTCATATCAAGCAGTTCCTCCTGATAAGAGGATAGTGTATCCGCCAGGCTATCCTTTAGGGCGGCTTCATCCAGCTTCTCGAAGCGGTTTAGCATGGTGAGGTGCAGAAGCAGGTAAGTAACCCCTAAGGCAAGCAAGGCAACAACAAAAGTAAAGATTACAATTTTTTTGCGTAGCTTCATGATGCTCCCCTTTAAAGTATTTCAGATCAATAGGAAATAAGTACTATAACAAATATTGTACCATGATAAGGGAATATTTTGCAGCGATTTTCTGTCCGATATGTCGAATTTTGATGTATAATAGTCTAACGATAATTATTATTAATTAATAATAGAAGGAGATAAAGCCTCTGTATGAATAAATGGACTCTATTTAAGAAGGCTTCACGGTTTGAAGTTATCCCCGTTATGTTAATACCAGTTGTCTTGGGTACTGTCGGGGCATATGTATGGGAGGGGGATTTTCACCCGTTTTTATTTGTTGTCACGATTATCGGAGCTGCTGCGGCCCACTTGTTCTCCAACATGGTGAATGATATATGGGATTTCCGCAACGGAACGGATACGGAGGCGCTGAATACACCAGGGGTGATCACGACCAACTCGGGATTTCTGTCGGGAGGTGTGCTGTCCGAACGGGTCTTCACCTATCTGACATGGGGGTTGCTTGCGCTTGCTGTGCTCTGTGGAGCGGTGCTCAGCGTTTACAGCGGCTGGGAGATCCTATGGTTTGTGGCGGGCGGAGCGTTAATCGCATATTTTTATGTTGCTCCGCCGCTGCGTTTTGGCTATCGCGGCAAGGGATATAGCGAACTGGCTATTTTCCTCTCTTTTGGACTGATGCCTGTAATGGGTGCTTATTTTGTGCAGACCGGCGAATTCAGCCTGAAGGCGGCGCTGCTGTCGATGCCAGTCGGACTTCTCACTACCCTGCTGCTGTTCAATCATCACTTTCTGCACTGGAGAGCGGATGAACAGGCAGGCAAACGGACCCTGGTTGTCGTGTGGGGAGAACGCCGGGCACTGGTCTTCTCGCATGTTCTGCTCTATACCTCCTATGTATCGCTGATCATTTGTGTTCTGCTGGGTGTGCTACCTGTATACGCCCTTCTGGCGCTCTTGACTGCCATTGCACCGATGCATGTCTATCGTAGTCTGCAACCGGAAAATGCCTCAGCAGCCTATCTGCCGCTGATGGGCGCGTCGCTGAAGGCATCTGTACGCTGTGGAGCAATTATGATTGTGGCTCTGCTTATCCAAGGGCTGATCTAACTTCTGCAGCCACTATATATAGAAAGAGAGTGAACTTATGGACAACAACATACCCGTCAGTGAGAATACTTCAGAAGCTGTAAGCCAGCAGACTGTACTCGGAGATTTCCATACGATTCTGTCAGAGGGCAAGGTCTGGAAGACAGGCGGCTTCACCCTGCCGGACGGTTCTTTCTGGGCTTACCGCGAGCCGGAGGCTGTAGTGATTGTACGCAATGGGTATTTGTATGTGCGTGCACAGTTGAGCCGTCAGAATAATCAGGTGCAGATTCTCGACAATGCGAAGCATATGTATTATTCTGCAGAGCCGGTGAAGGTACCGGAGGATGGGGAGATCAGCTTTGAACTTCAGATCCGCGCCCGTACACAGGGTACCGCGCCAGGCGACCTCTATGACGGCTATGTTTCGCTGAATCTCCTTGATTTCACAACAGGGGCCGCGCTGGACTTTTTTGCCGGGAATGATCAATATGCCAGTGTCTACGGCATCCTGCCTTTCCCGGGTGTTCAGGTTCCCGATACTGGAGGAACCAAGTATTTCTGCATTTTTGCAGAGGATACCGACTTTAAACCACGTGAATTCAACACTTACAAGATCTCATACCACCGCGGCAAGGATGAGGCGTTATTCTATGTGAACGGCAGGGAAGTGCGCCGGGAGCACGTGCCGATCAAATTGAACGGCTTTACCGTTGCCTTGGGAATCATGACGGAAAAGGATCTGACGCCCGAAGGCAGCGTGTCCGCGCATGGACAGACAGTGATTGCTGAATGGTCCCCGGTTACGATTACCACTACCGGAGCATAACCGCGCTTATTTGACAGATAAGGATGTATGGCCGTGAATGTAAAAAGTTTCTTGCGATTTGTTGAGCTGCCCACGAAGGTGGCGAGCATGCTGCCTTTTATGCTGGGGACCTTGTATGCCCTGTACCGTTTTGAGGATTTCTATGTTCTTCGCTTTGCGCTGATGCTGGTGTCCCTGCTGAGCTTTGATATGGCGACAACGGCAATCAACAATTATTATGATTTTAAAAAGGCAGCCAAAACGCATGGCTACGGCTATGAAACGCATAATGCTATTGTTCGCCACAAGCTGAAAGAGAGTACGGTCGTTATTACCATTGCTGTGCTGCTGGTGCTTGCGGTGGGCGGCGGAATTGCGCTGGTTGCCGAGACCGGGTTGCTGGTATTTCTGCTGGGAGGCTTGTCCTTCCTGATCGGCATTCTGTACTCATTCGGTCCGATACCGATCTCACGGATGCCGCTGGGCGAATTGTTCTCCGGGTTATTTATGGGTTTTGTGATCATTTTCATCTCGGCCTATATTCACTCGGATCAAAGTGTGGTAACGCTCCTGTTCTCCGAAGGCTGGGTCAGTCTGCATGTTAACATGCTTGAGGTGTTGTATCTCTTCTGGTTCTCCATACCGGCGATTCTCGGGATTGCCGGAATTATGCTGGCCAACAATATCTGTGACATAGAGGATGACATAGATAACCGGCGGTACACGTTGCCTGTGTATATCGGACGCAGTAACGCGCTCCTGCTGTTTAAGTTGCTGTATTATGTCTCGTATGCAGACCTTGTCGTGCTGCTGCTGCTTGGAGTGAACCCTGTGCTGGTGGCTCTGCTCTTGCTGACACTGATTCCGCTGCGGCGGAATATTGCGGAATTCACCCGCAAGCAGGAGAAGGCTACCACCTTCATTCTATCTGTCAAAAATTTTGTGCTGATGAGCTTGGCCCGTATCGTGGTGCTGGGTATGGCTGTTCTGCTGAATGTGATGCTATAATTGCCGTTTCCATAAATAGAGATATGCCGGATTCTATGCTATTGTTTTCATTAAGGACAGGCAGGAAATCTATGACAAGGGAAGGTGTGCACGATGACACAAAAGCTGCGCTGGGGAATCATGGGCTGTGCCCAAATTGCGACAGGTTCGGTTATGCCGGCCATCCAGGAATCGGAGACAGGCGTTATTCAGGCGGTGGCTAGCCGTGGTCTGGACAAAAGCAGCGCCGTCGCCAATGAATTTGGCGTGGCGCAGGCATACGGGAGTTATGAGGAGCTATTAGCCGATCCGAACGTGGATGCGGTATATATTCCGCTCCCGAATCATCTTCACCGGGAATGGGTGATCCGCGCGGCAGAAGCAGGCAAACATGTGCTCTGCGAGAAGCCCATTGCCCTGAATAGCCAGGAGGCGGCGGAGATGGTGGAGGCCTGCCGGAAGGCAGAGGTGCATTTGGCTGAAGCCTATATGTACCGGCATCATCCGCGGATTGCCGAGGTGCGGGAGGTTATATTCAGCGGTGAAATCGGTGAGCTTCGGTCCATCCGCGGGACGTTTACATATAACGATGCTGAAGACACCACTAATATCCGCTTCCGATCAGCGTGGGGCGGAGGTTCCTTGTATGATGTCGGCTGCTATCCGCTCAGTGCCGCGCGGCTGTTATTCGGTGCGGAGCCGGAGGCGGCTACGGTACAAGCGATCTTTTCCCCTGAGCATGACCATGTGGATATGATGGCTTCCGGGCTGGTCGAGTTCCCTGGCGGTGCCAGTCTGATCTTCGACTGCGGCATGTGGGCCTACAACCGGCAGCTGCTGGAGGTCCTGGGGACGGACGGACGGATCGAGATTCCGATGCCCTTCAATGCCAGATTTGACGATGCTGAATTTTTTGTATACTCCGGAGGGGAAGTCCGGCGTGCCCGGGCAACGGGCGCCAATCCGTATGTCCGGCAGGCTGATGATTTTGCCGCCGCCGTCTTTGGGGCGGAGCCAATGTTTGCCTCCGGGGACCCGGTGCAGAATATGATGCTTATTGAGACGTGCCTGGCGTCCGCCCGGCAGCGGGAGAGAATCAGTCTGAAGCAGGATCGGAATAGGGCATAATTGTAATATTCAGGTGAGGATGACATATCGAATGCTGAAGGGAGCGGCCGCTGGCCGTTCTTTTTTTTATCAAGTGTTCTTGTTGCAATTCCTTATAGGTGAACGGTCTGAAATTTGATAGAATAGGATTTATATTGGTAATTACATAAATTTGGAATTATACAGCGTATTCTTGAAGGAGGAGCAGGTTATGGGACTTACAGAGGAGCCGGTGATTTCGATATCAGGATTATGGATGAATTACAGCGACCGGATGGTACTGAGGGGGATCGACCTCGAAGTCTACAGGGGACAGATTATCGGCTATATCGGCCCAAATGGGGCAGGCAAGAGCACCACGGTAAAAATCATGCTGGGTCTGGTGGAAGGCTATACGGGTACGGTGCGGATTTTTGGCAGGGATATTGCGGATGGAGATATCGCCTACAAGCGGAGAATTGGCTATGTGCCCGAGATTGCTGAGCTCTATGACAGCCTGACAGCCCGGGAGTATCTAACATTCATTGGCGAGCTGTACGGTATGAAGCGGAATGAAGCCGATGCCAAGGCGGAACGGCTGATGGGCCTGCTCAATCTGGATAAGGCCTACGATATGCGGATTGCTTCCTATTCCAAGGGGATGAAGCAGAAGGTGCTGCTGATCTCAAGTATGCTGCATGATCCCGATATTCTCTTTCTCGACGAACCGCTTAGCGGTCTTGATGCGAACAGTGTCATGGTCGTGAAAGAGATCTTCGCTTCGCTTGCAGCTCAGGGCAAAACGATCTTTTATTCTTCGCATATCATGGATGTTGTGGAGAAAATCAGCAGCCGGATCATCCTGATCAATGGCGGGGACATTGTAGCGGACGGAACCTTCGCACAGCTTCAGGAGCAGAGCAGGGAGGGATCGCTTGAGGATATCTTTAATCAGCTGACCGGATTCGATAAGTACCGGGATATCGCCGGCGAGTTTGTGGCTGTGCTTGGAGAAGGTGCTCCGCATGAATGATTTCAAGGTGCTGAAGCTGCTTGACCGGCTGCAGGGCATCTTCAAGAGGGCTGGCGTGGATTATGATATGCTCCGCAGTATTCTGCAAGTGAAGCTGACCATGGACGGAAGGCGGACACCGACAGTGCTGGGAACACAGAAGAATGCCCAGGGAACCGAGGGGTCTCCGCTACGGGTGCAGTGGATCTACTTATTGCTCGGACTTATGCTGATTCTATTCGTGATTCCGGACAGCAACTACATGCTGACAATGAGCGTCCTGTTTGCTGTGGTCATGTTCATGATCACGACTACTCTGATCTCTGACTTCTCTTCAGTAATGCTGGATTTACGGGACAAGAACATTCTGTTCTCCAAGCCGGTGGACCGCAGGACTCTAAATATGGCTAAGAGTCTCCATATTCTGATTTATTTGGTTACGCTGACGCTAACCCTAACGGCACCCTCGCTTGTGGTGGCTTTGTTCAAGCAGGGAATATTATTCTTCCTGATCTATGCAGCGGGAATTCTGCTGATGGATGGTTTTATTCTCGTGTTTACCGCCCTGCTCTACTTGCTGATTATGAGGGTCTTTGATGGGGAGAAACTTAAGGATATTATCAACTATATACAAATCATGTTATCCGTAGGGGTTGTGATAGGGTATCAGCTGGTTCCGCGTCTGTTCAATATGACGGATCTGACAGCCTCCTTCCAGCCTGCATGGTGGCAGTATTTCATTGCACCTGTGTGGTTCGCTGCCCCGTTTGAGGTGCTGGTGGGCGGTAGTATGGGGACAGAGTTTATCGTGCTCGCAGTGCTGGCTGTCATGATCCCGTTGCTGCTGCTTGCTGCATATATCCGGCTGATGCCGCTGTTTGAGCGGAGCCTGCAGAAGCTGGCGGAGCAGGGGGCTGCCGGCAGAGACAGTGGCCGTTATCCCCGCCTGGTGTCGGAACTTGTATGTAGGGATAAGGCAGAGGCGATGTTCTTCCGGTTCACATGGTCTATGATGAGGAATGAACGAGATTTCAAGCTGAAGGTATACCCGACTGTCGGGTTATCGCTGGTGCTCCCTTTTATCTTCATATTCAACCAGGTGTGGAGCAGTGATTCGACGGTGCGCACAGAATCCAAGGCCTATTTGTTCATCTATCTCAGTGCCCTGCTGTTGCTGACTGTAGTACAAATGCTCCGCTATTCAGCCAGTTACAAGGGAGCCTGGATTTACAGAACGATTCCGCTGCCCGAAACGGCTCCCGTGTACCGTGGGATGCTCAAGGCAGCGCTGCTGCGGCTTATGCTTCCACTATTTGTTCTGGAATCGGCTGTATTCCTCTGGCTGTTCGGTGCCCGGATTCTTCCGGATCTGGCCGATGTCATGCTGGCATTGCCGTTATTTGCAATCATATGCTTCCGGGTGCTGCCGCAGGCGCTGCCATTCTCGGAGAAATACGAGGCGGCTAAGCAGAAGGACTTCTCGGTGAGTGGATTTGTAATGATCTTTATCCTAATGGGACTGGCAGGCCTTCATTATGTGTTCACCCTTTTCGCGCCTGGGGTGTACATCTATTTGGTAATTCTGGCAGCTGCAAATGTGTGGGTTTGGCGCGCAGCCTTTCCGCGGGAAGATTCGCATGCGGGACAGGTTCCGACCATTGGCGCATAATGCGGATACGTAAGATGGACATTTGCTGCCGGCACACCATAAGTCCGAGTTCCAGTATTTACTTAGACAGTGTATCAAATACAAGGTAGAATACAGCTAAAGTTAACTTACAGGGATTACCTGCGGCGGCGATGATAATTAAACAGATGAAGAGGTCGACTATGGATCAAATGGGAATCCAATATAACCTATGGATTGTTTTGCTATCTTTTACGCTAGCTGCTTCTGCAGCCTATTCGGCGCTAAATTTGATATCACAGGCTTCCCGTACGTCGGGAAACGTAAGACGGTTGTGGCTGCTCTCCGGAGCTTGTGTGCTTGGCAGCGGAATCTGGGCCATACACTTTGTAGGGATGATGGCTAGCCCACTGCCTCTCGAGGTTAGCTATCAAGGTGGCGTAGCTGTTGTCTCGCTGTTCATCAGTATGTTTGCCTGTTATGTATCCCTATGGATGGCTACTATGCCCCGCCAGAGAAAAGGACGCTTGCTTCTAAGCGGCTTGATTCTCGGCAGCGGGATTTCCGCTATGCATTATGTGGGCATGTCCTCCATGAAGATGGAGGCGAGAATTCTGTATGAGATACCTGCTCAAGTGCTTTCGGTTGCCGTTGCTTGTTCAGCCTCGTATGCTGGGGTGTACCTCTTTCGCAGGTTCAAAGACTATCCGGGTTTCAGCCGCTGGAAGCTGTACTCGTCACTGTTCATAGGGACTGCGGTTACGGGGATGCATTACATCAGCCTGCAGGCCAGTCATTTGGAGGAATACAGCCGCCTTGGTACGCAACCTTTTTTTGAGGAGATGAATATCATTCTGCTGACCGGAGTTTCGCTTGTCACCTTTTTTATGCTTGCTGTATCGGGCGGCGCGGTTCTTCTGGACCGGCACGGGCTGGAACGCATGGCTTATCATGATCCATTGACCGGGCTGCCGAACCGTCATGGGCTGGAACGGTACTTCAAGAATGAATTTTTTGGCGGGCACTCTGGTGCTGTGTTTTTTGTTGATTTGGACCGCTTTAAGTCCATTAACGATACCTTGGGACACGATATTGGCGATATGCTGCTTCAGGAGGTTGCGAAGAGATTACAATGTGTGATTGGTACGAAGGGCAAGGTTTTTCGGCTGGGAGGAGATGAATTTCTGATAGCTATTCCGGTCTGCACTACTGAGGATGCCCAGGAGGACGCACACCATATCCTGCAGGAATTGAAGAAGGCTTACAGTATTGAGGGGAATGAGTTGTACGTAACAGCAAGTGTAGGGATCAGTATGGCTCCTGCCCATGGGACTGACCGCTCAGCCCTGATGAAGGCTGCTGACACCGCACTCTATACTTCCAAGGATTCCGGCAAGAATAAGTTCAGCATATTCGATCAGGAAATGAACCGCAATCAGCTCCGCAGGATGTCGCTGGAGAAGGATCTGCGTAAGGCGCTGGCCCGTTCGGAATTTATGGTCGTGTATCAGCCCAAATGGGATTCTCTTCTGAATGTAACCGTTGGTCTGGAGGCGCTGCTGCGCTGGAGACACCCGGAACATGGCATTATTTCACCTGCCGAATTCATTCCGATTGCCGAGGAGACTGGACTGATCGTACCCATTACGTATTGGATGCTACATGATGTATGCAGTCAGAATATGCTCTGGCACAGAGCGAAGGTGGCGAGTGTTGCCGTCTCCATTAACATGTCGGCCCGGATGTTCGAAGGCGGCTCCCTGTATGAAGTGGTTGAGGAAGCGCTGGTGCGCGCCGGTCTGGAACCTCACTTCTTGGAACTGGAGATTACCGAATCGATTGCAATGAACAATATGGAAGAGACGGTAGCCCAACTCTCCAAGCTGCGGAATCTAGGGGTTCGTGTATCACTGGATGACTTTGGAACCGGCTTCTCCTCTCTGGGCAATCTGGATGAAATCCCAGTGAATACACTGAAGATTGACCAGGTATTCATCCGCAAGAGTAAGATGCATTCCAAGAAGGCGATCATCAGTAATATCATTGCCATCGCCAGCAATCTCAACATGGAGGTTGTGGCGGAGGGCGTGGAAACGCCTGAGCAGATTGAACTTCTGCAATCCCTGGGCTGCCGGGTGATGCAGGGCTTTTATTACGGGAGACCGATGCCTGTAAGCGAGCTGGGCCAATGGTTCATTGAGAACACGGCATAATGAAATACATAAGGAATAACCTGCCTCAGGCAGCAAAAAGCGCAGAACCTCATCGGAGCTCTGCGCTTTTTGCTTATACAAATTGAAAAGTCACCTAGATTTTGAATTTCTCTACCAGATCCTGAAGCTTCTCTGCCAGTGAAGAGAGGAAAGCAGCAGAGGATTCTACTTCCTCCATCGCTGCAAGCTGCTCCTGGGAAGAGGCGGAGAGGGTCTCGGCACCTGCAGCCGTATGATTAGAGATACTGACAATATTCTGAATCGCTTCTACCAGCCCGCCAGAGAGGATTCCCAGCTCACGGACAGTCGCTGAAATCTGCTGGCTTTGGGAAGACATGTCGGAGACTGAGGTTTCGATCTCAGAGAAAGACTGCCCCGCAGAGGCAATGAGCTCTTTCCCTTGCAGCATCTCTTCCGTAGAGCGTTTCATCGTCTCACCTGCATTGTCCATCTGGCCAATAATCAGGTTAACCAGCTCCCCGATTTGTGCCGCAGAGTTGGCGGAGCGTTCAGCCAGCTTGCGGACGGAGCCGGCGACAATAGCGAAGCCCCGGCCTTCTTCTCCGGCACGGGCGGCTTCTATGGCCGCATTCAGTGCGAGCAGGTTGGTTTCTTCGGCGATGCTGGCGATCGTGCCAACAATGTTCTCAATCTCCTTGGAATGGCTGCCCAGTGTAGTGATAATGTCGGAAAGATCTTGAATGCTTCCGCTCATTACACCTATCTGTGTGGTTGTGGAGTCAATGGACTGCCGGCCCATGCGGGCTTTGAGGGCGTTACTCGCAGCAGTATCCATAGCACTGTCGGCATTGTCGGCGATCTCCGCGATGAAGCGGGACATATCCTGTACTGCTTTGTAGCTTCCTTCCAGTTCCTTCAATTGGGAATTCGCCCCGTCGGCAAGCTCAATAGTAACATTCACACTGTGTTCCCCGGCGCGGTTCGTCTCCTGGGCGCTGGCGGACAGCTCCTGGGACGAAGAGGCAACCTGCATGGAGGTATCATTTACCTGGGTGATCAGCTCACGCAGGCTCAGTGTCATATCATTGAAGTTGCGGGCCAGTGTCCCGATTTCATCTTTGCTCTTGAAAAGCAGTGGTTCGTGGGTAAGGTCGCCTCGTGCAATAGTATTCACGGAACCCGACAGCTTGGTGAGCGGGCTGACCATGCGGCGGATCAACAGATAAGCGGCAAGTATGGCTACGATCAGAATGGATGCGCCGATAATAAAAGGCTGAACAATAATGTCCATGGTCCGTTCCTGGATTAAAGGGCCGTCAAAATTGATCGCCATTAGCGCAATAATAGGCTTGCTGGGGTCATGATCCTGATAAATCGGGCCATATCCGGTTTTGAGCGATGTGCCCTGGTATGTATAAACAGTGGAGTATGCGGAATGCTTCATGGTAGTAATCATGGCTTTATCCTCTTCTGAAAAATAGAAGGGATCACCGGCTTTGTAGCCTCTTTTCTTCAAGCTGGCATCGGCGGCGAGGATCTTACCGTCCAGTGAAAGGATGAATGCTTCTTTAAAGATAGGCTTGTGTGCCACAATCCAGCCGATCCGGTCTTCAATAGCAGCCACTTTGCTGTTATCTCCACCAACAAGTGCCGCAATGTCTGCAGGATCAATCAGGCCAGTTGTGATGTTGGCACAGCCCACCAATTCGATTCCAGCAGCCTCGTCCACCTGATGAAAAGCCGCACGGTAACCAAAGAATCCAATGGAGGACCCAACCAGAAGCAACACAATAAGCATCATCCAGGTTAATTTTGTTGCCAGCTTCATTATTTCTATCACCAACCCTGTTTCTAATGTTTTCAGCAATAGCGCTGTATTGCTTCTACGATTATAGCTTATTAGAGGTATAAGAAAATATTGTATTTTTTGTGTCGGAAAATGACGAATAATGTAAGAAATATCACATATAAAAACATTGAACCATGGTCTGTAATAATGTTACGCTGGAACAAGGACAAACGGACTGGAGCTGAAAGGAATGTCACAACCCATCGATCCGCTGGTAGAACGGTTGGGATTATCCATGTGGAAGGTACAACGGAAAATCACATCACAAATGTCTTTGCACAAAGAAATCGGACTTACCGTACCGCAATTTGGCCTGCTTCGTATGATTGCCCAGGAGCAGAATGCCCGGGTGATCCAGCTTGCGGACAAAATGGAGGTCAAGTCCAGTGCGGTTACCGTAATGCTTGATCGTCTGGAGCTGCTGGGCCTTAGTGTTCGCGATCAGGATGAACAAGACCGCAGAGCCGTCATTGTCACCCTTACAGCCAAGGGGGAAAAACTGCTGGAGGAAGCGAGATACCGCTCCTTACTGCTGCTAAGCGAACACTTAGCCATATTGAATCCGGAGGAGCTGCAGAATTTTGCTGACTATTATCTGATGCTGGAACAGCAGGAACGCTGACCTCAGTAGGGCAGACAATACCGCTCCCGATAACAAAATATCGCCGACCTCTATAATGTCAAAAAAAAGCCGTGCTCCGGATTTCCGGGGCACGGCTTTTACAGCATTATATTATTCTGCAGACTTTACTTTGTCCGGGAGCTGCATGACATAGCTGTCCGACAGCTGGCGCAGGCGAAGCGCACGGTTGTACTCATCTTCTGTTCCGGCAGGGGATTTGTTTCCTGAGGCCAGAGTGAACTGTGTATTATCCTCAAAGCTGTTGCCGGGGATCAGCAGACCGGAGCTGGCGATAAAGGATCCGGTAGGCAGATAATAACGCTGCGGCAGCAGGTTGTAGGACTGGCTTGTCATGTCCTGGCCGAAGTGAATATTATCGTCCATGGATACGCCCAGCAGACTGGCAGCGGTTGGCATGATATCCACTTCACCGCCAACATGGTCTAGTGTTTGCGGCCGAATCGTCCCCTCATCATGGACGATAAGAGGGATATTGAGCATATCCGCATATTCGTAATCATGACCGTAAATTTCTGTCATTAACTCCTTGTCATCATGATCCAGTGAGTAGATCGGCAATCCCATGTGATCTCCATAGACCATGATCAGGCTGTTATCCCATACACCATTTGCCTTAAGCTCATCCACAAACTGTCCAAAAGCATAGTCTGCATAATTCTGGGACCGGACATAATCTCCGACGAACGTGCCTTCATAGCGTTCCGGCAGCTTCATCTTGTACTTTTCCTCAGGAATCGTGAACGGATGATGGGCGGACATCGAAATGACCTGTGCGTAGAAAGGCTGGGTGTCTGCATCCATTTCCTTCAGCTTATCTGAGGTCTTGCGGTAGAGTGTCTCGTCAGAAGGCCCGAAGAAGAAGGTGTCCTCATCCCCGAAGAACTTATGGTCGTAATAGTGTTCCCACCCGAGTGCACTGTATAGCTCACCGCGGTTCCAGAACTCCACATCGTTGGTATGGAAGGTTGCGGTCTGATAGCCGCTATTCTGCAGCAGGCGCGGAAGGCTGGGCAGCTCTTTGTCAACATAAGCCATAGTCGCCGCACCCTGCGGCGGAATATAGAAGGAAGAGTTCACTACAAATTCGGCATCCGAGGTATTCCCTTGTCCGACCATTTGATAGAAGTTAGGGAAATACAGGCTATTCTCCATCAGACGGTTCAGGTTCGGTGTAATCTCTTGTCCGTCTACCTTAAGCCCAAGCAGAAAGCTCTGGAACGATTCCAGTTGAATAATAATGAGATTCTTGCCTTTGGCTATGCCTTGAAACGGTGAAGCTGCAGCAGTGTCGATTCCCTTCAGCTTGTTGATCGCATCCTGGGTGATTTCACTGGCATTCACGAGCTCAGGTCTGTCTTTGGCAAAAATCGTATACGCCTCATAATTCAGAATGCCCATCTCCTGCGCCTTCTTGATCTCATTCATGCTGGCCTTGTTGGGCAGGATATTGAACAGGCAGAGGGCCAGTGAGACTGCAAACAGAATACTGTGCGTTAGTTTTCCGTTACGGTGATTAATGTTATCCTTCTTGTAGGTCCGGCCCTTCTTGTTAATAAAGAAATAGAAGCCCAGAACGATGATGTCGGCAAAGATCAGGAGATAATACGGATCCATGAGCGAGAATACGCTGTTGCGTACAGCGGTAACCTGATTAACCTGCTCCGCCGCATGGTAAGTAACGATAACACCGTAATATTTGAAGTACATAATGGCGGCAAAAAAGATAGCGGTGACAAGAAGATTGACCGTCATATAATAGCCAAGCTTCCGTTTGGAAGCGAAACGTTCAATCAGGGCAAAAAGAGCCCATACAAACGGAATTTCTGTTAAGAGTGTTTTCCAGGGGACCAAATCTCCAAAGATTACGCCCCAGGCGAGAAAACTCTTCAGGATAAAAAGGATGGAAAAAAATACGAATGGTTTGATCAGCCATCGTTTCATGTTTTGGGATGACACAGCTTCGCCTTCTTTCTGCATAATAAACACTCATTCCCGGCTAGGAGGAAGTAGCGCAAGACAAATGAATTCCATTATCAATAGACCTAATTATGCAGCGCAGGCCGACGATTGTCAAAAATAAGAAATGCCGTATAACTGCATGGTAAAGTGTAATTTGAAACGCTCCCTTGTGAAGCCGGGAATATTAACTATTAATGACGGTATACCGGGGGAAAAGGACGGAAATGGCCTCTTTTGCAAAAAAAAGGCCCGGTTATCAGTGAAGGAGGAAGGTACATGGACGGTCCAGAGGTATTTCTGTCGGTAAGAACGCTGGTGGAATATGCTTTCAGTAGCGGGAGCCTGGAACCGGGTTTCAGGAGCGGTGCTGCGATGGCTGAGGGTACGCGTATTCACCAGCAAATTCAGAAGCAATATAAAGAAGGAGACCGCAAAGAGGTCTACCTCAAGACGGAGATTCCTTATGAGGACCTTCTATTCATTATTGATGGGCGCTGTGACGGTCTGTTAGCCGGAGAAGATGGGAGCCTGATTTTAGAGGAGATCAAATCCATAGCCGGACCTCTGGATTCCACCCATGAGGGGAGGGAAGTTCATTGGGCGCAGGCGCTAATGTATGCCTATATGATTGTGCTTGAGCAGGAACTTCCTTCTATTGAAGTGAAGCTCACCTATGTTCTTAGGGGCAGTGATGAACAGATCAGCCTGTACAGAAAGGCCACCCGTGAAGAACTTGATGCTTTTGCTGCTGACACGGTAGCCCGGTATGCACCCTATGCGAAACTGAGGATACGCCATGGGACACGGAGAGATGAGAGTATCCGGAGCTTGTCCTTTCCCTTCCCGGACTATCGTCAGGGTCAGCGGAATTTCGCTGCCGCAGTATATAAGACGGCTGTTGAAGGTGTAAATCTGTTCGCCCAGGCACCCACAGGCATCGGAAAAACAATGTCAACCCTCTTCCCGGCGGTAAAAGCAATGGGTGAGGGGATCGTCTCGTCGCTCTTCTATTTGACTGCCAAGACGGTGACCCGGTTTGCAGCGCAGGAAGCGGTCCTGCTGCTGGTATCCAGCGGCCTTCATCTGCATGCAATTACGCTGACGGCCAAGGAGAAAGCTTGCTTCCAGGAGGAATGCGGGCAGGAGGTCTGCCCTTTTGCCGAGGGGTATTATGACCGGGTGAATGCAGCGCTACTGGAGATGCTGGAGCATGAAACCCTGATGACACAGGAGATTATCGCCGGATATGCCCGTAGACATAAGGTGTGTCCGTTTGAGTTCTCACTGGATGCGGCTTATGCCTGTGATATGGTCATTTGCGATTACAACTATATCTATGATCCCCGGATCAGCCTGAAGCGGCTGCCGGAGGATCGGAAGAAGAAGACGCTGCTGCTGGTGGATGAGGCTCATAATCTCGTCGACCGGGGCAGGGAAATGTTCTCTGCTTCGCTAACCAAGGCGCCGTTTCTGAGCCTGCAGCGGCAGTATAAGACGGTAAACCGCAAGCTTGGGGCCGCATCCAAGGCGGTGAATGGTTTCTTCATTGCGCTGCGCAAAAGCTTCAATGAAGAGGGAGGCGGACAATGGGCAGAATATCCTGAGGAACTGCCCGTGCTGCTGGAGGCTTTTGCCGCTGAAGCGGAACTGGAGCTGCTGAGTCCATCCTCTCTGCTCCTCACCGAGCAGGATGAAGAGGAAGGTGGTCTGCTCGACACTTATTATGCAGTTCAGGGCATGCTGCGCACCTTCAAGACCTATGATGAACGATATATCACTTACGCCGAGGTAAGGCGCGGTGATGTATTCCTGAAGCTGTTCAATCTGGACCCCTCACATCTACTGCAGCAGATGGCAAAAGGCTTTCGTAGTCAGGTTCTCTTCTCTGCAACACTCTCGCCTATGTCCTATTACCGGGACATGATTGGTTCGGCGGAGGGGGATTACAGCCTGAGAGTGGCTTCCCCGTTTCATCAAGAACAGTGGGAAGTGTCAGTGCTTCCGGTATCCACCCGCTATCATGACCGACCCCGTTCCCTGGTGCCGCTAAGTGATGCGTTACGGGGGATGGTGGCAAGAAAGGGGAATTACCTTGTGTTTTTTCCTTCCTATGCTTACTTGCAGAACGTCTTCGAGGTGTTCACGGACAAGTACCCTGAGATCACAACCCTGGTGCAGGGCAGCGGGATGAGTGAGCAGGCGAGGGAGGAGTTCCTCTCTTCTTTCCGTCCGGACAACCCGGATACACTGCTTGGCTTCGCGGTGCTTGGTGGGATATTCTCGGAGGGGGTCGATTTGCCTGGAGACCGCCTGAACGGTGTGATGATTGTCGGTGTCGGGTTGCCGCAGGTGGGGCTGGAGCGTAATTTGCTGCGCGGTTATTTTCAGTCCCAAGGCAAGAACGGGTTTGACTATGCGTATGTCTATCCAGGCATGTGCAAGGTGCAGCAGGCAGGCGGACGGCTGATCCGAAGTGAGAGTGACAGCGGGATTATCGTGCTGGCGGATGACCGTTTTCTGCAGCAGCCTTATGCGGACCTGCTGCCTGAGGAGTGGAGGGATTATACTATCCAGGTCTAAACGGGTATAATCTATGAAAAGGCATTCATCCAAAATTTCAGGAGGTAAACTGATGACACTTCATATAGGAATTGTAGGAACAGGCTGGTTCTCCAAGGTGCATGCGGACTTGCTGGCGGGAATGGAGGATGTAAAGCTCCAGGCGATCTGCGGCAGTACTAAGCAAAAAGGCGAAGAGATGGCTCAAGCCTACAGTGCTGAAGGATATGGGGAAATTACAGAAATGCTGGACGCACACAAGCTGGACGCGGTTTATATCTGTGTGCCTCCGCAGTCTCATGGAACGATAGAGCGGGCCCTGATCCGCAGGGATATCCCTTTTTTCGTGGAGAAACCTCTGGGCTCAAGTACAGAGATTCCAGCAAGCCTGCTGCAGGATATTAAGGAGCATGGACTCTTGACTTCGGTTGGATACCATTTCCGTTATCAGGAGAATATTGCACGGCTGAAGCAATCCCTCAGCGGTGACAAGGTGGGGATGATTGTCGGGCAATGGATGGGCGGCATGCCCGGAGTAGCCTGGTGGCGCAATCAGGAGCAATCCGGCGGGCAATTTACCGAGCAGACCACCCACATCGTCGATCTGCTTCGCTACCTGGGCGGAGAGGTCACGGAGGTCTATGGCATGTTCGGTAACCGCATCATGCATGAGCAGCATGAGGGCGTGACAGTAGCGGATGTCGGCACGGTATCGCTTAAGCTGGACAATGGGATTGTTGCAAATATCTCGAATACCTGTGTGTTGCCGGGTGAAGTAGGCCGGATAGGACTTAGCTTCTATAATGACAATGGAATGCTTGATTGGAATCCGGATCGTCTGCTTGAAGTCCGCAGCGGCGACAGCAAGGAGTATGCCAATTCAGGCAACCCTTATGCCTTGGAGAGCGAAGCCTTTCTGCATGCCGTCCGGACCGGCGACCGTTCGCGTATTCTTAGCGATTACGAAGACGGGTACAAGACGCTGAAGGTGACATGTGCAGCGTATGAATCAGCGCAGAGCGGACGGCCGATGAAGCTGTAAATGTACAAAAAAGAGACCTGACCACTCTGTAGAGTGGTCAGGTCTTGTGGCCCAAGCCGGGGCGGCCTAGTGGAGGAAAACCGCGAGGAGAGCAGGCGCAAGTCCTATAGAGAACAGCGCCGTCAGAATCATCGCGATACTGGAGATGGTGCCGGTCAGCGAACTCAGCTCGAAAGCCTTGGAGGTGCCCGTACCGTGCGCGGCGGTTCCCAGCGATACACCGCGCGCTATTTCGTTGTCAATGCGGAAGAGGCGAAGGACAGAAGGCCCCATCAGTGTACCCAGTACACCGGTCAGAATCACGAAGACTGCCGTAATACTGGGAACGCCGCCGATGCTTTGCGAGATACTCATGGCGATCGGTGTAGTCACCGAACGAGGTACCAGACTGGTGGCCAGATCGCCGCTTAGATGCAGCCATTTGGCCAGCAGCATCGAGGAGAGCACGGCCATAACCGTTCCTGACAGCACGCCTGCCGCAATCTCGGCGGCGTGCTTTTTGAGTACCTTGAAATTTTTATGAAGAGGGATTGCAAAGGCGACGGTTGCCGGCTGCAGCAGATCCGTAAGCCATTTGCCTCCCGCATTGTAGGATTCATAGGGAATTCCCGTCATCAGCAGGAAGCTGATAATCAGCAGTGGCGTAATGATGAGCGGGGAAGCATACATTTTGCTGCTGGAAGCGTAGATCCGCTTTGCCAGCAGGTACACAGCGACAGTCAGTGCAAGCAGGAGCAGTCCAGTCATCATGAGCCTCTACGCTCCTTTACTTTAAATATTGCACCCGTCAGCAACCCTGAGCTGGCCATTACGGCAAAGGTGCCGACTAGCACAACTGCCAGTACTTGAAGGCCGTCTGCTTCGAGCAGTTTCGAATAATTCATTACTCCTATTGCCGAAGGGATAAAGAACAGCAGCAATTCGGCAAGCAGCCAGGAAGCGCCAACTTCTACCCAGTTCAGACGGATCATACCGGATTCCAGCAGCGCGAACAAAAGGATCATGCCGATGATGCTTCCGGGAATGGGAATATGGAGATATGGGGTGAGGGAATTGACCATCATTGAAAATAAGGTGAGTCCGGCTATCTGCAGCAAGCCTATACCGAGCTTTTTCATAAGGCTTCGCTCCTTTCAAAACGACATCCGCCTCTTGCAGAGGACAGCGAATGTTTTTCTTGTTACTGAAAGTTTACATCCTTTTCTTTCATAGGTAAAATGAATAGATTGAATACGTGACATTCCTTTTGTCTATACATGGAGGCGATAAAATATGGATATCCGGCAACTGCAGTATTTCGTCCAGGTGGCCAGGTTGAACAGCTTCTCCAAAGCGGCAGAATCGCTGTACATCTCCCAGCCCACCATTAGCAAAATGATCCGGGGAATGGAGCTCGAGCTAGGAGCGGATCTCTTTTACCGTGAAGGAAAAAGCATTCGTCTGACAGATGCTGGAGAGATCCTGCTGGCTAAAGCCCAGAATATTGTGGAATCGTTCGAGAACCTGTCATCGGAGCTGGATAGTCTGCGCAATCTGAAGAAGGGACATATCCGGATCGGTCTGCCGCCCATGGTGGGTGCAAGCTTCTTCCCGGCAGTTATCGGGGAATTTCACCGCCGCTACCCGGATGTCACCATCCGCCTGCATGAGGATGGTGCCAAAAAGGTAGAGGATGATGTGGAGACCGGGCTGCTGGATATCGGTGCGATTGTTCTGCCGGTGAATACAGCGATATTCCACTGTTTCACCTTCGTGGAGGAGAAGCTGGAGCTCTTAGTGGCTGCAGGCCACCGCCTGGCTGGGGCTGCCTCCGTGCAGCTCCGGGAACTGGCTGATGAGGAATTTGTGCTGTTCCGGGAGGATTTCGCGCTGCATGACCGGATTATTACGGAGTGCGTAAAGGTGGGCTTTCAGCCAAAGGTTGTCTACGAGAGCTCACAATGGGATTTGATCAGCCGGATGGTGGAAGCGGGAATGGGCATTGCTCTGCTGCCGGAGACCATTTGCCGGGACATGGACCGCACAAGGATTTCAGTGGTTCCTCTGACGGAGCCTGTGATTCCCTGGCAACTGGGCATGATCTGGCGGCGAGACCGTTATTTGTCCTTTGCGGCACGCGAATGGATCCATTTTGCCATGGGTGTCCTGGGAGAGCGCTATCTTCCGCCCGGGGAGTCCGGACGTTCTGAACTTTGAACATTTCATTTGTGTGATGATCGACATATTTTTCTTTTTTTTCAAAATATGTTTTTTGGCATCATGAATTATGATAAGGGAGAAGTTGATAGAGAGAAGGTGAGTAACTGTGAACCTTTACCAGAATTCTCCGGCTGAGTATGGAAAAGAGTATAGAGAAGATGAGTTGTTTATTACTATAGAGAGTCTTAGGTGTGAATTGCTCGAGGTTGCACAGGAGCGTAGTCTCAGTGACCGCACAGTCCTGGAGCTCAGCCAACGGCTGGACGGGTATATTGTACTGGCCCAGAACAAAATGATGGAGAGTCTACGCAGCCGCAAGAACGCTGGGTCCACCTTCGGAAACAACACCAACAGCCCGAGAATACGTAACAAAGCAGCGTTGCAGCAATAGCTTGTCTCCGGTAAAAAGCTGACTAAAGTGAATGGCCCCATTTTGTTGGGGTCATTTTGTTGTGCTTTCTATAAGCTTCACCTATAATGTCAATTAATAGAAGCTTCATCTTGAAATTGACGGAGGAGGTGCCGGGTGGAGGCGAAATTGAAGACCATACGCTCCGAAATAGAGAAGCATCTGTCCCGCTCGGGCCATAATCTTGCTTCGTTTGCCAAGGTTTCCGGTCTGAACCGCGGAAGTCTCAGTGCGATTCTGCACGGTAATCCGCCCAAACCGATGTCACTGGGGCAACTGGACGCGGTCACCAGAGCTTTCGGATTTCCTGAAGGCTGGCTGTATCCGCTCTATGTGGATGAATGCTTTATTGAGGAACGGATTTCCCGAAGAAGAATTGAACCCTTTTTGATCCGCTGTGCAGAAATCGGCAAAATGCATTGTGTTGAAGATGTCCTGAACCGGATTATGGAGTACCCAAGGCCGCTGGATATCCTGTACTCCGTGGCTGAGAAGCTGTATGTTAACGAGAAGGTTCAGGAATCACTGGTTTTTTACCGGATTATCGTAGATAACGAGCTGGATAGCTATTCCGAACGTATGGCTATTTGCCAATATCGTATATTCAAGTCGCTAGAATCGGTAGTGGATAAAGAGGAACAACTGCGTGCGGTCATTACCTTCGAGCCTTATCGGGGGCGGCTTCCGGAGAATATGCAGCTCGATGGACTGCTGAAGCTGGCTAACGTCTGTTTCACACTCCATAAGTGGAAGGACGTAGAGAAGTACGCCGACGAATTGCGGGCGCTGGCCAACGGGATTTATAGGGAACAGATAAACAAAAAGAGCAGCCGGCGGAGTGAGGACCTCGATTTATTCAGGCCGCTAGTAATGTATTATGGTCAGGGCTATTTAATTAAAGCCACCGCACTCACCAAGCTGGAAAAGTATGAGGAAGCCAAGAAATATACTGCTGGATATGCCGATCTGAGCTGGTTCGAAGGTCTTGATGATGAGGGATGGAATGTTGTGAAAGGTTTCACCCTTTTTGCCGTAGCCAACCATTTTACACTGGAAATGATGATAGGCAATGAAAAGGCTTTGCCCGCATACATTACCTTCCTGGCAGATAACCCAGGTGAGATATTGCCCGGACTTGTTGTTATTGTTGAGGCGGCTAACCGGTATGGGTTCTCAATAGAAAAGGTGCTCGCACAGTTCTCACGGGAGATGGTGCGCTTTGAACAATTCATGGACCCTATAAATATTGATCGTTTATTTCGCCTTCGTTATCAAATTTCGATGTACCTTCTGACTCGTGGACAGTATAATCAAGGGGTGGACTATATTCTGCAGTCGCTTCAATTGGCCATCCGGCTGAATGGTCCTAACAGCATACTAGATTGTGTAACGTTATTTGAGACGTACAGGGATTATGCTACTGATCAGCAGCAAAAGAAGTATAGGGAAACCATAAAGGAGCTGAGGCAAAATGAAGAAGTCACTGTTAACGGCGTTCGGCATTCTGGCATTATTTAGCATCATAATTATTGGACAACCAGTTGAAGCAAGCCATGGTGGAGGATTTACAACATTAGAGCACGGAATAGGCGTTAACTAAAAGCATACTAAATCAATGGCTTCATTTTCCCTCGCTTAACAGGCGGGGGAATTTTTATGTTCACTTGCGGTATTTAGCAGCGTTCTTTATTCCGTAATAATTGATAACGCATTCATGAATTGACAAAGTGCTGAACCGAAAATATAATTAGGTAACCTAATTAGTATAGTGTTTAATAATTTTGTTACCTAATTAAATGTGAGGTGGAAGCATTGGGATAAATTCTGAAAATCCAGTCGCGCACAAGCTTTTTGCCGCACTCCGGCAGTTGCGTAAGACACATTGGCAGCACACGGTAGAGGGCCATAAGCCAAGTGAGATGACTTTATTAATATGTATAGCCAAAAGATCGCATGAAGATGCCGAAGGATTGAAGGTTTCCGAAATCAGCCGGTTCTTGGGACTCACTCCTCCAACTGTCACACAGCTGATTAACAGTCTTGAGGCCAAGCAAATGGTGGAACGAATGCCGGATGCAACCGATAGGAGAGTCGTACGGATCAAGCTGACCGATCAGGGTAAAAGGATTACCTGCAGGGCAAAAGATCATATGAACGAGACGCTCAACCACCTGGTGGAGTACCTCGGCGAAGATGAGAGTAACCAATTGGCGGAGCTGCTGATGAAGGTGCGCCAATTCGTCCAGGACAATCCGCCGCCCAATTTGGACCGGTTACAAATGAACGGAGATGAGAAACTTGATTAAATTAATGAAACAATTGAAGCCCTTTAAGCTGGCTATCGCAGCCGTGCTGATTCTTGTATTCCTGCAATCGATGGGTGATCTGTATCTCCCTACCCTGATGAGCGATATTGTAGACAAAGGGATTGTACACGGGGACCGCAGCTATATTTGGAGAATCGGCGGTTTCATGCTGCTCGTTGCCGCTGGCGGAGCTATATGCTCGATCATAGCCAGTTATCTGTCAGCTAGAGTCGCCGCCGGATTCGGCAAGAATACCCGTTCACGGATGTTCAATCATGTGGAGAATTTCACTCTGCATGAATTTGACAAGCTGGGAACAGCATCGCTGATTACACGTACTACCAATGATATTACACAAGTACAAACCGTACTTACAATGATGCTCCGCATGATGATCGGTGCACCGATGATGATGATCGGCGGGATCATCATGGCCGTATCGGAGGATGCCAAGCTGTCCCTGATTTTTGTGGTCGTCATTCCACTGCTGGTGGGTGCGATTCTCTTCATAGGGATGAAGGGGCTGCCGCTCTTCAAACAGATTCAGGTCAAGCTGGACAAATTGAACCGTGTGCTGCGCGAGCATCTGACCGGTATCCGCGTTATCCGTTCCTTCAACCGGATCAATCATGAGAACGAACGCTTCACGGAAGCCAACAAGGATCTCACGGATACGGCTATCAAAGTGAATAAAATCATGGCAGGTCTGATGCCGCTGATGATGATTGTCATGAACTTCTCGATGATTGCCATTCTGTATTACGGCGGCATCCGGATCGGCGACGGAGATTTGCAGGTCGGGTCGCTTATGGCCTTTATTCAATATGCGATGCAGATCATGTTCTCCCTGATCATGGTATCCATGATGTTCGTGCTGATTCCCCGCGCATCTGCTTCCGCGCTACGTATCAACGAGGTGCTGGATATGCAGCCTGAAATTACAGATCCAACCGCCGGCCAGCTTCAAACCACGGCTACAGCGACCCGCCAGGACGGCCGCGATGGCATGCATGGTTTTGTAGAGTTCGATAACGTGTCGTTCTCCTATCCGGGCGCCGAACAGCCAGCACTCTCAGGCATCAGCTTCAGTGCGAAGCCCGGTGAGATTACGGCGATTATCGGTGGTACAGGTTCAGGTAAATCTACTCTGCTCAGCCTCATCCCGCGTTTCTACGATGTTGACACAGGTGCAGTACGGGTGGATGGAGTGGATGTACGCGAGATGACACAAGAGGAACTGCGGAGCAAGATTGGCTATATCCCGCAAAAGGCAGTACTGTTCACGGGTTCTATTAATGAGAATATCCGCTATGGCAAAGAAGACGCTACGGAAGAAGAAATCATCCATGCGTCCAAGGTGGCCCAGGCTTTCGATTTCATCTCTGCCATGAAAGACGGCTTCCAATCGGAAATATCCCAAGGTGGCGGCAACGTCTCCGGCGGCCAGAAGCAGCGTCTCTCGATTGCGCGTGCACTGGTAAGAAAACCTGAGATTTATCTGTTCGATGACAGTTTCTCTGCGCTTGACTTCAAGACCGATGCCAAGCTGCGGGCCGCGCTCAAAGGCGAGACTACAGAGTCGACTGTTGTGATTGTAGCCCAGCGGGTCAGCACGGTCATGGATGCCGACCGGATCATTGTGCTTGATGATGGCCAGATTGCCGGCATGGGCACACACCGGGAGCTGATGGACAATAGTGAAGTGTACCGCGAGATTGTATCCTCGCAGCTGTCAGAGGAGGAAATAGCATGAGTGAAGAGAACACACAGAGTAAGGCAGCTTCGGCTCCGCGCCGGCAAGGCGGTTTTGGTGGCGGGCGCGGTCATGGTGGCCCGGGTGGCCCTGGCATGGGGCTTCCCCCTGAAAAGGCCAAGGATTTTAAAGGGACGCTGCGCCGTCTGATCCGCTATCTCCGGCCGCGGCAGATGCAGCTTATTATCGTATTTGTTATGGCTATTGCAAGTACGGTATTCAGTATTTTCAGTCCTAAGATAATGGGTAAAGCAACGACCAAACTGTTCGAAGGCGCTTATGGCAAGATGATGGGCGTGCCGGGTGCTGAGATTGATTTTGGCTATATTAATGATATTCTGATTATTCTGGCCGGCCTGTACCTGTTCAGCGCATTGTTCAGCTATGTACAGCAGTATGTGATGTCCGGTGTGGCGCAAAAGGTTGTTTTTGATATGCGTGAGCAGATCAACAGCAAGCTCGAACGTTTGCCGCTGAAATATTTTGATTCCAGGACCCACGGGGAAATTCTGAGCCGCGCGACTAATGACGTGGACAATATCAGCACTACCCTGCAGCAGAGCTTGACGCAGCTTATTACGGCTATCGTGACGATTATCGGGGTCATTATCATGATGCTGACCATCAGTCCTTGGCTTACCCTGATCACCATAATCACCTTACCGCTGAGTTTTGTAGTTATCATGGGCATCAGCAAACGTTCACAGACCTACTTCATCGGCCAGCAGAAATCTTTAGGCCAGCTGAACGGGCATGTGGAGGAAATGTACACCGGTCACCGCATCGTCAAGGCTTTTGGCCGCGAGAAGCACTCGCTGGGCGAATTTAATAAAATCAATGACTCGCTCTATGACTCCGGCTGGCGGGCACAGTTCATCTCCGGTATTATCATGCCGCTGATGATGTTCATCGGGAATTTGGGTTATGTGCTGGTCTGTGTAGTCGGCGGTATTTTTGTCACCAAGAAAGTCATCGATGTCGGGGATATTCAGGCTTTTATCCAATATTCGCGCCAGTTCACCATGCCGGTTACCCAAACGGCTAACATTGCTAACATTATCCAATCTACCATTGCTTCCGCAGAACGTGTATTTGAGCTTTTGGATGAAGAAGAGGAAATTCCGGAAGTCACTACCTCCCTGGCGAAACGTCCTGTGGATGCAGAAGAGGGTTCGGTTGAATTCCGTCACGTGAAATTTGGCTACAAAGAAGATGCAATTCTTATTGAGGATATGAATATTGAGGTCAGCCCCGGACAGACCATTGCTATTGTAGGACCTACCGGTGCCGGCAAAACCACGCTGATTAACCTGCTCATGCGGTTCTATGAAATCAGCGGCGGAGAGATCATCATTGACGGTGTCAATATTACCAATATGAAGCGCAGTGAGCTGCGCAGCAAATTCGGTATGGTGCTTCAGGATACATGGCTGTTCAACGGGACCATCAGCGAGAATATCGCATATGGACGCGAAGGGGCTACGGAGGCCGATGTGGTGCGGGCCGCCAAGGCCGCGCATGCAGATCACTTTATCCGCACGCTGCCGCTGGGTTATAACACCATCCTGAACGAAGAAGCGTCTAATATCTCTCAGGGGCAGAAGCAGCTGCTGACCATTGCCCGGGCAATTTTGGCCGATCCTTCTATCCTGATTCTTGATGAAGCGACAAGCAGCGTCGATACACGGACCGAAGTGCAAATTCAGAAAGCAATGAATACGCTGATGAAAGGCAGAACGAGCTTTGTTATCGCCCACCGTCTGTCCACCATCCGTGACGCCGATCTGATCCTTGTGATGAATCACGGCAGTGTTATTGAAAAAGGTACTCATGTGGAGCTGCTGGAAGCAGGCGGGTTCTACGCCGATCTGTATAACAGCCAGTTCTCCGATGAAGGTCTGCCGGATGTAGGCTAAGCAGCACTCTAATATACGCAGGTAATATCTTATGTTGCGGCGGTTGCCGCGTGAAAAGCTCCTCTGTTCCGGCAGGCTAAGCCTTGCTGTGAATGGGGAGTTTTTTGCTATGCACACAAATGGCACAATACAGGTGATTCAGCACAGGTCAATCGGTAAAGTATAAAGAATATAGGCTATATATATATGGATGGTATGATCTTTTGAAAAAAAAGGTTTGATTAAAATTTTGAGGGTATATATGATAAGGATATAAAAATGACCCGCGGTTCATTTTGAAATCGATGGGTACGAAGAGAGGATGAAAGGAATGTCAGGCTACGGAAAATGGGTGGCAGGCAGCAAGACCAAATGGATCACTCTTATTGTCTGGATTGCGGTCATAGGAGCGCTCACCATGTTATGGCCTTCTGTGAACTCACAGGAGCTGAACAATGTATCGAACCTGCCTGAGAACTCGCAATCGGTGCGTGCGTCTGTGGTAGCAGAACGGGAATTCCCGACTGGCAGCGGCGTTCCTGCTTTACTTGTATGGCATAGGGAAGGCGGAATGTCCGAGGAAGATCTGGTACATATCACTGCTGTCTACAGCAAGCTTGAGCAGCAGCCGTTGGAACATCAGAACTATGTTCCGCCACTGGGGCAGCTGCCGCCGCAGGCGCTAAAGGCTTCGTTATCCGAGGATGGCAGCACACTGGTCACACCTGTCCTGTTTGATAAGACGGCTGACAGTGATCAGCTCGGTGAAGCTTTAACGGAATTGAAAAAGATTATATCCACAGAAACAGGCGGCGATCCTGTCAAGGCGACGACAGACAGTAAGGATCTCAGCCTTCGGGTAACCGGGCCGGTAGGGATTTCTGTTGATGCTACAGGACTGTTTCAGAACGCTGACGTCTCCCTGCTGATCGCAACCGTTGTGCTGGTGCTAGTGTTCCTGCTGCTAATTTACCGTTCGCCGATTCTGGCCTTGATCCCATTAATAGCGGTGGGCTTTGCTTATGGAGTTACCAGTCCAGTGCTCGGTAAAATGGCCCAGGAGGGCTGGATCACCGTAGATTCCCAGGCGATCTCCATAATGACTGTACTGCTGTTCGGTGCGGGTACAGACTATTGCCTGTTCCTGATTTCCCGGTTCCGTCAGATGCTGAAGGTTGAAGAACATAAGGGTCATGCGCTGCTACGTGCGATCACCCATTCTTCCGGTGCCATTGCCATGAGCGGATTTACCGTGGTGCTTGCGCTGTTTGCACTGCTGCTGGCCAAATACGGTGCGTACCACCGGTTTGCGGTTCCGTTCAGCGTCTCCATTCTGATTATGGGGATTGCGAGCCTGACGCTGGTGCCTGCTCTTCTGGCTATTTTTGGCCGGGCCTCCTTCTTCCCGTTCATTCCGCGTACTCCGCAGATGGAAGCCGCCCGGGCCAAAGCCAAAGGCAAACCGGCGCCGCAGCCCAATCCAACACGCAAAAGAGGGATCGGTGACCTCGTCATTTCCCGTCCATGGGCGATTGTTGGCATAACAGTGGTCCTTCTGGGCGTACTCGCCTCTTTTTCCAGCGGGATCAAGTTTACTTATGATATTCTCTCGTCCTTTCCGAAGGACATGGAATCGCGTCAAGGCTTTGACCTGATCGGCAAGCAGTTCTCCCCTGGTGAGCTGGCTCCGGCCAAGCTGATGATTGATACACAGGGTAAGGTGAACGGGGAGGATATCAAAGTTGTCCTTAGCGGCATTTCGTATATCGATAAGGTGTCCGATCCGCAGCAAGGGGCAGTCAACAAGAATATCCTTGGCTATGATATTGAATTCAAGAGCAATCCGTATTCCCTGGAAACCATGAATCATATCCCTGCGCTGCAGGCATCCACACAGCAGGCCCTGACTGAATCCGGTCTGGACAATGCCGGGGATAGTGTATGGATCAGCGGGCAGACAGCTACGCAATACGATACTAAGGAAATTGGCGAGCGGGATACCGATCTGATTATTCCTGTTGTCATCGGGATGATCACCATCCTGCTGTTAATCTATCTGCGGTCTTTGGTAGCGACGGTTTATCTGGTGGCCACCGTAATCCTGTCTTTCTTCTCTGCGCTTGGGCTGGGCTGGATTATTATTCATTATGTTATGGGGGCAGACGCCATCCAGGGTTCGATCCCGCTATATTCCTTCGTGTTCCTGGTTGCGCTGGGCGAGGACTATAACATTTTCATGATCTCGAACATCTGGAAAAAGCGTAAGGTAATGCCGCTGAAGCAAGCCATCGCCGAAGGCGTTAATGAGACCGGATCGGTTATCACCTCCGCCGGGCTCATTCTGGCCGGAACCTTTGCCGTGCTCGCCAGCCTGCCAATTCAAGTACTGGTGCAGTTCGGCATCATCACCGCTATTGGGGTGCTGCTGGATACCTTTGTAGTCCGTCCATTCCTGGTGCCGGCGATTACGGTACTCTTGGGCCGCTGGTCCTTCTGGCCGGGCAAGCATAAGGAGCTGGATCGGGCTCTGTCTGTGAGTGAAGATTGATAAGGAGCAGTATCACAATAGGAATGGTATTGGAGAGCCTTAGGTAAGGAGTCTCCCGTAGTTTCCCATACTACTGGATGCAAAATAGGGATGCCCAGTTGAACCGTTATAGGTCAACTGGGCATCCCTTTTTAATTAGTGGAAAGCCACCAACGGCAGAAATGCCGTTGGTGGGCGTGCCGCCGGATGCTACTGCGCCTTGAGCAGCATGCCCGCGCTCCTAGCATCGTCCGTAGGCCTACTCACCCGGCGTACGGCTGAACAGCAACTCGTATTTGTCGAGCGAGGCTGCGATAATATTCTCATTCTTGCCGGCACCGCGGTGGGACTCGCGGAAGGCCGGGCTGGAGGTCCAGCCCTTGAGGGCGTCCTCATCCTCCCAAGTAGTACATATTTTCAGTTCTTCCACGCCGTCCTTGGGAGCGCCTTGCCATACCTCCAGACGGATGAAACCAGGCATGTCCTGTACGCCATTGGTTTGGCCAAAACGGCTGGCCAGGCCATCTCCGTTGCCTTCTTTTACCTGAATGGTATTCGTTACTACGATCATGTCCAGTCCTCCTTCATAGGCTGTGTCTCTCATTTATTGAGGATTAGTAGTCCATAATCCTGCAGTTTTCAGGAAGACGCGGTCGGGCAGCTTCAAGGCGGCCAGCGTAAGCTCGGCCACATCCTCAGGCTGCATCATCCGGTCCTCGTCGCCGATCTTCAGGCCGGCATTCTCCGCCAGGCCGGTATTAACGGTGCTTGGAGTGAGTGCAACCACACGGATGTTGTGCTTGCGCACTTCCTGTGCCAGCGACTCAGTCATGCCCATGAGCGCGAACTTGGAGGCGCAGTAGGCTGAGCCGGTAGCAAAGCCGCGTTCTCCGGCTGTGGAGGAGATGTTAATGATATTGCCGCTGCTGCGCTCAATCATGGCAGGCAGAGCTGCCCGGGTTACATAGTAACTGCCGAAAAGGTTGATCTGCATATGACGTTCCCAATCTGCAGGGTCCATCTCCAATAAAGTTCCGAACTTGGCGATTCCGGCATTGTTGATTAGCGCATCGAACGCGCCAAGGTCATTCTGCAGGGCAACTACAGCCCGTTCCGCTTCCTCACGGACAGCGATGTCTGCCACTGCAATGCTTACCTTTACATCATACACTTCGGTCAGTGCTGACTTCAGCGCCTCCAGATCAGCCGCAGTTCTGGAGATCAGACCCAGATTTGCACCTTCTTTGGCCAGTGCCATAGCCAGAGCTTTGCCGATCCCTTTGCCGGCGCCTGTAATGACAATACTTTTTCCTCTCAAATCCATAACCTAACGTCACGCTCCTTTGCGATACTTATTAATGAGACAACTATTCAGCTCCCATTATACCCGAGCGCGAAAGGAGAATCACGCCGCAGGTAGGAGGGGTAGAGGCTGCAGCTTATTCTTCAGCTTCCAGCCTGTTGAGCGGAAGGGTAGCCGGACCTTCCAGCACCTCTCCTTCATAAGAGAAGCGGGAACCGTGGCAAGGGCAGTCCCAGGAGCGTTCCCCCTCGTTCCACTCGGTTTCACAGCCCATATGGGTGCAGGTCCTGTCCACCAGATGCAGATGCCCTTCAGGATCACGGTAGGCCCCGACGCGCTTCCCGTCATGAAAGACGACTGCGCCTTGATCCGCCTTCAGATCCTGTGTCTTCTTGTGCACAATTTCTACCTTGCCGGCGACTAGTTCCTTAGCGACATTGGCGTTCTGGACAATGAAATTCTTGATCGAAGGCCGGGCTTTGAAGCGCGAAGGGTCATATAGTTCTGTATATCGATTGCTGCGCTTCTGAATACCGTCCGAAATCAGGTGTGCTGCCAGCGTCCCGGTGGTCATACCCCATTTACGGAAGCCGGTGGCGATATAGATTTCCTCATCCTCGGCGGTTTTGCCGATATAAGGTACACGGTCCAGAGTGACAAGGTCCTGGGTCGACCAACGGAAGGGAATACCCCGAATGCCCAATAGTTCCCCGGCGAATTTCTCCAGATTCTCATAGTGGCCGAATGTGCAGATGCCCTGTCCGGTTTTGTGACTGTCACCGCCGACAATGACGAGTTTTTTGCCATTCCATTCCACTGCACGCAGCGAGCGGGCTGGGGTTCCTGCGCTTAAATACATTCCCCCCTCATAATCGGTTTCCGGATCCACAGCCAGACAGTAGGAACGTTCCGCATGCAGACGTGAGAAATATAGGGCTCCGCCGTCATAAAAAGGAAAGTGGGAAGCGGACACGGCATGTCTGCAGTGGATTGCATGCTTCCCGCCTTCCGTATGCAGTGTAAGCATGCCGCCGTTTTTGTCCACTTGCTCACCAATCATTGTATGCTCATAGATGATCCCGCCTTTATCCACAATAACGTCCAGTAGTCCCTTAAGGTAGTGGAGCGGATGAAAGCGAGCTTGTCCCGGTAGCTTGAGGGCACCATCGACCATCAGGGGAAGCGAAATATGCTCCTGCCACTCGCCTGGAATTCCAATCTTGCGATAAGCCTCGTACTCGGCCTCCAGTTGCTTCAGCGTTTTCTCATCGTCTTTATCTGCATAGAGGTAAGCTGCTTCCGGTGTAAGGCCGCAAGACAATTGCAGTTCTTCCGCCGTCTGTCTCATCCATTCCAAGGCCTCGCTGTTGGACTGGAAATAGAGCCGGGCCGCTTCTTCCCCAAAATCCTTGACCAGATCGTGATAGATCAGTCCGTGCTGTGCAGTGATTTTGGCTGTGGTAAAACCCGTAGTGCCAGCAAAGAGTTCACCTGCTTCCAGCAGCGTCACCTTATACCCTGCTTGGGTCAGCAGATAGGCCGTTGTAATCCCGGTAATTCCGCCGCCGACAATGGCGACATCTGTATCATGATTTTCAGCCAGGCGTGGAAAGGAAGGGATCTCACTGCTGGCTCTCCAGAAGGATTGCGGGAATTGCGGAAGACTCTGTGAGAACTGGGGTGTACTGTTCATCTTATTCTCCTCCATATTCATTTCCTCCATCACTATAAGACTCATCTCATTTATTACCACACTCCCGCCAAAAGAAACCCGGAAAGAGAAGCTGGAGGACTAATGGTACTCCGTGGGGGATTTCTGCCTGCTGCCCTTTTCGGATTGACTATGGTACCTGCTGGATTTATACTTGATCTAAAAATAAACTAGAGGATGATAAAGATGAAAACCCTGAATCTGACCTCCCAGCGTCAAGCCGTGTATGATATAGTCCGGAGTTCACATGATCACCCTACCGCTGCAGAAGTAATGAACCGGCTGGTGGAGCAGGGCCACAATCTCGCCTATGGAACCGTATATAACTCTTTGCGCTATCTGTCGGACAAACAGATGATCCGCGAACTGAAGCTGGGCGAAGCCGCCAGCCGATATGATGCCCGGCTCGATGATCACCAGCATATCCTCTGCGAGGTATGCGGAGCCGTGGATGAGGTCATGACCCAGGTTCCGCAGGAGTGGATTGGCGAGGTTAGTGAGGAGACGGGATATTCGATTACCCATGCACATGTGGTGTTTGGAGGCGTATGCCCATCCTGCAGTAGCAAAAAGGTCAAACGGCCTTGAACTGAGGACTTGAATTAAGAAACAGTCCCGGAAAATGAAATGCATATATAAGAAAAGACCGTTTTCATGAAACGGTCTTTTTGTTGCGTTTATATGAAAATTCTACAAATAAGTATGATAATACTGAAGAGTTGGCAAAGAAAAAAGGGTTTAATGGGCCGATATATAATTATATATTAAGTTGAAGCAAAAGTCGTACTTAAGAACTAAAAGAGAGAGAGTGTGAGCAAGCATATGAAAATCAAGTCCCGTTTTACAATCCGTATGAAGCTGATTATCACATATCTGCTTGTCCTTCTGGTGCCGAGCATTATTATAGGTTGGCAAACCTATGATTCGGCCAGCAGCAAAGTGGAAGGCCAGCTTATAGACAATGCCACGGAAAGTGTGGCGGTGGTGAATGAGATCGTTAACGCAAATATTCAATCCAAAATAAATGATATTGAGTATTTTTCCAAGCAGATTTCTTCCGCAGATCTAAATGGAGAACTGTCTCAAGACAAAAGCGCTGCGATTAAAGACAGATTGAAAGAGTATGTAGTCCTTCATCCAGATGTACTGGATATTTATGTTGCAACTAGCCGGGCAAAGATGGTGCATGCCGCCGACACCAATTTTCCGCAAGACTATGATCCGCGAACGGAAAATGCTTATGTCAATGCGCTGAAGCACGGCAAGGGAGCTGTGATTTCACCGGCTTTCCTGACAGTTAATAATGAAACGGCAGTGGCGGTTTCTGCAATGCTTGAAGACGGGGGAGGGGTTATGACGCTGAACCTCAACCTGGCCGAATTAGCGGATCTGACCAATATTAAGGTCGGGCAGCAAGGCTACATTTTCATTATCGACAGCAGCAAAAAGTTTCTCGTACATCCCACAGAAGCTATCGGGAAGGAATCGTCGCTTGATTTTGTGAAGGTGATGTTTGAAGGGGAGGGCGGTTCATTTGATTATACCTACAAGGACGCTCCCAAAAAGATGACCTATCAGGTCAACGAGCTGACAGGCTGGAGAATCGGAGGTACCATCAGCAAAAATGAGGTCACTGCTGCCACGAGCGGGATTCGTGATAAGGCTCTGATCGTAATCTCTATCTCGGTGCTGCTCGCCATGGTGCTGATCTATTTCAATGTATCCTCCATCTTGAAGCCGCTGATTCGTCTGCGCAAAGCAACGGAGATCATTGCCCAAGGCGACCTTTCGGAGGATATTGGGGAGTTTCATAGAGATGAAATCGGCCTTCTGGCGAATAACTTCCGTTCCATGGTGGTAAATCTGCGCGAGATGATTATCAGTGTGCAGGAGATGACTGACAATGTATCTGCCTCCGCGGAAGAGCTGACTGCCGGAGCGGAACAGACAACGAAGGCCATTGAGCATGTAACGATAGCGATTCAGGAAGTAGCCGCAGGCACAGAGCGTCAGGTGAATAGTGTGCATAAAGGAACTGAGAGTACTGCTGCAACCGCAAACGAAGTGGCACAAATCTCCGGGTTCATGGAGCAGGTATCGGCGATGATGGATAAAACCTCGCTGTCTGCAGCAGAGGGGAATGACTCCGTAATAAGCGTGGTAGACAAAATTAACGGCATTCATGAAACGGTGGAGGCGCTTAGCGGTGTGATCGACAAGCTGAATGACCGTACCGGCCAGATTGACGGGATTGTCGGTGTGATTACCGGCATTGCACGCCAGACCAATCTACTTGCACTCAATGCTTCTATAGAAGCCGCCCGGGCCGGTGAGCAGGGCAGAGGCTTCGCCGTTGTGGCATCCGAGGTCCGCAAGCTGGCCGAGGAATCGGAGCAGTCGGCGCAGCGGATTGCAGAGCAGATTTCTTCCATTAATACAGAGATGCAGCAGGCAACGGTGACGGTAGAGGATGCCCGCAGCAAGGTGTCGGAGGGGATTCTGGCGGTGGATTCAACAGGGCGTTCCTTTTCCCGCATCCGCAGAGCGGTTAAGGGAGCGGCAGAGAAGATTGAAGCCATGGAAGGAGCCGTTGACACGCTTACAGCAGAAGCTGTCAGCATGCAGGCAGCCATTAGTGAGATTCAAGAGATCTCCCAGGAGGCAGCCGGCAATACAGAGACGATTTCTGCAGCTGCCGAGGAGCAGTTAGCTTCGGTGGAGGAGATCGCGTCTTCATCGGCTGATCTTAGTCATCTGGCGGAGGAATTGCAGAAGCTCGTGGGACGTTTTAAGCTGTATTCTACAAAACCGTAAGCTTAGAATAGCGTTGCATCTTTTCTTTTTCTACCCTTTCCAAGTATACTGATAAGCAATAATGTGTGGGCTTATGAGGGGGAAAGGGATATGGGAGAGCAATTGCAGGGGATTACCGTGGCCCTTGCGGGTCCGCGTAAGGCTGAAGAAATGGCCAAGCTGGTGCAGAATATGGGCGGCACAGCATTACACCGGCCTGCACAAGGTACCGTGTTTCTGGATGATGAGGCGCTGCGGGAGGGAATCACAGCCTGGACCGACCATCCGCCGGATCTGGCTATTCTAACGACAGGGATGGGACTAGAAGCTCTGTTTGATATGGCAGCGCAAATGAAGCTAGAGGATCGCTTCCTTGAGGTTCTCTCCGCAGCACCGATAGCGGCAAGGGGCTACAAGACCGTTAATGCGCTGAAGAAGCGGGGACTCCAGCCTGAAGTACGCGATGATGACGGTAGTACTGCTGGAGTAATCCGGGGTCTCGAAGACTGGGATCTGCGCGGCAAACGAGTTGTACTCCAGCTGCATGGTGATCCAGCCCCTCATCTGGTGGCCTGGTTGAAGGATGCAGGAGCCTCTGTTCTTCAGGTAGAGCCTTATCGCCATACACCGCCTGAGCCGGGGGCGCTCGCCCTTCTATTTGACGATATTACTACAGGAAGAGTTGACGCTGTAGCCTTCACTAGCGCTCCGCAATTCCGTTTTCTGGCCGGGTATGCCAGAGAGCAGGGCAAGCTGCCGGAGCTCGTGCGGGCTTTTGAAGACAAGGTACTGGCTGTTTCTGTAGGCCGGATTACCTCGGAATCCCTGAAAGAAGAGGGAATAACGCGAATTGTGATGCCTGAGCATGAACGTATGGGCAGCATGTTTGTGGAGCTTGGTAAATACATCGCAGGACAACGCTAATAATAAGACAACTACAGATACAGAAAGAAGGAGGAGGCCCCCTATGGACAAGAGAAAATGTCTGCTGTTGGGTGACTATACCCATCCCCGTTTCCATCCGCTGCAGGGTGTGGATAAACAAGTTAGTGATATTCTGAATGATCTGCTGATTGTTCAGTGTTCGGAGAATAAAAAGCTGCTGCTCAGCGAGCATCTGGCCGGTTATGATCTATGCATCGCATATAATGAATTATGGAATGAGACGGTATCTCCACAGCAGACTGCCGGTCTGCTGAGCTATGTGAGCGGCGGCGGCGGACTGATCGTTCTGCATACAGGTATTTCACTGGCCAAGCGCAATGAGCTGGCACAGCTGATCGGCGGCAGATTTACCGGGCATCCGCCTTATGCTCCGCTGAACTTCAAAGTGCTGGAGCATGATATTACCGAGGGTATTGAAGATTTCCAGCTCGATGAGGAGCCATACACCTTCGATTTCGATCCGTTTACAGATAAGACTATATTGCTCGAATATGAAGCGGAAGGTGAAATGCGGCCTGCGGCCTGGTGCCATAGCTTTGGACTTGGGCGGGTGGTTTTTCTGATGCCCGGGCATCATGAGCCTTCCTTCACCCATCCTGCAATCCGCCAGCTGATCCTCCGGGCAGCCACCTGGGCAGCGCGGATTCCCGTTAATGAACCTGCAAACAGGCTTCAGCAGCCCTGAATTTTGTGAAATGGCCCGCTAAAGGGTATACTTTATCCATAACTGGAATCTTTGGGAGGAAAGTGCCATGAGTGATTTGTTCAAGAAAGCAATCTCTTTAGGAGTAGGCCTCACCATTGTCAGCAAGGAAAAGGTAGAGAAGGTAGTTGAAGAGCTGGTGAAGCGGGGCGAGCTTGCGCCGTCCGAATCGAAGGCCCTGGTCGACCGTCTCGTAGAGCGGGGCGAGGAAGAGCGCGGAATGTTCAAGTCTGCGGTTCATGAACAGGTTGAGCGTGTGCTGAAGGACCTCAAGATCCCTGTGCAGAGTGACGTTGCCGGGCTGGAGGCACGGATTGCAGTCCTGGAACGCCGTGTCGCCGAGCTGGAGGGCACTTCTTCCCCTGGCGAGATATTGCCGGGAACGCGTACGGATTAAATGGCGGTACGCATAAGACATGCCGGACGGTACCGGTCTATTGCCATGGCGCTGATGCGTCATGGCTTCGGCTATATGGTGGAGGAGCTCGGCCTTTACCATCTGCTATCTCTCCCGCGCCGGATGATTACCCAGGAGGTTCACGAGAGTCTGACGCTCGGAGAGCGGATTCGCCGGGTGCTGGAGGATTTGGGGCCAACCTTTGTGAAGCTGGGCCAATTGGCAAGCACCCGCTCTGATCTGCTGCCCGATTCCATTATTCAGGAACTGGTGAAGCTTCAGGACAGTGTCCCTCCCTTCTCGGCGGAAACAGCGCGTAATATTTTGGAGCAAGAGCTGGATCAGTCCATTGATGAAATATTCAGTTATTTTGAGAATGCCCCGCTCGCTGCAGCTTCCATCGGTCAGGTGCACCGGGCTGTCCTGCATGGAGGACAGAGTGTAGCGGTCAAGATACAGCGTCCCGGGGTCATGAGGACCATGACAAGGGATCTGGAGATTCTTCAGGATCTCAGTGCCCTGGCCGAGAGAAGAATGGACTGGGCTAGGCAATATGGACTTACCCGGATGGTCGAGGAATTCTCCCGGGCCTTGCTGGCCGAACTGGATTATGGTCAGGAAGGACGCAATGCGGAACGGATTGCAAGTCAGCTCGCCGACCAGGATCCGGTCTACATCCCGGCGATTTATTGGGATTATAGTTCTACCCGTGTACTCACTATGGAGTATGTTGAGGGCATCACACTGAACCACCGTGAAAAGCTGCTGCTGAAAGGCGTGAAGCTGAAGGCACTTGCCCAGCAGCTTGTCGAAATGATGCTGAACCAGATCTTTATTCATGGCTTTTTTCATGCGGATCCCCATCCAGGGAATGTCATGAGGATGGAAGACGGGAAGCTGGCACTGATTGATTTTGGCATGGTAGGACGACTCAGTGAAGAAATGAAGGACAACCTGTCGGCTCTGGTTATTGCTCTGATGCGGAAGAATACGGACTCTATGGTTAGGGCCATTCTGCGGCTTGGTGTTATTCCCGAGGAGGCTGACCGGATGGCGCTGCATGATGACATGGATCGGCTGCGTGAGGCCTATTATGATATTCCATTCAATCAGGTAAGCATCGGCAAAGCGCTGAACGAACTCTTTGGCATTGCCCGTAAGCACCGGCTGGTCATTCCGCCGGACCTGGCGATGCTGGGCAAGACGATGCTGACGCTGGAGGGTGTCGTCGGCAACCTTGATCCAGCCTTCAGCATCGTGCAGATGGCAGAGCCTTTCGGGAAACGGCTGGTTAGACAGCGGTTCAGCGGCAGCAGGCTTCAGCGCAAGATTCTCAGCGGTGTAGCTGATCTTGCGGAAAGTCTGGTGGAGCTGCCTGCCCAGGCCAGACAATTATCTGCCCTGATCAGCAAGGGCAAGCTGAAAGTGGAGATCGGGCTGCCCGAGCTGAAGGGAATTGAGCAGAAGCTGAGCCGGGTGGGCAACCGCTTGTCCTTCAGCATTGTGCTCCTTGCCTTCAGCATTATTATGGCGGGTCTGATTGTTGCTTCCTCGCTGCGCGGAGAGCCCTCTATGCTCTGGGATTTCCCCATTGTCGAAATCGGGTCCGTAATAGCCGCACTGATGATTCTTTGGCTGCTGTATTCCATATTTAAGTCAGGCAGATTCTAGCTGTGTGGGACTGGCCCTATAAGATGAACTTGAAAATGAATAAATATTCTTCAGCAGATGCACACAAACCCTGCTGGATCAAGTACAATGTATAAGTTAACTTCTTATTCCTATAAGAAGCTATCCGTATAGAGTGTAATGGAACGCAAATGGAATGCCGTCTGAACGTCCGGTGGATCGCTGCTGCCCCAGAAACCGAACCTTGGACCGCATATCTGCAGGGCTAAAGGGCGGCTAGTGAGACGGAAGGGCTCCGGTGACGGGGTTCTTCCGCTTTTGTTTGAAATATAAGAATTTATATGTTTAGACACGCTATACATTATCCTTATATTTCCGGCCGAAACGGTCCGTCCGCTTACAGGACGGCAAAGCCGTTTCTGCTTGAAAACGTGGCTATACGCCGCGGGCGGCAATCGCAAGATGCTAACATTACTCCAGAAAATGGATGACTATAGTGATATGAATTGAACAACATTAAAGAAAATTGTGAGGTGGAGACTATGGCGGGTTTTAAAGAATTGGGAGTATCTGAAGTATTGAACGGTCTGCTTCAGGGTCAAGGTATCGTGAAGCCGACACCGGTGCAGGAAGAAGCGATTCCGCCGCTGGTGCAGGGGCTGGACGTTATTGCAAGAGCCAAGACGGGAACAGGGAAGACTTTGGCCTTCCTGCTGCCGATTATGGACAAGATCCGTGTGGAGCAGGCGTATCCGCAGGCGCTCATTATGGCGCCGACACGCGAACTGGCACTGCAGATTACAGAGGAAGCGCGCAAGCTGGCACGCCATACCGGTGTGAAAATTCTGGCGGTTTACGGCGGACAGGACGTGGAGAAACAGCTGCGCAAGCTGGAAGGCGGCAGACATCTGATTATCGGGACTCCGGGCAGATTGCTGGATCATATGCGCCGGGAAACCCTCGATCTGAACGGGGTCAAAATGCTTGTACTGGACGAAGCCGACCAAATGCTGCATATGGGCTTTCTGGAGGATGTGGAGACGATCATAACGGCTGTGCCTTACCGCCGCCAGACGATGCTGTTCTCTGCGACAATGCCGGATCCGATCAAGCGGCTGGCCAGCAATTACATGAAAGAACCGCTGGATATCATTATTAAAAGCGGTTCGCCTATTCCGCTGGACAACATCCGCCAGCAGGTCGTGGAATGCTCTGACCGCAACAAGGAAGAAGCGCTGATTGCGCTGATCGAGCGGGACCGTCCTTACCTGGCGATTATTTTCTGCCGGACGAAGCGCCGGGTCTCGAAGCTGAATGAAGCATTGCAGGCGGCGGGCTATGATTGCGACGAGCTGCACGGCGATTTGTCTCAGGGCAAACGTGAAGCCGTTATGAAGCGGTTCCGCGAAGCCAAGCTTCAGCTTTTGGTGGCTACGGACGTGGCTGCCCGAGGTCTGGACGTAGAGGGCATCACGCATGTCTTCAATTTCGATCTGCCGCTGGATGCGGACAGCTACATTCACCGGATCGGCCGGACCGGCCGCGCAGGCGGCAAGGGACTGGCGATCACGTTCTCTTCGCCGCGCGAACGCGCCGGGCTCGACCTGATCGAGCACGGCATTTCCCAGCGGCTGGACCGCCGCCGGTACGAGAAGGATGAATTCGGCGTAGGCGAATTCACCTCCGTGCAGGCTGGCGGCGGCTCGCCTCGCGGCGGACGCCAGAACGCCGCACCGGAAGCAACCCGCGGCGGACGCGGCGGGCGCGGCCAGGGACGCAGCGGCGGAGCACCGCGCGCTGAAGCCGGTGCACGGCCGGGCGGACGCGGCCGCGGCAAGGAGGCAGGCAGCCGCGGCAAGGAAGCGGGCGGCCGTAGCAAGGAAGCAGGCGGCTGGGGCGCGCCTGCCGAAAGGCGCAGCCGCGACGCTGCGGCTGGCGGCAAGCGCAGCGCCTATGGCGCGGCTGCGCCAAAAGGCGGCGAATCCGCCGGCAAAAGCGCGGCGAAGCCAAGACCGGGCGGCGGCTACGGCAGCTTCGACGCCCGCAGTAACCCGGCTGCAGATTCAGCAGCCGGAGGGAAAGCCGCCGGCACGCGCGGCGGCAGAGGGGCCGCCGGTACGGGTGGCGGCCCAAGCAGCGGCTACAGCACCAACGTTGCACGTGGTGCGGAAGCCGGAGGCTTCAGCTATGGAGCCTCCAAAGGGGCAGGCTCGGGCAGCGGGTATAACCCGGGCGGCGCTCAGGCCAGCCCTAAGCATAGAGCGAACGTGGCTCGCAGCAATGATGCCGGCGGCTGGAGTGCAGCAGCGCCAGCCAAAGGCGGCGGCTCACGCGGTGGTTCCAAGGGCGGCAAAGGCGCCAAAGGCGGCTTTGGCTCGGGCGGACGCAGCAGCGGCGGGAATGCTTCGGCGCGCGGTGGCCGTGGCAACGGTTCTGGCGGCTCGCGCGGCGGTCGCGGTTCGTCCAGATAAAGGTGCTGGATTTCAGCTTTGAGACTTGTTACCATAGGACGGTCAGCTACGGCTGGCGTGCTGTGGTAACATTTTTTTTCGGCTGTCTGCCGGCCTGGTCAGGTCCGTTTAAGATTTTGAAACATTTTGGATACAATGCTTGTCTATAATAGAGTTGAGTTTCTTATGTATGGCACCGGGTGAAACATTCATAAACTTTGTGGGAGGAAACACGGCATATGTCTAAGACCGCCAAAATCGTTATTTTGCTTATCATCATCATTGCTGTAGGCTGGGGAATCGGTAAATATACCTCACCTTCGCCATCGGCTTCACAGGAAGAGGGGGCCTCTGCCGGCACGGGTGAGGAACTTCAAGCGCAGCCAAGCACAGCCCCCGAGCCTTCGGCTACAGCCTCTGACATACCGGAGTCCGGTGTGAACTCAGGGACGGAGCCTTCTACAGCACCTGCGGACAAGCCGGACCCATCCGGCAATCAGCCAAGTGCAGAGCCTTCACCAGCGGCAACTGCAACAGCGACCGCAACCGCGACCGCAACCGCAACAACGACCGCGACCGACAAACCTTCTGATACCGGCAGCGCCGGCTCAGGCGATCCGGCAGTGGAGCTTACGGCTGCCGAGCCGGAGAGTCTGGAGGCAATCATTAATAAGCAGTACAAGCTGCCGGAGGGCTATAAACCGGCCGATCTGGTCTATCCGGACGTGCCGTTTATTTTCTCGGAAAAGATTGAGAAGCGGATGCTGCGCCAGACCGCGGCTACCGCGCTGGAGAAGATGTTCGCTGGAGCGAAGGAAGATGGCGTACACCTGGCCGGGGTTTCCGGATACCGTTCCGAAGCTACGCAGACCCGGCTGTTCAACAATTATGTAGCCAGGGATGGCGAAGAGAAGGCCCGCACTTACAGTGCCGTGCCTGGGCACAGTGAGCATCAGACGGGGCTAGCCATCGATCTGTCCGGCACTGACGGCAAATGCGCCGCCGAAAGCTGTTTTGCCGGAACAGAGGAAGCTATTTGGCTTGCGGACCATGCGGCGGAGTACGGCTTCATCATCCGTTATCCCAAAGGCAAACAGGCGATTACAGGATACATGTACGAGCCTTGGCATGTCCGTTACGTAGGCAAGGAAATCGCAGTATCCATTGCAGAGAGAGGCATTACGCTGGAAGAATACTTTGACGCGGTACCGGTGTCCAAATAAGATCATTTTAAGTACTGCAGCCCTCCGTAATGAGGAAGGGTTGCAGTGCTTTTTTGCATCTGCTCATCCAGGCGCCTGGATCACCATGTGTGAAATGACCGTCTGGAGATGCGTTTAGGCTGGGATTATGTACTTATTTCAGCGGGGGAAGCTCACAAGGTCTATTTGGTTCATCTGTCCGGACCCTGGTTAAGTAGTGGGAAACCTATCAAATTTCCACTGGAAGGGGGATTTTGAATGTCTGAACATAATCATGTTGTGAGCAAGGATGGAATGGTAACGATGGGCAAAGTGAATGACGCCTTGGACCGGATTGATCCCGAACAAAAAGAGGTCATCTTGAACAATTTTGAGGAATTCAAGGCCTATTTAGGAAAACGCATTCATCTGGCACAGAAAATCGGTCTGGGTGAAGAGCAGTTGGCGGTGGCAGCGGAAAAAATCGCAGACTACCTGGCCAAACATGAAGAACCCCGTAACAGTGAGGAGAAGCTGCTGCAGGAGCTGTGGAAGGTGGGGACCAAGGAAGAACGCCACCGGCTGGCACACATGCTGGTGAAGCTGGCCCGGTAAGAGGATGGGCCCGTGCTGTGGCATTGGAACTTTAATTCATAAGTATGGAAGATTTCCGTCCCGTTAGCGGGGCGGATTTTTGCCGGATGGGGGTTCGGGAAATACTGCAGAAGGCGGGGATACGGGGTGATATAATGGAGGAAGTCAACCATTCCCTGACTTGGAGATGCACATTCTATGAAATTAAGCATATTGGATCAATCCCCGGTCTCTGAGGGCAGCACCCCCGCCGAGGCTATCGCCCAGACCGCAAGCCTTGCCCGGGAGGCTGACCGGCTGGGCTATCACCGCTTCTGGGTGTCCGAGCATCATGCCGCGCGCGGTCTGGCCGGTTCAAGTCCCGAGATACTGATGACCCATCTGGCTGCAATCACCTCAAATATCCGTATTGGTTCGGGAGCCGTGCTGCTTCCCCATTACAGCGCGTACAAGGTTGCCGAGAACTTCCGTGTGCTCGAAGCTCTATATCCGGGACGAATCGATCTTGGACTCGGCAGAGCCGCAGGAGGAGGAGCACTTGCTGCAAGAGCGCTTCAGGAGAACCGGACAGGAGGCGCAGAGCTTTATGAATTGCAGATCAGGGATCTGCTGAGCTATCTGTACGGCGGTGCGGATGAGACACACCGCTTTGCCGGGCTGGAGGCCTGTCCGGAGGTCAGTACCGCGCCGGAGCTCTGGCTCCTCGGGTCCAGCGGGGACAGCGCAGCTCTTGCAGCGAAGATGGGCGTCCGTTTCGCCTATGCCGCGTTCATTAACAGTGACGGAGGCGGCGAGGCGGTACATACTTTTCAGACCTGTTTTCACCCGTCTCCTGCTTCCCATGCTCCCCGGGCACTAGTATCGGTGTTTGCCGTCTGTGCTGAGACTTCTGCAGAAGCAGATAGACTGGCGGCCAGCATGGACCTGTCCGTGGTTCTGCTTGAAAAGGGCCATGTCTCGACAGGCATACCTTCTGTGGAAACGGCACTGAGCTACAACTATACACCGTATGACCGCTTTCGGATTGAGGAGAACCGCAAGCGGACGATCCTCGGATCGCCGGGGGAGATGCGGCAGAAGTTTATTTCCCTTATGGAGGAATACCGCTGTGAGGAAATAATGTTCGCCATGCCAATGCACAGATATGAAGATAAACTGAAGTCTCTCCGGCTGATTGCCGGCGCCTGCGGATTGTCCCAGACGTAAGGGGTAGCGAAATATTGTCTTGTCCGGGCACGCTATCTGTATTTTGTATTCCTCCGGTCATAAGGTAAGATGAAGGATGGCTGTACAGTGCATAGCCGTTTGATCAATCCACGGATGAAGGGAAGGATGCAGAATGTCCATTTACAGTTTTGCCGGAGTGAAGCCATCGGGTACAGAAGTCCCTTTCAAGGATTATGAAGGTAAGGTACTGCTGATTGCCAACACGGCCAGCAAATGCGGACTTACACCACAATACGGGGATTTGCAAAAGCTCTATGAGCAGTATGGAGACCGGGGGTTAGTGGTATTAGGTTTTCCCTGTAACCAATTTGCCGGGCAGGAGCCGGGAACCAGTGAAGAAGCGGAAGCGTTCTGCCAGATGAATTACGGCGTCACATTTCCTGTTTTCGCCAAAGTGGATGTGAACGGGCCGGAGGCCAGTCTGCTCTTTCAGTATTTGAAGGGCCAGCAGCCGGGAGATGGCGAGAGCAGTGACATCCAGTGGAACTTCACTAAGTTTCTCGTGGACCGCAGCGGCAATGTGGTAGCCCGTGTGGAGCCGAAGGAATCCCCCGAAAGCATGAAGGAACAGATCGAAGCCTTGCTCTAAGTTACGGATTCTTTCACCCCCTGAATGACGGCAATTGCTGTGTTCAGGGGGATTTTGCAGTTGCGGCTTATGAAAATTATCCTTGACGCTTTTCACAGACACTGTATTCTTTGAAGAGGAATAGGTACATCATAGATAGTTGTATAAAGGGAAGTATGGTGCAGGATAATAACGGCAGGAGGGTCTTATAACGGCATGAAGTTAATTACTGAGGTGGCATCGGCAGCAGGGATTGATGAGGAACATTTGGAGCTGTACGGCAAATATAAGAGCAAGCTGTCGCCATCCCTTTGGGAAGTGCTTAAGCATAAGCCGGACGGAAAGCTGGTGCTGGTCACCGCGATGAATCCGACCCCGGCAGGCGAAGGGAAAACGCTAACGACGATCGGGCTGTCCCAGGCAATGAATGCGGCGGGAATCAAGACTGTAGCTGCACTGCGTGAACCCTCGCTTGGTCCATGTCTGGGCATGAAAGGCGGAGCCACGGGTGGAGGTAAAGCGCAGATTGTTCCCGCGGATGAGATCAACCTGCATTTCACAGGCGATATACATGCGGTAACCTCGGCGCATAATCTGCTGTCGGCCATGATTGACAATCATATTTTCCAAGGCAATGTGCTGGGACTTGATCCCCAGCGTATAGTCTGGAAACGCGTTATGGATATGAATGACCGCAGCCTGCGCAGCATTGTCACCGGCCTCGGCGATGGCAATGGTCCAGTGCGGGAGAGCGGATTTCAGATTACGACAGCCTCAGAGATTATGGCCGTGCTGTGTCTGTGTGACAATCTTGCCGATCTCAAAAACCGGCTCAGCCGCATGCTGGTCGGATATGATCAGTCGGGGCAGCCGGTGACGGCTAATGATATCGGGGCAGTGGAAGCCATGGCTGCGCTGCTGAAGGAAGCCGTGAAGCCCAATCTGGTACAGACGCTGGAAGGCACGCCGGTTATCGTGCACGGTGGCCCCTTTGCCAATATCGCACACGGCTGCAGCAGTGTAATCGGTACCCGTTATGCACTGAAGCTGGGAGATGTGGTCGTGACCGAAGCAGGGTTCGGTGCGGATCTGGGTGCAGAGAAGTTCATGGACATCAAATGCCGTCAAGCCGGACTCACGCCCGCTGCGGCTGTGTTGGTAGTTACGGTGAAATCACTGAAATACAACGGCGGTGTCCATAAAGACGAGCTCTACATGACGAACCGGGCAGCGTTGCTCTCCGGTATTGCTAACATGGAGCGGCATATTGAGAATTTGGGTAAATTCGGTGTTCCAGTCCTTGTGGCACTTAATCACTTCGAGGGCGATGCCCCTTCAGAGATTAACGATGTGCTGGAGGCCTGCCGCCGTCTGGGTGTACCAGCAGCCATCTCAAAAGTATGGGCAGAAGGCGGTGCTGGAGGGATCGAACTCGCCATGGAGCTTAAGAAGCTCCTGGAACGGGGAGAAGGTCAAGCCTCGACATTTGCTCCTTTGTATGACGACAATCTGGATATCCCGGCCAAAATCAATACAATCGTTACTGAAATCTACCGTGGTGCCGAAGTGGTCTTCTCACCAGCGGCGAAACGCAGCCTGAGCCTCATAGAGAAGCACGGCCTTCAGCGGCTTCAGGTTTGTATGGCGAAGAATCCGTACTCTTTCTCGGACCAGCCAAGACTGCTGGGAGCACCTCAAGGCTTCACCATGGGTGTCCGCGATATTACGCTGTCGCTTGGAGCGGGTTTTGCGGTGGTCATCACCGGCAATATTGTTACTATGCCCGGACTTCCGGCCAAACCGGCGGCAGAAGGCATACAGGTAGCCACAGATGGCGTTATTAACGGTTTAGTATAGAACAGGTTCATTCTGATTCACCTTCAGCCCCCGTATCACTGCAGATTATGCAGAGGTGCGGGGGCTTTGCTGCGTAGCTTGCCGGCCTCCGGTATCAAAGAGATTCCCTAGTCCTTCCTGCTACCCTGAAGACATAATGTGCCTGCTCGGGGGAAAACTAATGCAGGTGTACAGAAGAAGCACCGCAGAATTTATCCGCATCAAATGTGAACAATGTGAGAAAAATCACAAAAGGACTTGTAATGTGAGAAAAATCACAATATAATCAGTGTACAAAGTGAAATAAATCACATCCAAACAAAAAAATAAATGAATGACCCAATTTGGAGGAGGAACAAACCATGAAAGTAGCAGTCGTAGGATGTACCCATGCCGGAACCGCAGCAATCGTAAACACCGCCCAGCTTTACCCTGATGCCGAGATTACCGTGTATGAACGCAATGATAATATTTCTTTCTTGTCATGCGGAATCGCGCTTTATGTGGGGGGAGTCATCAAAGACCCGCAGGGCCTGTTCTATTCGTCACCGGAAAAGCTGGCTGAGCTTGGTGTGAAGACGAACATGCGTCACGAAGTCATTCAGATTGATACCGACCGCAAAACGCTGCGTGCCCGTAATCTGGCGACAGGCCAGGAATTCGATGACACCTACGACAAGCTGATCATGACTACCGGATCATGGCCGATTGTTCCCAAGCTGGAAGGCATGGAGCTTGACGGTATTCTCCTCTCCAAGAACTACAATCATTCCAACACCATCATCGAAAGAGCGCAGCAGGTAGACAGAATCACTGTTGTCGGTGCCGGGTACATCGGAGTCGAGCTGGTGGAGGCTTTTCAAATGAACGGTAAGCAGGTTACGCTGATTGACGGCGAAGAGCGTATCCTGAGCAAATATCTGGATGAAGAATTCACCACTCCGATCCAAAAATCGCTGGAGGAACACGGAATTACCCTGGCACTTGGCGAGAAGGTTAGTTCGTTCGTTGGGGAGAATGGCAAAGTGACCAAGGTAATCACCAGCAAAGGCGAGCATGAGACGGACCTGGTTATCCTGTGTATCGGCTTCCGTCCGAATACCGAGCTGCTAAAGGGTAAAGTGGATATGCTGCCGAATGGCGCGATTATCGTTAATGACTATATGCAGACTAGCCTTCCGGACATTTATGCCGCCGGTGACAGCTGCGCGATTCATTATAATCCAACCGGCAAACATGCTTATATTCCGCTCGCAACCAATGCTGTACGCATGGGAACGCTGGTAGCCCGCAACCTGGTATCGCAGACCACCCCTTATATGGGTACACAGGGAACCTCGGGAATTAAGATTTATGAAGATAATATTGCCGGAACCGGACTGACAGAAGACGCAGCCAAAGCTGAAGGTATGGATGCCGAGAGTGTACTGCTGATTGACAACTATCGTCCCGAGTTCATGCCAACTGTCGAACAGGTGCAGCTAAAAGTGGTCTATGACCGCTCGACCCGCCGCATTCTCGGCGCACAGATCATGTCCAAGATGGATCTGACGCAATCGATCAATACCGTATCGGTCTGCATTCAGAATAAAATGACCGTTGACCAGCTGGCCTTCATGGATTTCTTCTTCCAGCCGCACTACAACAAACCTTGGAATTTCTTGAATACTGCCGGACTTCAGGCGTTGCCGAAGAATGTGGCAGTTAAAGAAACAGTGACTGTATAAGCTTAGAAAATGAAAAACGCCCTGTTCAACCTGGAAAAGGTTGAACAGGGCGTTTTGTTGTCTAGCCTCTCTTAACGGCTACTGGTAGCTGATGTCATCCTTGAACTTCAGGGCTTCCAGCCGGCTTCGCACCCGTTCGATTTCAAGTGGGGTTAACGGAGCCGAGGGATTCAATTTGTAGTTTCTCCCTGTAATGTAGCTGATATCATCTGCTATCCCATTGGTCGTATACGGTAGTTTTGCGACGGGTAGCCTGGAGTAGTCCGTGAAGTCAATGATGCTCCAGGAAGGTTCGCTGTCTTTTTTGGCAAGAATGATACGCTCTGTTGCAGTTTCTGTCCATAAATACTGCAGATCGGCTGGAGAATTCTCTCCAGTGGCCGTTGTGTACCCTGAGCCCCGGAACATCAGCGTGAATTCAGACTGATCATTCGTGTTGGCGCTTTTTGTTTTGTAGATTTCCGCCAGATCATGGACGCCTAATATTTTTACGCCATTGTCTTTAGGGAATCTGCTGATGAAATCCTGCCAGGTTACATCCAGACCGGGTGTTCTGAGCACCCAATTCGTTCCAATCACCAGTGAGAGGTAATTGACCGTATTTAGGTTAAGAAAAGGATTGTTGAGATATTGTGAGGCCAGATGCAACTGGGGTATTGCCGTCATCTCCATTACAAATGGATCTGCAGGATGCAGTGTCCACCTAGATGCTCCTGAGGTGTAGCGGGAGCCGATAGGATCAATGCTAAGTGAATTCATAAATATACTGCCACTGTTTGTAGCCACATCCTGTGCGGGCACCATCGGATTATCGATGTGTGACCAGTAAGGCATCAACGGTGATCCGTCTGCAGACATTTGTCCCACGTTATACTGTGTGGCTGCCCAGCCCATGAACGCATCAATCTGGAAGTTTTCCTTTAGCCATGCTGCCTGCTCGGGATTGATGGCATAGGTGGATAGTGATTTGGGACGATACTTGTCAGGTATGCTCAGCCATACTGACGGATCTCCGTTAGTACCACCCTGATGCAGGGCATTAAGCGCATTATATCTGTACATGTACAGCCACGAATTCATCTCTGTAATCCATTGGGACAGATAATAAATGTTATTGGGATAACCGGATGCGATCCCAACCTCATCTCCATAAAGATCCACATATTCAAGCACTTTGTGCAGTTGGGGCCGCTGGGTTTCATCGAATACGAACCGGCTGTCCATTGCCCAGGTTACACGCAGATTGGGGTCAATGGTTGCGAGTGAATCCCGCATGGTCTCCATCTCAGCTATGGTTGTAGCCGAGGCTCCCGTATCTTCCAGCAGCAATGATACCGTGAAATATGAAGTGGAGTTGTACTCGGCCGGTTTTACCCTAAGCTCGAAGTTGCTTGCAGTGCTGAAATTAGCAAGGTTGGAACTGAGCCGGATCAGACCGTGGATGACCGTTCCCGGCCCCGGGATGTTATAGAATCTTGCTATCGTCCCGTCAGGTGCCAGAATGGAATAGTCATCTGTAATCGATACTTTGAGGTCTGGCGGCAAAAGATCCGGTGTGATCTCCGTACCATATACATCCGCGGTCACATAAGCCAGCTTCCAACTATCTACCGATACATTAAATGAAGCCTCAATGGAATCGGTAGTCACATGTATAGAATCTACTGTTTTAAACGCTGGTGGAGCCGGTGTTTGCAGTTCAGGTGAAGCAGACGGAGCCGGTGATGGCGGTTCAGGTGTAGCAGACGGAGCTGGTGTTGGCAATTCAGGTGAAGCCGATGGAACCGGTGTTGGCGCATCTGAATGAACTGGATATTGCGGATCGGAAATGTCTCTATTTTCCAAAACTGTAGCTTTGGGAATTACGGTTTCCTGTGGCAATTGCAGTGATGGATCTCCCGGTAATGCATTTCCAGGCTTAAGCAGATTTTGTATCTGCTGTCTGTCCTTAAGCAAAAGGTACACCTGTGCAGTTACTTTGGCGGCGCATTGGCGGTCAACCCATTCCTTCGGATTAAACCGTTGCTGTTCATCACCTTGGAATAGGTGGAGTTCTTGGGCCGCCCAGACGCTTGTCCGAGCCTCTTCCGAAATAGAAGATGCATCTTTAAAGGTTGGCATATGACCCGTTTGCCGGACCTGATCATATAGTCCGAGTGCCCGTACATACCATACCGCCAAGCTCTCGCGGGTAATAAGACTACTTCCGCGTATCGTCTGGTCCTTCAGGATACCTGCGGATAAGAGTGAACGTATGGAAGGGAGTGCCCATTTCTGTACGTTCTCCGCTGCTAAGGGGTACTCCCCGTTAGTAACAGGAAGAGATAATCCCCTGGACATCAAGGCGCTCATCTCAGCAAGGGTAATGGGTTTCAATGGTCTGAACATAGAATCTCCGTAACCCTCGACGATCCCCCTATAGAACAGGTAATCAATTTCTTGATGAGCATAACTTCGCTCTGTATCCACAAATGGAGTGTGCCCGGCTCTTGCGGGTAGAGGAAATACTACAGCTCCGAGCAGGATCAGGCATAGCAGAGCCAAGATGAGACGCCGCAAGTTGTTCATTCTTATGTATGCGTCTTTTTCAGTTATTCTGAGAACAGCGCATCACCTCCTTAATTGAGATATCGGTACAATTGGAACGATAATTAAGATTGCCCGAAGGTGAACAGAAAAATATGTTTTTTAAGATTCCATAGGAGAATCTGAATGGTGTCCTTATAAATTTGACATGTCAGTGAAAACTTTCACTTAGTCTTTGCAAGAGTGATATTCATCACGTAAATGTGATTGTTGACACGCTACAATGGCATAAAGGAACAAATTTTAAGTAATTAGAAGGGGATAGGAATCATGGCTTATAACAAACCGCAGGGGATTGCCGAAGTCACGGTAGAGAACGGGATCAAGAAAGCACATAATCCGCTCAGTTCCGTACTTATTCTTGGCTTCTTGGGGGGAGCGTTCATTGCGCTCGGATTTTTGCTGGATATTCGCGTTATCGCAGGCGCACCGAAGGAATGGGGTTCTATCGCCACTTTTATCGGGGCTTCCGTGTTTCCGGTAGGTCTAATCCTGGTGCTGCTGGCCGGAGGGGAACTGCTTACCGGTAATATGATGGCGGTGCCGCTGGCCTTTATGGCGAAGAAAATTTCGTTATGGGAAATGTTCAAGAATCTGGTGCTGATTACGATCAGCAATTTCGCTGGTGCCTTGTTCGTCGCTTATTTCTTTGGTCACATTGTCGGCCTCACTGCAGATGGTGTGTATCTGGATAAACTGGTAGATATGGCAGGACACAAGATTGACGCCACTTTCTTGCAGGCTTTTGTATCAGGTATCGGTTGTAACTGGCTCGTTGCGTTGGCGGTATGGCTCTCTTACGGAGCAGATAATTTCAGCGGTAAAATCCTCGGGATCTGGTTTCCGACCATGGCGTTTGTGGCAATCGGCTTCCAGCACGTTGTAGCTAACATGTTCCTTATTCCTGCTGCCATATTTGAAGGTCACTTCACCTGGTCCCAGTATTTCGGCAATTTTGCCCCGGTCTGGTTAGGCAACCTTACAGGTGGTGCGATTTTCGTCGCTTTGGCCTACTGGATGGCTTACTTGCGCAAGGCGCCAGCAGCTGTTCAATCCGTAGAAGGCATTTCTGCTGCCGGTGTGAAGAAGCACGCATAAAATACTCCCGGACCCCATGGGCCGGGACGGTTATACAGACACTCCCTGCAATCTATGAGGGAGTGCTTTTTTTTTGAAATGCAGACAATATAAAATTCGCCGTGCAATTCCGACTCGGGGGAACGAAATCGGGCTCACGGCGAATTCATAGGGAGTGTTTCATATGCTCTATTACCCTGGCACAATTGGAACGAATCAGCTGGTTTTTCCCTATTTTCTTTACGTGGAAGAAGTGCGGTTATAGAATATACATATTCAAGCGATAAGGGAGGACTTACGCCCATGAGTTACAGCGGAGATGGGGTCTTTCCGGCGGTATGTCCGCTGGATTGCCCTGACACATGCGGACTGCTAGTGCATAAGCAGAATGGCAAAATTATTAAAGTGGAAGGCAACCCCGAGCATCCGGTGACCAAAGGGGCGATCTGCAACAAGGTGCGGCATATGGCTGAGCGGGTACATCATCCCGAACGTCTGCTGCAGCCACTGCGTCGTACTGGGCCGAAAGGAAGCGGCTCTTTCACACCGATCAGCTGGGATGAGGCCATCGGCGAAATAGCCGGCCGTTTCAAGGAATTGTCGGCCTCTCATGGGCCGGAGAGCATTCTTCCGTACAGCTTTTATGGCAATATGGGGGTGCTTAGCGTGGACGGGATGGACCGGAGGTTTTTTAATGCGCTGGGCGCAAGCCGTCTGGAGCAGGGGATTTGTAGTGCAGCGGGTACGGCCGGCTGGAAATATACGATGGGATTCAATGGCGGGACGAGTCCGGAGGATACGGTCCATGCGGATCTGATCATTGTCTGGGGCGGCAATATTGTAAGTACCAATATGCATCAGGTCGTCTATGCCGAACAGGCGCGCAAGCGGGGGGCGAAGGTGGTTGTAATCGATGTGCACCGCAACCGTACGGCGCAGTGGGCAGACTGGTTCCTGCCTCTGTATCCCGGGACGGATACAGCCCTTGCCTTGGGGATGATGCATATCCTGTTCAGGGACGGGATGACGGATGAAGCATTTTTGGAGCGCTATACAACCGGGCATCATGAGCTGCGAGAACATGTGCTTGCCTATCCGCCTGAGCGGGTAGCAGAGATTACTGGCATTGCGGAGGCAGATATCGAGAAGCTGGCCAGGCTGTACGGCGAAGCCAAGGTATCACATATCCACATCGGCAATGGCCTGCAGCACCATGATAACGGCGGTATGAATGTGCGTACGATTGCTTGTCTGCCGGCCCTTACAGGTGCTTGGCTGAAGACCGGGGGCGGAGCGATCAAGTCGAACGGGGGCTACACCGCAACGAACGCCCGTGCGCTGACGCGTCCCGATCTGCGTCCGAACCGCGGGACACGCACGATCAATATGAACCGGATCGGGGAAGCGCTGGAGATGAAAGAGCAACCAGTCATGGGCATGTTCGTCTACTGCTGCAATCCTGTGGTAGTGGCTCCCGATGCGGAGCGAGTACGCAAGGGATTTGCCCGCGAGGATTTGTTCACAGTCGTACATGATCTGTTTATGACTGACACAGCTCTTTATGCCGATATCATATTGCCTGCAACCTCCACACTTGAGAATGTGGATCTGTACGGTTCATACTGGCATCACTATATGCAGCTCCAGGAGCCTGTGCTGGATGCACCGGGTGAATGCAAAAGCAATATGGAAGTGTTCTCGCTGCTTGGACGGGCGATGGGCTTTGATGCAGCGGCATTTAGCGATTCTGAATATGATATGATCCGTCAGGCGCTCGATCATCCGCGCAACCCGTATATGAACGGAGTCACGCTGGAGCGGCTTCAGGCGGAACGGTTCGTGAAGCTGGATATGTCTCCACAGACGGATTATTTGGAACATCTACCTACACCATCCGGCAAAATCGAGCTCTATTCCAAAGCTATGGAGCTTGCCGGGCTCCCTCCGTTGCCAACATATATGCCGCTGAAGGAAGGCTATGACGGTCAACGGCTGCCGCAGCCGGGGACAGCGTATCCTCTGATGTTCGTGTCACCGCCGAACCATAATTTCCTGAACTCCACCTTCTCCAATGTGGAGAAGCACCAGCGCATGGAGAAGCGGCCTACGCTGCAGATTCATCCTGCAGATGCAGTGGCAAGAGGCATTGCCGACGGTGACGAACTGACCGTGTATAACGGCCGGGGCAGTATTGAGCTGTGGGCAATGGTAACGGACAAAATGCTTCCGGGCACTGTAATCAGCCAGGGGCTTTGGTGGGAAGGTAAAGGGCGCAGACAGAGGGTTAACGTACTGACACCGGACCGGCTGAGCGATATGGGCAATGGGGCCACTTTTTTCTCAGCAACCGTTGAAGTGAAGCGAAGAGAAGAAGTGCAGTCCGCAGGGGAATCTGTTTAATTTGAGTAAAATTGTTTTGCTGGGGTGACGCGATAAAGCGTTAGTTCATATGCTTGCTCTTGACCCTGTTTTGGGATGATACTGGATGAATTAATGACATGAGGTTTACAGGGGATGAAAGACAAAATATGAAGTTTTTGCAAGGTTATCCTAAGGAAGTTAAAGTATTTCTTATTGCCAGCTTGATCAACGCAACCGGCAGCGCGCTCATGTGGCCGCTTGTGACCATGTATGTATTTGATGAGCTGGGCCGAAGCATGAAGGATGCCGGTATCGTGCTGCTTGTTCAGGCGCTCGGCGGGATTGCCGGCCAGCTTCTGGGTGGCTCACTCTATCATAAAGTCGGCGTTAACCGCCTGATTGTGGGGGCTCTTGCCCTGACTGCCTTGTCCTTATTCTCCATTCCTGCGGCAAGCAGCAACTGGCATCTGTTCATCATCTTGATGGGATTATTCGGATTGTTCAACTCCCTGTCTCTGCCGGCAATCCAGGCCTTCGTCGGATTCCGCTTTGCCGAGCAGCGTTCGGAGCTGTTTAACATCATCTATGTTTGCAATAATATAGGAGTAGCCATCGGAACGTCACTTAGCGGATTTCTGGGCAACTATATGCTTAGTTTCGTGCTGAACGGAGTGACCTCGGCGGTGTTTGCCGTATTTTTCTTTTTTTATTTACGCAGAGTGGGAACAGCAGCACCTGATGAACAGCATCTCAGAAGACAATCACAGACAGAACAATCCGGCTGGAGGCTCATGGGCCACACGCGGATTTACCTGTTCATGGCAATAGGTTCAATGTTTCTGCTGATCGGGAATTCGATCTGGAATGCCGGCGTATCCCCGTTCATTATCTCGGAAGGCTGGCCGAAGCAGACCTACGGCTTCCTGTGGACGCTGAACGGAATTCTGATCTTTGCCGCCCAGCCGCTAGTCAGCCTGATCAAACGCTGGTTCGCGGCAACCTCTACGGCACAGATGACAACAAGCGCAGTGTTCTATCTGGCCGGCTATGCGGTAATCCTGCTTATGCCAAGCTACCCGGGCCTGCTGCTGGCGATGGTGCTGGCCACACTTGGAGAGATGCTGATCTCTCCCGCGATGCCTTCGTTCATTTCAGATCATTCCGGCCATAGTGCCCCATTCTATCTGGGACTCAGTGGCGGAATTGGCGCGGTCGGCAGAGTGATCGGGCCTTATCTGCTGGGCGTCCAGTTTGACAGCGGAGGGCTTGCACCGACGGGGTGGCTGGCTTGCGGGATGGCTGTTCTGTCTGTAGGGTTCTTCGGATTCCATGCATACATCAACCGCATGTCCCGTACACTTGAACGGAATACAGCATAATTCCTCAAGTGGGAATCCGTACAGGAATAGGGTAGCCCATTTCCGGGTGATTAGAGTAAGGCAAGGAGTGTAAAGCGATGCAACAACTGAACAGGGATGCTTTAACGATCCGGCCCTCGGAATTCAAGGATGCCCGGGAGCTGATTGTTCTTGATAATATGATCTGGACCGAGGACACAACACCCGGACCGTTAATGTGGCGCTCGCGCGAGGATTATCTGATGCATGCTCCTCCCGGTTCGCAGCTGGTAGCTCTGCAGGATGATGAATTGTGCGGTTATGTCGGCTTTGGCTGCCCCAGTGGCATGGAGAGCAACCGTCATGTATGTGAGGTCAATATTGCCGTTCACCCCCGGTTTCAGAGACAGGGTGTTGGGAGCCAGCTGATACAGGCGATCAAAATTCACGCAGCGGAGAATGGAATCCGCAAATTGCGTCTGCGTGTGCTGTCTTGCAATGAGCCTGCGCTTGCATTCTACCGCAAATGCGGGTTTGTGGAAGAAGGCCGGCTGCATGAAGAGTTCTATCTCGGCGGACGTTATGTGGATGAGGTCTTTATGAGCTGCATACTGATCGGAGGGAATAGGAATGGAAGTCATCTCGCTTAATGTAGGCAAGCCGAAGACGGTGGATTACCGGGGCAAGCCGCTGGAAACAGGGATTTATAAACTGCCTGCAGCAGGCAGGGTGCGGCTTCATTCTGAGGGGTTCGACGGAGACGGACAAGCGGATCTTGTGAATCACGGCGGCCCCGACAAAGCAGTGTGCGTGTATCCCGTTGAGCATTATACCTATTGGGAGAGGTGGCTTGGCAAGAACCTGGAGTATTCGGCCTTTGGTGAAAATATCACAGCCAGCGGCCTGCTGGAGACCGAAGTCTGCATCGGGGATGTGTACGAGATAGGTTCAGCTCTGCTGCAGGTTAGCCAGCCGCGTTTTCCGTGCTATAAGCTGGCACAAAAACATGGACCGGCCGATATGCCGGCCCATGTGCTGCATACCGGATACAGCGGCTTCTATTTCCGCGTACTGTGCGAGGGTGCGGTGGCCGCAGGCGACAAAATCATCAAGAAAGAAACTGGCGAGGGTAGCTTTCCTATCAAGCAGGTGCTCTATCTAATGGAGCATGGACGCAAGGACAAGACTGGCCTGGCGGAGCTTGCCCGGCTGGAAACCCTGTCTGCTGTGACGCGGGCGAAGTTCCAGGGCTGGCTGGATGCGGAGGAAAAGTAACGAATGATGCTAAGTGTATATTGTACACTTCATCTGGTCAGATTCATTGCGGCTATTAAGTGTATAGTCAGGCTAAATCCCCGGTGGAGTAAGTCCTCCGGGGATTTGTATGGCTCAGATCTTTCATCCTAGCAGCTTCCACTCACTGCGCAGCAGGCCATAGACAGCGTGGTTCACATAGCCGCCCGGGAGTTTTTCGGCCTGGCGGATGACGCCCTCGAATACAAAGCCCAGCCGCTCAGGTATGGCCCGGCTTGACCTGTTGCCGGTGGCGCAGCGGATTTCGACGCGGTTCAGATCCATTTCTAGCAGGGCGTAATCCACGAAGACCCGGCAGGCGCTGGTCATGTAGCCTTTGCCTTCATACCCTTCGCCGAGCCAGTAGCCGATGCCGACCGAACGGTTGTGCCAGTCAATCTCATGGTACCCGATGATCCCGGCCAGCTCACCGCGGACCCATAGTCCGGCGGAGAAACCGCCATTTTCGCTGCCCTGTCTTACGGAATTCTTGATAAAAGTCTCCAAATGAGCCTGCTCTGTCACACCGTCTACCCAAGGCAACCATTGTCTGAGCCGGGTGCGCGAACGTTCTACCTGTGCAAACATATGGCGTGCATGCTCAGGCAAGAGCAACTTCAGGATAAGCTCTTCATCAATGACATAATTAAACATGAAGCTGCCCCCTCTGTGGCACAAGGATTAGCGTTTCTTCCATTCCAATGCGTAAATGTCATCCTCCAGCGATTGCATCCGCTGTTCTACCAGGGTGCGGCAGTCTCCCAGCGCCCCGTTGTAAATGGCCGGTCCCAGCTCCTGAAGGAAGAATTCCAGCAGGCTGTCCGCCGCCAGATGGCCGATGGTCTCGCCGCGCTTCGCCTCAAAGTAGGCCTGGATATTCTCTGTAATGATCTCCCGCTGCTCTTTAGGCAGCTTAATTGGCTTCATGGATTAGTCCTCCTCGCATAGTGATAAGATACATATACCTATAATCCCCATGCTACTCCATAGCCGGGAAATAAGTCAAAGTGCCCTGAACCGCTGGTTCTCTGCGGCTGGACCCCCCAGCCGTTTCTTCTTGACTTTTATTGAACATTCCCCGGTTAACGGGTATATTAGTAGGAAACATGTTCATACAAGGAAGTAGTAATATTACAGAATGAAAGGTTGATAACTGTGGAGAACCGTGGAACACCCTCCAATTTCATCAAGAATGTCATTACCGAAGATCTGAGCTCGGGAAAAGTGAAGGAAGTGGTCACCCGCTTTCCGCCGGAGCCGAACGGATATTTACATATCGGGCATGCCAAAGCAATCTGGATTAACTTCACCCTGGCTGATGAATTCGGCGGCAAGACCCATCTGAGATTCGATGATACCAATCCTCTCAAAGAAGATACGGAATACGTGAACTCCATTCAGGAAGATGTGAAGTGGCTCGGCTATGAATGGGAAGAGCTGCGTTTTGCTTCGGATTACTTCGGGGAAATGTACGAAAGAGCGGAGCTGCTGATTCAAAAAGGCAAAGCTTACGTGGACGACCTTACCGCCGATCAAATCCGTGAGCATCGCGGTACGCTGACCGAACCGGGAGTGAACAGCCCGTACCGGGAGCGCAGCACCCAGGAGAACCTGGATCTGTTCCGCCGTATGCGGGCAGGTGAATTCAAGGATGGCGAAAAGGTACTGCGTGCCAAAATTGATATGTCCTCACCGAACATCAACCTGCGCGATCCGGTCATCTACCGGATTTCCCATACTCATCACCATAATACGGGCGATACATGGTGTATCTATCCGATGTATACCTTTGCGCACCCGCTTGAGGATGCTATTGAGCATGTGACGCATTCCCTCTGCTCTCTGGAATTCGAGGACCAGCGGCCGTTCTATGATTGGGTGGTAGCCGAGTGTGAGATGCCCGCTTCTCCGCATCAATATGAATTCGGGCGCCTCAATCTCGCCCAGACAGTCACGAGCAAGCGCAAGCTGAAGCTGCTGGTGGATGAAGGCCATGTTGACGGCTGGGACGATCCGCGCATGCCGACGATCTCCGGGCTCCGCCGCCGTGGATATACGCCGGAAGCAATTCGGAGTTTTGTGCATGAGACGGGGATTTCCAAGAGCCAGGGCCTGGTGGACCTTCAGATGCTGGAGCATTTCATCCGTGAGGATCTCAAGCTGACGGTTCCCCGGACCATGTCGGTGCTGCGGCCGCTGAAGGTAGTTATCACCAACTATCCGGAAGACCAGACAGAATGGTTCGAAATTGAGAACAATGTGGAGAATGAAGCTATGGGCACCCGCCAGATTCCATTCTCCCGTGAGATCTACATTGAGCGTGATGACTTCATGGAGAACCCGCCGAACAAGTATTTCCGTCTGTTCCCCGGCAATGAAGTACGCCTAAAGAATGCCTATTTCATCAAATGCACGGATTTCATTAAGGATGAGAACGGTGAAGTTGTCGAACTGCATTGTACGTACGACCCCGAAACCAAGAGTGGCAGTGGCTTCACCGGCCGGAAAGTTAAGGGAACGCTGCACTGGGTGGATGCCAGCCAGGCTGTACCGGCAGAATTCCGCCTGTATGAGCCGCTGATTTCCGCTGAAGAGGCCGATACGGAGGCTGAAGTTGAAGGTATGGAGTCATCCGCAGACAAACCGGAACCAACCTTCCTGGATCAGTTGAACCCCAAATCTATGGAGATCCTCCATGGTTTTGTGGAGCCGGGGCTGAAGGACAGCGTTGCACAGGACAAGTTCCAGTTCTTCCGTCATGGTTACTTCAATGTGGACAGCAAATATTCGTCACCGGATCATCTGGTATTTAATCTAATCGTATCCCTTAAAAGCTCGTTCCAGCCGGCCAAATAAGGCTGAATCCCCTGAAATGCCGCAAGAGGGCTGCCCGAAGTCATTATAGACAGAGGCAGTCCCCCAATAAATAAAGCAGCGATCTTCCAGTCATCGGACGGGAAGATCGCTGCTTTTCTGTTTTTAATGGACCTAAGTCTCGTGCATCAAAGCTCCGGTTCAAATATCCTCCAGATCTTCTTCCGGATGCCTGCCGTGCGGGTGATAGCCGCCGCGGCTGACAAGCAGCCACATGGCACCGAATCCCAGGGTTCCGATCAGCGTCAGAAAGACGCCTGTCTGATACATGCTCTGTGCACCAAGATACTGGTACATCCAGCCGCCGAGAATGCCACCCATAATGCCAGAGAGGCCGCTCCAGGTCAGGGTATACAGCGCTTGTCCCGAGGAACGGTAAGGCTTCGGAACCAGCAGCATGGTCAGCCGGGTGCCAACATAGAAGAATCCGCCGAACGTAACGCAATGCAGAATTTGTATAAAAGCTACTTGCAGCGGTGTAGTCGCATCGGCCATCAGCCACCAGCGAATGACAAACAGGGCGCTGACCAGGGCGAGCCAGCCGAGCAGTACAGGAATGCTGCGTTTGAGGTAACGGTCGCACAGCAGCAGAACTGCCACCTCCAGAATCGAGGAGAGGAACACGGCCAGCCCGATCATGGTTTTGCTTCCTCCAAGCTCTGTGATATACAGAGACACGAAGGTATTGTTCATCGTATTCGGAATCGAGACCAGAATGCCGAAGAAGATGAAGCTCAGAAAAAACGGATGATAAAAGATCTGGCCGAACCCTTTAAATGGCAGCGGCGCAATGCCGATGGAATGATCGAGCCTCGGCAGGACGATCAGAGAGATCATAGCTGCACAGAGCAGCGCCGCGAAAAGATAGGACAGTACGGATACGCCCCCCCAATCGATCACCGGTCCGGCCAGAATGGCTGTGAACGCCCACCCCAGTGATCCCCACAACCGGAAAGAGCTGAAGCGGTGCTTCGTGCCGTCAATATAGCTCAGAATCATCGTGTTGCTCTCAGCAAACAGCGGACCCTGGAAGAAATAAAAGAACAGGATGGAGATATAGATCATTTCATATGTATTTGCCTGAAACACAACCTGGGATAACACCAGCGTCCCTGTCAGCATCAGCAGCACAATCCGGCGGATATTCTGATACCGGTCTGTCCAGATACCCCAGAAGGGATTAGCAATAATGGAGACAAGCGCCCCGACAGACATTAAGCTCCCGATCTCCAGCTTGTTCATCCCCACCTCCTGAAGGTACAGTGGAAAGAAGCTGGTAAAGAGGACGACTGTTCCATACAAGAAGAAGTTGAACCACTTCAATGAAGTGAAGGAAAGTTTCTTATCAAGGTTCTCCCGCAAAATTGGGCACTCCCTTCCTGCCAAATGCCTTGCACGTATTTATAACAGCCAGCAACACGCTGCTTCTACCACTGTAACATTTGTTGAAAAGGGATACAAACCAACATTTGAAGACATTTCCTTACCGCCGGGAATAAGACACTGCCTGAGAAATCATTTGAAGTCTGCAAGTCTCCTGTTCTCCCGCGGTAAAGTTTGATACGATGACTTCTGAAAGCAATTAATATGTAAGCCGGGAGGGGAAAAAGATGCCTCAGTTCACGGGGATTTTGCTGTCGGGGGGATATTCCAGACGGATGGGCCGTGATAAGGCGCTGCTGGAGCTTGGAGGCAAGCCGATTCTTGCCCGTCTCGCAGAGGAGCTGTCCAAGGTGGCCGGGAACACGCTCATTGCCTGCGGGGAGCAGGAACGGGAGGAATACCGTTTTTTACAGCTGCCCCAGGTCACGGACTTGTATCCGGGCTGCGGCCCGCTGGCTGGGCTTCATGCGGCACTAAGCTGCTCGTCTACGGAATGGAATGTGGTGGCTGCCTGCGATCTGCCGTTTGCCTCAGCGAAATTTATGCGGGTTATGATGGAATCTATCCAAACAGAACAGATAGACGCGGTGGTTCCAGTCTCCGTATCCGGGCGTGCGCAGCCGCTGCTGGGACTTTTCCATAAGCGGGCACTGCCGGTTCTTGAAGAAGCACTGAGCCAGCAGAGGCTCAAAGTCATGGAATGTCTGGATAACCTGAAGGTTCTCTATATTCAAGAAGAAGACTATACGTTCAGACCGTCCCCGCTCTATAACATGAACACACCGGAGGACTATGCAGCGGCCCTCGAGCTGGCATTGCTTCCAGCAGATGATTCCTCTGCACAGTAATCAGCGGTTTAACTTCAGTTTACACAGCTGAGATAATGTGATGATTAAGGCGGAAGAAACTACAGATGTCCCTGGACATGGATCCGCTGGAAAGGGGAATTTCTATGAATAATAATCGGCCTGACAAGAAAAAGGGAGCGTCCTTGAAATCTTTTTTGAAGCTTTTACAGGGTACTAAGCCTTCCTACGGAATGCTTATTCTTGCTGTTGCACTTAGTATGATATCGACTCTGGTGGGTCTTGTGATTCCCATGTTCACCAAGAACCTGGTCGACGGGTTCTCACTGGCTTCTATCAGTAAGCTGCAGATTGCCGGTATTGCGGGAGCTTTTATTGCCCAGACGATTGCCGGAGGCGTGTCGATCTACTTGCTGAACTATGCCGGACAGAAGACGGTGGCAGGCTTGCGGGATCGGCTGTGGCGCAAGTTTCTTGTGCTTCCGGTAGCCTACTATAACGATAACCGTACCGGAGAAAGTGTCAGCCGGATGACGAACGACACCGGGATCATTAAGTCGCTGATTTCGGAGCATTTGGCGAGTCTGTTCACCGGGGTGATCTCCATTGTCGGCTCGATCGTCGTACTGCTCTATCTGAACTGGCAAATGACACTGGTGTTGTTCACAGTACTCCCGTTGTCCGCGCTGATTCTGGTTCCGCTGGGACGGCAGATGTACAAAATATCCAAGGGAACCCAGGATGAAACAGCCTCCTTTACCGCTACACTGAGCGGTGTGTTGTCAGAGATCCGGCTGGTGAAATCCTCAGGAGCAGAACAAAAAGAATATGAAGCGGGACGTAACGGAATCATGAACCTGCTGTCCTTCGGGATCCGCGAGGGCAAAATCAGTGCCATGATCAGCCCGCTCGTCTCCTTCGTATTCATGATGCTGCTGGTAGTGATTATCGGTTACGGCGGAATGCAGGTGTCTTCAGGTGTCCTGACCGCAGGGGAACTGGTCGCCTTCATTCTGTATTTGATTCAGATTGTGATGCCGCTAACCCAATTGACCCAGTTCTTCACCCAGATTCAAAAAGCCAAAGGCGCCTCTGAACGGATTATTGAGACTCTGGAGGCTGATGAGGAGATTTATGAGGGGGTAGAGGAAGCTAAGGGTGCAGAAGAACCTATCATGATCGATGAATTAAGCTTTGGCTACCAAACAGGTGAACCTGTGCTCAGCGGAGTGAGCTTCTCCATGCTGCCGGGACAGGTGACGGCGATTGTCGGACCCAGCGGTGGTGGCAAAACTACTCTCTTCTCGCTGTTGGAACGGTTCTATGAACCGCAGAGCGGAGTGATTAAGCTGGGAGCGAAGCCGGTATCCACCTTCTCCCTTCGTTCCTGGCGTAAACTGATTGGCTATGTGTCTCAAGAAAGCCCGCTGCTCTCAGGCACAATCGCAGACAATCTTGCTTACGGCCTGAACCGGGAGGTTGGCGCGGATGAGCTGCGCCGTGCGGCAGCAATGGCCTATGCCGACGGCTTCATCAGCGAGCTGCCGCAGGGTTATGATACGGATGTTGGAGAACGCGGGGTGAAGCTGTCCGGAGGTCAGCGCCAGCGGATTGCTATTGCCCGGGCGCTGCTGCGCGATCCCAAGATTCTGATGCTCGACGAAGCTACCTCCAGTCTCGACAGCCAGTCGGAGGCGGTGGTGCAGAAAGCTTTGTCCAATCTGATGAAGGGGCGGACGACGATTGTCATTGCCCACCGGCTGGCCACTGTGGTGAATGCAGATCAGATTATTTTTATGGAAAAGGGCCGGATTACCGGCAGGGGAACACATGAGGAGCTGCTTAGAGGGCATGAGCTGTACCGGGAATTCGCCGACCAGCAGCTGCAGCTGAATACGCCGGAGCTTCCAGGCGGCGGAGAAGAGGAGGGTTCAGCAGAATATGGCCAAAATTCTGGTAGTGGACGACGATCCGCACATCCGCGAATTGGTGGAAGTCTTCTTGAGGGCTGAAGGTATGGAAGAGGTATACGGTGCTTCTGATGGAATGGAGGCGCTGCAGGTCCTTGAGGATAACAGTGTGGATCTGGCGGTTATTGATGTCATGATGCCGAATATGGATGGCTGGGAACTGTGCCGGCAGCTTAGGAGAAGCTATGAGTTCCCAATCCTGATGCTGACGGCCAAAGGGGAAACCTCGCAGATCGTCAAAGGCTTCGAACTGGGGACCGACGATTATCTGGTCAAGCCGTTCGAGCCTCCGGTACTGATTGCGCGGGTTAAGGCGCTGCTCAAACGATATCAGATTTCTGCCGCGCAGAGCGTCAATGTCGGCGCTTTGCGCATGAACCGCAAAACGTACGAGGTAACCGCGGATCAGGGGAGCTTTACACTGCCGCTGAAGGAGTTTGAGCTGTTGTTCAAGCTGGCCAGTTATCCGGGGCAGACACTGACGCGTGACCGGCTGATTGAGGAAATCTGGGGTTATGACTTTGATGGAAATGAGCGTACGCTGGATGTGCATGTGGGCCGCTTACGTGACCGTTTTCCCAAGGAGGATTATGGTTTTGCCATCCGTACGGTCCGTGGTCTGGGCTACCGCCTGGAGAGTGAAGTCAAATGAGCAGGTTTTGGGAAGTTTGCAGGATTATTTTAAAGATCCTTGGATTATTGTCGCTGCTGTTTGTCACCTGGAATGGAGGTTATTTCGGGGCGGGACTGATTCTGCATCAATTCGGCTGGGAGTTGTCCGCATACACCTATCAGCTGCTGATCATGGGCCTGCAGATGCTTATTATGTTCGGTCTGGTGGGATTGGTGGCATTTGCCACGAAGGGACGGGAAAGGGCTTTTTTTATGCCGATTCTTGCGGCGATCCGACAAATCGCTAAAGGGGATTTTCATGTGGAGCTGAACAGCAAGGAGTATGGCCAGTTTGGCAGCATTATCGAGGGCATCAACGAAATGGCCAGCGAACTGAACCGGATGGAAACGATGCGACAGGACTTCATCTCGAATGTCTCTCATGAGATCCAGTCCCCGCTCACCTCCATCCGCGGCTTCGCCCGGGCTCTCAGGGATGAAGGACTAAGTGCAGAGAGCAAGGCGCATTATCTTGACATTATTGAAGCCGAAGGCAGCCGCCTCTCCGGACTCAGTGACAATCTGCTGAAGCTGTCGGTACTCGAAGCGGAGAGCTTTCCGTTCGAGCGCAAGGCCTACCGGCTGGATAAGCAGCTGCAGGAGATGATTCTGGCCTGTGAGCCGCAGTGGCTGGGTAAGGACATCGAAGTCGAGGCAGAGCTGGAGGAGGCCACTGTAGAAACGGTCAAAGATCTTCTGAGCCAGGTATGGACCAACCTGCTGCACAACAGCATCAAATTCACCCCGCAGGGCGGATTGATCACTGTCCGGCTGAAGGCACTGGAGGGCCGGGTAGAGGTAGAGATTCGGGACACTGGCATCGGCATTGCCGAAGAGGAACTGCCCCGCATCTTCGAGCGTTTCTATAAGGTGGATCAAGCCAGAAGCACCAGCGGAGGCGGGAGCGGACTAGGTTTGTCTCTGGTTCAAAAAATCGTGGATCTTCACGATGGAACCATAACCATTACAAGCCGTCCCGGGGAGGGGACGGCTTGTGTAGTGGTTTTGCCTATGTAGTCATAAAGGTAATCTGCCGTTCACGCACAGCGTCGGAGAGCCGGTGCGTCTCCGATCATCAGCGGATCGCAGGTCTGTTGTCGATACGTAATCAGCGAAGCGCCGCGCGCCTGCCGGGGCTGACTGCCGTCTACTCCGGCAGCGCCAGTGCCTGCTCCGCGGCACTTGTTCCCGCCGCATGGCCGGTCGAGAACGCCGCCGTAATATTGTAGCCTCCGGTGTAACCGTGGATGTCCAGAATTTCGCCGCAGAAATATAGGCGCTTCTTCATCAGGGATTCCATCGTCCGCGGATTGATCTCTTTTAGACTGACGCCGCCGCCCGTCACGAACGCTTCTTCGATCGATAGCGTGCCGTTTACCGGAACCGGAAACGCCTTGATCAGCTCCGACAATTCGGTCCATCCGGCCTTCGGAATATTGTCGTGCGTCAGCATTTCATCGAGCCCGGCCCGGACAAGTAACAACGGGATCAGCTTTTCCGGCAGCAAGCTCTTGAGCACGTTCTTGATCGCCTTCTTCGGGTCTGCTGCCGTCAGATGCATTGTATCCCGGTACACCTCGCTCGCACTGCGGTCCGGCATCAGGTCGATCGTGACCCGCACCGTGCCGCCGGCCTGTTTATCGAGTTCTTTGACCACGTACTGGCTGCAGCGCAGCGCCGCCGGGCCGGACAGGCCGAAGTGCGTGAACAGCATATCGCCGGTATGCGTTACCAGCCTCTTGCCTTTGCTGCTCCAAACCGTCATCTCAATCTCGCGCAGCGACAGCCCCTGCAGCTCCTTGCTCTGTATAAAGGCCGCGCCGGAGGTCAGCGGAACTTCGGTCGGATAAAGCTTCGTCACCACATGCCCCGCCTGTTCTGCCCATCCGTAGCCGTCCCCGGTTGAGCCGGTCTTGGGCACGGATTTGCCTCCGACGGCCACGATAACGCAGGGTGCGCTGATCGTATCGCCGATGGGCAGCTGTACACCGGCCGTCCAAAGGTTATCTTCGTACAGTATGCGTGTTACCGGCGTATTCAGGCGGATCTCCACGCCGAGTGAACGCACCCGCCGGACCAGCGTGTCGACCACAGTCTTCGCTTTGTCGCTGACCGGAAACATTCTCCCGTTATCTTCTTCTTTCAGCCGGATACCGAGTCCCTCGAATAAATCGATAATCTCGCGGCTGCCGAACTGTGACAACGCGCTATACAGAAACCGGCCGTTGCCGGGAATCCATTTGATCAGCTCATCATACTCCTTGTTGTTGGTCACGTTGCAGCGTCCGCCCCCCGAAATGCCGAGCTTGCGGCCGAGTTTGTCACCTTTTTCGAGGAGCAGCACCCGCGCGCCGTGTTCGGCCGCGGCAGCGGCTGCCATCAGTCCCGCCGACCCCCCGCCGACGACAATTACTTCATAATCCAAGGTTCATCTTCCTTTTCCTGTTGTTTTTTTACATCATAGCATAAAATGCTGCAGCGAAAGTTCGAAAAAGGCCGGAGGTGCTGAGAGCCGGTGAATCTTTACGGGATTTGAGATTACAAAAGTGTTCAACAAATTTCGACATCACTTTACATTCACCCTCTATTCTTAATACAGATTGCACGTAATTTTAAGAATATTGGAGGAACACATGTTGAAGAAGAGGAATATCCGCTTTTGTCTGTCCACATCCATAGCTGCGGCACTTTTATGGCAAAGCTTGGCCATACCAACGGCCTACGGTTCGTCTGCAGCAGCCTTAACCCCGCAGGGATCTGCGGTTACCGCAAGTACAGGGAAATGGATGTCAGGCGAATACCATGCCCATACCTATGAATCCAATGATGCCCAGGAATCTCTTAAGGATGTGCTGGACAATGCTTTTGATAAGAATGGACTGGACTGGATGTTTCTGGCAGATCACCTGCGTGTATCCGACCGGGATGATGAGGGCATTGCCCTGCCTGGCGGTTCGATTCCAATGTCCCAAGGCATAGCAGCCTATCAGACGCCGATTATTAAGCAGCTGCAGGCGGGGGGCAAATACGCGGGTAAGATCATTTTCTCCGGATTTGAATGGGATATGCCACAGTACGACCATGCGGCTGTCGGCCTTGTTACGGACAATCCCGGCTCAGAGGCGGCATTGAAGGCCATTAACCAATTTGAATATTTATTTACGAACCGTGATGCGAAGCTGTTCAGCGCGGCGGATGTGGCAGCGTGGAGTGCAGCAGACAGCCGGGCTTATTCCACCAAAGCGGATACCCGGACCGGGATTCAGTGGCTGAGTGACCACTACCCCGAGAGCTACCTCCTGATTAACCACCCTTCACGGAAAAATGGCAGCAGCGCAGAGATCAAAATTGCCGATGTGCGTGACTTCAACAATATTGACCCGCATGTTGTTTTCGGACTGGAAGGAATGCTCGGTAATCAGATGGCACCGGACCGTGGTGAGACCGTTGACGTCTACGGGGGTACGGATGTGAAGGTTGCCAAGGTTGGAGGCTTCTGGGATGCACTTCTCGGCGAGGGACGCAGATTCTGGAATTTTGCCAACTCCGATTTCCATTTCAAAACAAGCCGTGACAATAAATATTCCAGCGGCTACTGGCCGGGAGAATACTCCAGGAACTATACGTGGGTGGACGGCACTGATATCCAGGCCGTGGTTGACGGCATGCGTTCAGGCAAATCCTTCTCCGTGTTCGGAGATCTGATCAACGCTCTGGATTTCGAACTGGCTGCAGACGGGAAGAAGGAAGAAACCGGCGGTGAACTGGAAATAACCGAGGGAGATAACCTGGAGCTGACGATCCGATTTAAAAGCCCCGGCAAAAACAACAACGGCGATCCCGTTCAGGTGGATCATGTGGATCTGATCTCTGGTGAAGTAAGCGGCAAGGCTGTACCTGGCACACCGGAGTATAACAAAGCGACGAATGACAGTACTAAGGTTGTGGCCCGCTTTACAAGCAAGGACTGGACGACGGATGCGGAGGGCTATAACGTCATTACATACAAGCTTGGCGCGGCGGACAAGAACCGGTATTACCGCTTGAGAGGCACGAACCTTGGCGTCAATGTTCCCGGTGAGACAAGTAACGGGGAACCTCTGCTGGATGCGAAAAATCTTACCGTGGACAACGCAGTCCGGTTCGCCGAGATCAACAAGCGCAATTATCAGGATCTGTGGTTCTATTCCAATCCGATCTTCGTGAATGTAGCGCCGTATAGTGACAAGCAGGCAGTGGAGGATACCGCAGCGGCACTGGATCTGGGAAATATATCGGCTGTGACTGCTGATTTGAAGCTTCCTGCTGAGGGAGAGCATGGCGCGCTGGTGAAGTGGGAGAGCCGCAATCTCAATGTACTGCGCGTTGAAAAGGGAGAGGGCCTTATTAACCGTCCGGCGGCAGGTCAGCCCGATGCTTCTGTATTGCTGACGGCGACGGTTACCCGTGGTGCTGAGAGCACAGTCAAGACGTTCGATCTTGTCATTCGGGCACAAGATTACACGGATGCCGAAGCGGTTCTGCTGGCAAAAGATAAGCTGACGCTCGGAGACACAAGCGCTGTGACAAGCGATCTGTACCTGCCGACGGCAGGGGAGCAGGGAACAAGTATCACATGGGAGAGCTCTAGTCCGCTGCTGATGACCCATGACGGGAAGCTTGTTTTTCGGCCACAGCAGGACACGAAGCTTACCCTGACCGCAACGATCCGTCGCGGGAGTGCAGCAGAAGTAAAGACCTTCGAAGTTCATCTTAGCGGTGATGCCAGTGTGACTCCGCTCGCGCTCAGCGGTACTCTGCAAACGGGGGATGGACATGCCTATCTTAGCGGTGCCTGGACGAATCAAAATGTTACCGTAAGTGTATATGCCAATGTGTATGTGCCAGGCAGTAGGGTATCCTTTAAGGTTCATCTGGATGGTGGAGAAGGCCAGCCGTATGAGCAAAGCCAGCCGATCAAGCTTACAGCAGAAGGCAAGCACCAGCTGGAGCTGCAAGCGGTGGATACATTGGGGAATACAGCTTCACTGCCGCTTGCTGTAAATATTGACCGGACTGCGCCCGTGATTTCCCTGAAAGGCAGCAGCAGGCTGACCCTTACCCAAGGGGCCGGCTTCGTTGATCCGGGTACGGAGATTACTGACAAGCTGGGCATTGCGGGGCTGGTAAAAGTAACCGGAACTGTAGATACTCAGACTCCGGGCATCTATACGCTTCGTTATAATGCCAGTGATCTGGCGGGTAATGCGGCCCTTGAAGTGGTTCGGACGGTAGTAGTCACAGCATCTTCCAGCACCGGTAATGGCAATGGCGACGGTATTGGAAGCAGTGGAAGCACGCCGATCCGTCCGGTTGCAACTCCGCCTGCAACAACTGTGGAGAAGCCTCCTATTGTAGAAGTAAAGGTTGAGGTGCCGGCACAGCTGGGCGGTACAGGCTTACTTCAAGGTGTGGCGAGCTTCTCTGTTCCGGCAGGGGCATTATCTGCAAATGCCACGCTTACACTAAAAGCTTTGGCAGCTAAGGAAGCGCCGGCTAGCGGGCAGCTCCAGTCCTTGAGCCCAGCGGTGGCTTTCGCTGCAAGCGGTGAAGGCAAGCTCAGCAAGCCGGTGGCATTGTCTCTTGCTTATGATCAGGGGCAGATCACATCCGGCCATAAACCGGCTGTATATTACTACAATGAGCAGAGCGGCAACTGGATTTATGTTGGGGGTACCCAAAGCCCGGATGGGACGATCACCGCAAATACCAGACGCTTCGCGACCTATGCTGTAATGAATTATCAGCCTCCGGTACTCGCAGATTTGAGCAGCCACTGGGCAACAGAATACACGGACCGCCTGATCGGGATGGGCGTTATGAAAGGTTTCGGGGATCAGAGCTTCCGACCGGATGAACCGGTCACCAGAGCACAATTCGCTTCGATTATCGCCAGAGCGCTGGGACTGAAGCCTTCCGGCAGCGCGGCAGAATTCGCTGACCAGAGCAATATTCCTGCCTGGGCTGCAGGTGATGTAGCGGCAGCAGTAGAATCCGGGATCCTCAAAGGCTATGCAGCTGGAGGGGAATCCGTATTCAGAGGTTCGGAGAAGATCACGCGTGCCGAAATGGCCGTGATGCTCTCTAATGCCTTGAAGACCAGCCCCATAGAAGTACCGATTGCTGGAGACAATCGGATTCCTGCCGATCAATCAGCAATCCCGGCATGGGCGCAGGCATCGGTGAAGGCCGGAATGGATGCCGGCCTTCTGAGGGGCTTCGAAGATAACACCTTCCGCCCGGACAAGACAGCCACCCGTGCAGAAGCCGCCGCAGCTGTCTCTAAGCTGCTTGCAGCATTATCAATCTGATCGGGCAGTGTTGATCAAAGTGAAGTAGTCAAAATGCAGCACCATAGCGCCGCCCCCCTTGTTTTGGGGGGCGGCGTTTTCGTGATTTTTTCGTATGAATATTCAGAATGCAGACTCATGCCATGGATCCGGCTGCTGAATACTGGTTCAGCTCTGTTGATTTGGGGCATTGCGGTGTACGGGGAAGTACAATGGTGGAGATCATTTTGACGCGGGGATCCTTGTTTCATTGTAAAGTGGCAACTGAGTTGCCTTAATTTTAAAATATTTTATTTTGTTCACTTTCTATACTAAACTGACCTATTGACCGATGGAATATTAACACATAGAATTACATATATAAAAACAAAATACTATTTTATGGAATTATATATGCCATTAAATTCGATGATGCATGTAGCAATAGGATTATTTTTTCATAAAAAAATATAAGGAACAAACCTAAATACTTCAACAACGACGTTCCTGTTCAGGGGACGTTTTTTTTGTCAAAGCACTCTTCTTCACCGCGGTAAATTATTAAGGCGATGCAACATTGATGGAGATAAATAATTTTACATAATTACCTAAAATATTACATATGGAGGCGCGACTGATATGGATAATGCTGTATTCACTAGAATTCGTATTGAGCGGGCAAGATGCAAGCTTCATCAGGTGCAAATGCAGTATGGTGGTTTTAGCCATCCTGAAGTGTTACGGCAATCGGTAGAACTGGACAAGCTGCTGAACAAATATAGCTCTATTCACATGAAACAGAGCCGTTCACCCGCTTAAGCGATTTGTTTTACTTGTAGTTGCCGGCCTTGTCATTAGGGGATGCGATGTCCTGGAGATATGTTGAATAATAGTTCTAAATAAAGGTGGTATAGACTTGGAGCATACAGTCACAATCCGCGATGAGATAGGGGCCTACTTAACCCGGGAGGGCCTGTCGATTAACAGGTTCGCTCTACTCAGCGGGATCCATTCCGGAACACTCAGCCGAATCATGAAAGGTCAGCAATCGATGGCCATGAGCCATCTGGAACGCATTACCCGGTCACTGGGATTAGCGGAGGATTACTTTTTCACTAAATATGTGGAAGAATGTCTGTACCATTCGGCACCTACGTGGCGTCGGATTCGGCCTTTTATTCTGCGTTCCGCTCAGCTTGGTCGTCTGGATTGTATTGAGCGGTTGGCGCGCAGTCTGCTGGATAATCTCCTCTATGCACCTCTGCTGTTTGATCTTGCGGAAGAACTATTCCAGCAGGAATTACATCAGCCGGCTGTTATTCTCTTTGAGAATGTGGCTGTCAGCGAGAAATACCAGCACTCGGAGCGGCTGGCACTTTGTCAATATCGTCTTTTCCAAATGGCTTTGGGTGATGATCCTCAGCGTAACCTGATAGTCGCCACTTTATTTGAGAACTATGTGACCCGGCTGGATGAGGCCTATCAGCTGGATGCCATTCAACAATTGGTGAATGTGCATTATTCGCTGCATAATTGGGAGAAGGCAGAGGAATTATCACAGGAATTGCACCGGCTCGCTTCCATTCAATATAAGCTGCGCAGCCGATCGGACAATAAGCATAGCCATAAAAAAGCATCAGAAAAACCATTATTTTATTACATTTTATACGCTCAACTTATGCGTTCCTGTACCTACGAGGAGCGGGGAGATTACAAGGCTGCTCTGGAGCTTGTCCCCCTTTACACAGATGGGAGCTGGATACAGGAGGAAGGCGAAGAAGTGAATAGGATTGTAACCCAGTTCAAGGAGTGGGGAACAGCTAATACTTATCTAAATCGTGTGATGGAAGGACAGCAGGAGGTATTAGAGGAGTATGTTGATTACGTTTCGACAAGAGAGAATGAGATCTTTACGGCTTTGTATAAAATCGTAGAGACAGCAAACCGCTTTCATTGGGATGTGGACCACATCCTGAAGCGGTTTTCAGCGTATATTCCTTACCGGAGGTACACAGGTATATTTACTAAGCGTGATAAGCACGTTACTGATGATCAACATGAACGGTTCCGCAGTGAGCTGGCTACCTATTATTTATCCCGCAGACGCTTTGGGGGCCATGACATTTCCATGCACAGCGTGGATTTTGCTGCAGAAGTCGATCATGAACGCAATGTGATTAAAGGCACCATATCGGTGGGGTTTGAGATAAATATGTAGTATGATGAGTTATCGCGTTACTGAATAACCGGCAGTGTCATCCTGAGAAGGAATACACTGCCGGTTATTTGATGTTTGCTGGCCGCTACCCGCCGATTTGTGACATGCGTCTTGCGGTTGGGGTGTGGCTTTGGGTTTTGCGTTCCAAGGCGAGCGCCATTTCGTGGTTATGCGGCTTGTTACCCAGGGCCTTGCGGAATAAGGCCTGTACGGCTGCGGGGTCGCCGGTCAGAGGGCGTACATTGTACTCGTCTGCCCAGTAGAGGCAGGCTTTAATGTGTCCGTCAGCTGTAAGGCGAAGTCGGTTGCAATTGTCGCAGAAATGTTCGCTTACCGGGTGGATCAATCCAAAAGTCCCGCGCGCTCCAACGACCCGCCGGTTCTGAGAAGGGCCATTGCCTGACGGCATGTCCGCTTCTTCTGTGGCCCAGCCTGCTTCATTGCAGGCTTCAATTACTGTTTCCAGCGGCAGATAGGTCTGACGCCAGGCATCGCTTGCGCTGCCGATGGGCATATATTCAATAAACCGCACATTGAGAGGGCTGTTCAGGGTCAGGGAGATGAAATCCTTGATCTCATCATCATTGATGCCTTTCATCAACACTACATTGAGCTTAATCGGGGAGAGTCCTGCCGCTTCGGCGGCCTCAATTCCTTTCAGAACCTTGGCGACCTCTCCGCCGCGTGTAATCATGGCGAAACGGTCCTGCTGCAGTGAATCCAGGCTAATGTTCACTCGTGACAATCCCGCCTGCTTGAGCAGGGCGGCTTTGGCGGGAAGCATCAGGCCGTTGGTCGTAAGAGATATATCTTCAATGCCCGGGATGGCGGCAATCATGGAGACCAGCTTTTCCAAATCTTTGCGGACCAGCGGTTCGCCTCCGGTAAGCCGGATTTTGCGTAACCCCAGCGGGGCAAGAGCCTCCACCACAGCGGTAATTTCTTCATAACTCATAATCTCTTCCTGGGGCTGGAATTGCATTCCTTCCGCAGGCATACAATAAATACAGCGCAGGTTGCAGCGGTCTGTAACCGAAATACGCATATAATCATGCAATCGTCCAAAAGGGTCCGTCAACGGTTCCATGGGGTGCTCCCTTCAGCATTGTATTTTAGTTTAAATTTTAAAGTTTGTTGGCGTCCCCGTCAATGCGCCATGGCTGTGGCACATACTGCATAGGACAGTGGAAGAGGGTGACAATGGATTGTTGATGAACTCAACAGTCAACCTAAATAATAGGTGAGGAAGCCTAAATGGCAAAGCCCAATTATGACAGAAGTGCGACAATTTAAGGTAATGGTCATAAAACGCTCACGGAAAGCGTTTCCCAATTCCGATATAATCTACATGCGGAAGTATTGTTAGTTCATATTCCACTCACTTTTGCGAAGAACACAGCCAGGAGACCGGATAACGCGCGCCTTGCATGCTATAGGCGATAAGCGCCCGGCAAACCAATAGGGAGGATTTGCAAAATGACTATAACTACTGTTCCATCGCTTGTCGTACCGGAGGCATTCACTCGTTGGCTGGAAAGCCGGGGATTAATATATCAACTTTTAGTGGACTTTTATGGACGAAAGCCTAGTCTTTCTCTGGTCGCCCAATGGATCCGCAACCGCCGGATTAATGTTGCAGCAGAGATGACGGAGGGCGGACGGGAACTGAGACGGTACCTTTGCAGTCAGGAGCCTTCAGAGCTCCCGCAAATCTGCGAGCGGGAGAACCGTGAATACATGCGTCTAATGAATGAACGTGAGTCCAGCACAATTGTGGCCCGCGAAGCAGCCGGGCTGGGTCGTGAGGAAGAATTCTGCAACGTGCTGTCGGATGTGTATGCTTCTGCAGGTATTGTATTCAAGAAATGCGGTGGCGAAGCTGATGATCATATCTCTATTGAGCTGGAATTCATGGCCGTGCTGCATGAGCGTATGCTGTACAACAGCTTCTCGGTTGATAGTGCCCTGGACCTGCTGGAGATCCAGGAGAAGTTCCTCGAAGAACATCTGCTGAGATGGACACCGCAGTTCTGTGAACGCCTGAATGCAGCCACAGATAGTCCGCTCTATCTTGGCCTTAGCCATATGCTGGAGGAATTTCTGCCGCAGGATCTGCAAATGCTGCGGGCCTGGAAGACTTCGCTCGAAAGCTCTGCGTCGGCGATGGCTTAGAAGGTGTTTGCGGACAAGGAATAAGACCGTCCCTGAGTCAGGGCGGTCTTTTTTTATTGAGGGAATGCAGCATATCCATGCAAATAAAGAGCACGGCGCCTCTCCTTAAGGGAAGGCGCCGTGCTCTTTGCATTGTAACTGATCTGTTAAGCCTTATTCATATACCTTTTTGCTGCGGAATTTCATCAGGAATTCATACACGACCGGCACAACGACCAGTGTCAGCAGGGTGGAGCTGACAAGACCGCCGATAACTGTTACACCGAGGCCCTTGGAGATGATGCCTGCACTGTTCTCAAGGCCGGATACGAGTGGCAGCAGTGCGCCAATCGTAGCCAGTGCGGTCATTAGAATCGGACGCAGGCGGGTAGATCCAGCTTCAAGCAAGGCTTGACGCGTAGACAATCCTTCTTTTTCCTTGTGGATTACACGGTCGATCAAGACAATCGCATTGGTGACGACGATCCCGATGAGCATCAGTGCGCCCATAAGTGCAGAGACGTTCAGCGTTTCTCCCGCCAGCAGCAGGGCAACCAGTGCACCGATAATCGTGAATGGCAGGGAGAACAGGATCGCGAACGGTGCCAGACCGCCGCCAAATGTAACTACCAGCACGAAGTACACAATTGCAACAGCGGCTGCCATGGCAATACCGAGCTGTCCGAACGTATCATTAATCTGCTCGGTTACACCGCCGAAGGTGACGGTCACGCCATCCGGCAGATCGAGGGCATCGATCTTTTCCTTGACGCTGTTAGAAGCGCTGTTTACATCATTCGCGATAATCTCGGCGGTAACATCCACCTTCATTTTACCGTCTTCCCGGGTAATAGAGTCCGGCGAGGTGCCGTTCTCAATCTTGGCTACCGCACCAATCGGCACTGTAATACCCAGCGGGGAAGTCAGTGTAGCTTCTTCCATTTCCTTAATGCTAGTATACGTATCTTTGTCGGTTTCAATGTAGACATTGTAGTTTTTGCCGTCCATTGCTACCTCTGTCAGCACAGGGCGGGTACCGGCAGGACTGAGCTTCATAGCAATTTGTCCGGCGGTAAGGCCTAGCGAACTAAGTTTTGACTGATCGGCGACAATAGTGTATTGATCATAAGCTTCAGAGAGACTGGTCTCCCCGTCTTTAAAGTTGTTAGTGTCGGCCTTCACGATACCGGCAATCTCGTCGGCTACCGGCTTAAGCTGATCCAGACTGTCGCCAAAAATGTTCACGGTCAGCGTACTGCCTCCAAGGCCACCGCCTGACATCCCGGACAAATCACCCCAGACACCATTCGGAACTTCTTTGGTCAAACCTTCAATCAGGTTTTCTTTAACCGTATCGAAATCAGGAGTATTACTGTCGTAAGTTACATAGAAGAGACCTGAATTCCCGGAGCCCATTCCAAACGGGCTGCTGCCGCCGATGGAATACTGCATTTTATCCAGATGTTTTTGAGCCAATATATATTTCTCGGCTTTGAGTCCTTGCTCTTTGACGTCTTCCAGCGTCTGTCCTGCCTTTGGAGAGAAGGTGAGGGTAACGTTCTTCTCTTCCTGGGAAGGCAGGAAGCTAACACCGATAGGTTTGATCAAGAACAAGCTCCCTACCAGGAGAACAACGGCAACACCGAAGGTAATCAGCTTATGGGAGAGGGACCAATTCAGAATCTTCGTGTAGCCGGCGGCCATTCTGTCAGGCTTCGCGCCGTGATTGTTCTTGCCTTTCTTGAGGCCGTTGCGGAACAGTGTGTGTGCCAGTGCGGGCACCAGGGTAATGGCAACTACCAGCGAAGCGAGCAGAGCGAATACCATCGTAAGGGCAAACGGCAGGAAGAGCTCGCCCACCATACCGCTAACAAAAGCAAGCGGAAGGAATACAGCGATCGTTACGATGGTGGAAGACATGATCGGCACGAACATTTCGCGTGTCGCCGCGCTTATTAACTCACGGCCGCGGAGCTTCTCCCCGGAGAGGGTTAGCCGCCGGAAGATATTCTCTATGACGACGATCGAGTCATCGACAACACGTCCTATGGCGACCGTCATCGCTCCAAGCGTCATCATATTCAGCGTAATGTCCATCTGGCGCAGGCAGAGGATCGCAATGAGCAGCGACAATGGAATAGAGATAATAGAAATAATCGTCGAGCGGATATTCCGCAGGAACAGCAGGATAATCAGCACGGCGAACAGGGCGCCAAAGGCTGCCTTGGACAGCATCGTATTTACGGAATCCTCAATCGGCTTCCCTTGATCCAGCAGCACGGTGAGATTCATCGACTTGAACTGCTTCTTCAATTCTTCTGTCTTATCCTTGACGCCGTTGACTACATCTACCGTATTGGCATCATTGGCTTTGACAATCTGAATCCCGATGGATTCCTTGCCGTTCGTGCGGGAGATGGACTCTGATTTGCCAACAACTTCAATAGAAGCCAGTTCTCCCAGCTTGACAGTAGGCAGACCAGTCATAACTGCTCCGGGAGCTGCACCGGTACCTGCTGCGGCACCAGCCGAAGGGACGGTTCCACCAGCACTTGGAGCTGCGCCTGCACCAGTCGAAGCTGCACCAGACGGTACAACAGGAATACTCAGATTTTTCAGATCATCAACGGTCGTGACATTCCCGTCCACTACCACTGCCTTTTGCGAATCTTCCATGGTGAAGAGACCAAGCGGCACACGCAGGGAAGAGCCTTGGACAACCCCTTTGATCGTATCTTCAGTTAGTCCGTATTGCTTCAGCTTGTCCTGGTTGAACTTGAGCGTAACTTCCTTCACATATTGTCCGGCAATCTGCACGGAGGCTACGCCTTCGATATCTTCCAGAGCCGGACGGATGTCGTTCTCGGCGATACGGGTCAGTCCTTCCAGATCCTCAGAGCTGTTGTCGGACAAGCTGAGTGAAATGACCGGCAGGGAGCTCAGGCTGAAGCGGGAGATCTGCGGTTTTTGCACATTTTCCGGCAGGGTGACTTCATTCAGCGCCTCCCGCACAGCCGCTGTGGCGTTATCCAGATTTGTTCCGTAATCAAATTCAATGGTGATACTGGAGGCATTCTCGAGCGAGTTCGAAGTCAGTGTCTTCACACCGTCCACATTGCGGAGCTTCTGCTCCAGCGGTTTGCTGACATCGTTCACCACACCTTCCGGTGCAGCCCCCGGGTAAATCGTTGTAATACTGAGATAAGGAATACTGATATTAGGCAGAGTCTCCTGCTTCATGGTCAGACCGCTGTACAGACCTGCGAATACAATGATGATCGTCAGAAGCCAAATGGCGAATTTGTTTCTGAGCGAGAAATTAATTAAGCTTTTCATAAGTTACGTTTCTGCTCCTCTCGGACCTTCCGTAGGGAAGACCTCAGTATTAATGTGTATCAGTTACTCCTATCCGTTGCTCTCTCTCTGCTGCTGTCATAACCCATTTGGTCAGTGAAAATTGCATATGTTCTGGGATTGAAGCAAAATCTGCTTTCTCAGATCTTCCAATTGCTGTTGAACAGCGGGACAGCTCTGCAGGTTGCCCATCATTCCCTGGAGAATGGCTTTGCGGGGGTGGGGCATGAGAATCTCACCTTCCAGAATGGCTATCGATTCCATAGCTTCATCTACGCTCTGCGGATCCATGTCTTGGGCCGAATTCAGAAGCTCCTTCATTTCTTTGATCAGCTGCAGCGGATTTCGGTGAGGGCTGATGCCGTCTTGATACTCTATCCAGCTGTCCAGAACTACGGGAGCGATCAAGGGAACATGATGTCCAGCGAGCAGACCGGCGACCACAATATCCAAGAGATCCACCAGATGATCGGCAAGTCTCGGAATGGAAACGGCGGACTCATGGTTGAAAAGAACCCAGATATAGGAATGGAGAATCCCATGGCCCAGTAAGAATAACTCCCCTGTATAAGGAATGATTTCTTTACCGTACATAATCTCCAGCTTGCTCCGGGACCAGTTCAGCAGGGGACCGTTAATCTTGCGCAGCCATTCAGGCGCACCCGGTATGCCTTTTCCGGCCAGTTCCTGAAATTGCCGCTGAAAAAATTCCCTCAGCTCATACACATGAAGAAGCAGAATTTCAATCTGGTTGCGCAGCTTCTCGCGAGGGGGACTTGCGCTGTCCTCTTCCTGCTGCAGAGGGTCGTGGATCATACGGAAGCAATATATATAAATGCTGCGTTCCAGCTCTTCCTTAGATTTGAACACCAGGTAGAGACTGCCCTTGGATATCCCGCATAACTCTGCAATCTCCTGCATCGAGGTGGAGGAAGAACCTTTTACAGCGAATAGCTGCATGGCTGTTTTAATAATTTGTTCTTTTTTTATAGCATTTTTATCGGCTGACAAGGATGTTAGCTCCTCTCTGACCAATGAGTTCTGAAATTGACTACCAGGTCAAAACGATTATAGTATATATGTGATGCTAATACAAATGTAGCTACGCAGGAGCCGCACAAGTGGTTACATTATTGTTGTAATTCCTATTTTGCAGCCAATACCTGTAGGAAGAAATGAGTTCTTCATGTAATATATAAATGTGTCATTTTAGTGATGAAAGGCAGACAGAGAAGGTAGGTTATCTATGAGAAGAGGATTGCAGGCTTTTGTCATTATTGCAGCTTTATTGGCATTTTATTACTTCGGCTTCGGTGTACTGGGTAATACCGCCGGTACAATTGTCAGCGTATTCTCCACGTTGACCGTCATCTCCATCGCGCTCGGTATCTTTATGGAGAACCGTAATCCCTCCACAACTATGTCATGGATTCTGCTGCTGGCCTTGATTCCGGTAGTGGGACTCATCTTGTATTTTCTCTTCGGACAGAATGTGTTCAAGCGGCGCAAATATGATAAAAAGGCCCAACGGGACTTGATGGCCTACGAACGGATTGAGAATGACGCCCTGCGTATGCATCAGGATTGGTCGATCTTTGATTCGTCACGCCAGAAGCTGCTGGGATTGTCACAGAGGCTCGCGCGGACACCGGTTTCATTCAACTCCGAAACGCGCATTCTGACCAATGGCGAGGAGACTTTCGGAACATTGCTGCTGGAGCTCCGTCAGGCACAGCATCACATTCATATGGAATATTATATTTTCCGGGCCGACCATATCGGGACGCGGATTCAGCAGATTCTGATTGAAAAAGCCCGTGCCGGCGTAACCGTCAGATTTATGTATGACGCGGTGGGGAGTATTCAGCTGTCCCGTGCCTTCCTTAAGGAATTAAGCGATGCCGGAGTTCAGGTTGCGTCTTACGGTAATTCCACGTCCTTTTTTTCCAGCAGGGTCAACTACCGGAACCACCGTAAAATCGTGGTGATTGACGGAGATGTCGGCTTTATGGGCGGGTTGAATGTGGGGGATGAATACCTTAGCCGAAGTAAGACCTATGGCTTCTGGCGCGATACCCATATGCTGATCAGGGGCGAAGCGGTGCGGACGATGCAGATTATTTTTCTGCAGGACTGGATGCATACAACAGGCGAAAAAATCCTGGAGCAGGACTACCTCTCTCCGCAGTTGCGGTTCACGACCGGGGACGGAGCGGTGCAGATTATTGCCAGCGGTCCGGACAATGAGCGGCGTGCCCTCAAGAATATATTCTTTTCCATGATTACTTCGGCGGAAAAATCAGTATGGATTGCCAGCCCGTACTTTATCCCGGATGAGGATATCTTAACGGCACTACGGGTAGCTGCAATGTCCGGGCTTGATGTGCGGCTGCTGTTCCCGGCCAAACCGGACAAGTGGATTCCCTTCCTGGCCTCCCATTCCTACTTTCCGGCGCTGCTGGAATCGGGTGTGAAGATTTACGAATATGAGAAGGGCTTCATCCATTCCAAGCTGCTGATCACGGATGGTCAAATTGCCACGATTGGAACAGCCAACATGGACATGCGCAGTTTCCATCTCAACTTCGAGGTCAATGCACTGCTGCTGCAGACGGAAAGCGTCTCCCGTATCGTGGCGGATTTCGAACGCGACCTGCTGTCCACCCGTCAGATTGTGCATGAGACTTTCATGAACAAGCGGCTCTTGGAACGGCTGCTGGAATCAGCAGCAAGACTCATGTCTCCACTGCTGTAGACCGGACTTAAGCAGTCTACCACATAGGGCAGAGCAATCCGCCTATCCAATATATTAACTAAAAAGACCGCCGGACTAGGCTGCGCTTGCAGCTGTCCGGCGGTCTTTTGTATGCTCAGCGAGGATTATGCTGCTGCTGGACTTAAAAAGTAGTGAAGCCCAGGTTTTTCTGCATACGGAACAGGATGTATTTGAGCCAGGTCACATCGCTTTGGTACTCTTCAAGCGGCAGGCTGTACTGTGCGTCCTCGTTGCTCCACAGCCGGTTAAAGTAGCTTTCCATTTCGGCATACAGCGGCTGGTCCTTCGTCATGCCTACCCACAGATTATTCTCTAGATTGAAGTCATCCAGGTTGCGGGCGGTGAAATTGGTGGAGCCGCCCAGAACTACCGACTGGCCGCTTGCTTTGGCTATGAACATCAGCTTGGTATGGTATTGTTCGGTACCTGTGTTGTACCAGCGGATAGCAATCTTCCCGTTAGTGCGCTTGTTCAGATCCAGGGCGACCGGCCGGTTGGGTATGCCGATTTTATCGCGTCCGAAGGCATTCTGGTTCGGGTCCATCAGGAGCCTTATATCTGCTCCGCGTGCGGAGGCCTTTACCAGTTCGTCCAGAATCCGGTCATCCGCCAGATAGAACATGCCCATCCAGAGTGTATCGCCCTTGCCGGCAGAACGGATGCCTTCGAGTGCATATTTATAGATCTTGCCCTCGGTCAAGTAACGTATCTCCAGCGGACCGCCGGAACGGGCTGCACTCTTCTCGGGGAATACGGGCATTTTGCTGAGAATTGGCCCTGCGTTAGACAGGTCGGCTGCCGCCTGCTCGCTATGCAGAATATCGGAGATGATAGGCCCTTGCACTTCCAAGGCAATGTTGGAATGATAGGCGCTGGCATCATGCACATTACCCGAAGAGATCAATGCAGTCTTCTCGCTGACCACCACCTTGCGGTGATTGGCTTTTACATTCAACAGTTTCAGATAGGAGCGGGCGGTGATGTCAGGGCCTTCGTTTGCCATCAGGTTAGGAATCCAGCCTTTACCGGATTGGCCGAACCATTGAAAGAAGGTGCGCCATACAGCCGAATAGGCGGGGGTCGAATCACGCAGCGGATCAACATCAGTAAGGATGACCTTGATTCCGGCAGCTTTCAATTTCTCCAGCAATGGATTCGCGGCAGAGCCGTAATTGGTGTTGACCTCATCCGTAATGAAGACGATCTCCATATCCGGGTGGGCTGATTGTTGTGCGATGAGCTTGTCGGCCAGCTCCTGGCTCACCGCAGGGAAATTCTGATCCTTATGGGTATAGTTATTGAACAGGAACAGATCGATGACCAGAAACTCCCTGGATTCATCTATGATCTGCAGGATGCGGGGTAAGATCTGTTCCTCGTGCTGACTGTTCCCGCTGCTGTCCGGATAGGTAAGGTCATGCCAGAATGACACCTGGTCTACTGTGTAGACGGGGCTCTCATACGAAATCCCCGCAGGAAGAGGTTTGTGGGTCTGGTATATCATCACTCCTGCCAGCCAGAGGATAAGAAGTCCAAGCGTCCATAGAATCCATGGTCGGCGACGGCGGCGGGGCGAATGTTTGTGGTGATGTGGAGAAAAGTCCCGGCCATTGGCATTGGTGGAATCCGGTGGTGTGGACGGAGTGGTGTTGTTGTCTGAATTCATAGGTTCCTCCTGGTGTGCTGCGGAGTAAGCTTGTGTAGTAAGTATGCTCCAGCATAGTATTCAACTATTTAACACCCGAAGAGGTAAATTGAAGCAGATGTAATGCCTGATGACATAAACGGGTAGCGTATGTATAATGAGTGTAAACAATTTGTATAAGGTTTGAGCATTCAAATATTTAGAGGGTCAGGGAAGAGAGCGGGGTGCAACGTGTATTCGATCAAACAGGTCGTCGAAATGCTGGATATTCCTTCCGTTACGCTGAGAGCCTGGGAGAGCAGATATAAAGCGGTGATCCCCGAACGGACGGAATCCGGCTACAGGCTGTACAGCCAGGAGAATATAGAAGACCTGCGGTGGCTGAAAGAGCAGACCGAGAAGCAGGGAATCAATATCTCACACGCGGTCCGGCTGCTTAGAGCAAGCAAAGAGAAGCAACTGGAAGAGCATACGGCTATGGCCGGGGGGATGCCGGGTGACGCTTTTGAAAAGATGAAAAATCAAATCTACACAGCAATGCTTGAATTTCAGGGGGAACGGGCGAACGCGCTGATTGATTTTGGTTTTTCACTCTATGGATATGAAGCGATGTTTCATCAGGTGCTGGTACCCATTCTGGTCAGGGTTGGCGATGCTTGGGAGGCGGGGCTGGCGACTGTGGCCCAGGAGCATTATATGACACAGATGATATCCAACCGCTTTTATCAGTTTTTTCATGTCTTTCCTGTACAGGCCCATTATCCGAAGGTGCTGGCATTTTGCCCGTCCGGGGAACATCATCAGATCGGACTACTGCTGTTCGCGCTGTTTCTGCGTAAGAATGGAGTAGAGGTGATCTACTTGGGGGCTAATACGCCTGAGGAAGGCATTATGGAAATGTTGAACAAGCAAAGCCGGGTCGGGCTGATCTGTCTGTCGGTAACCGGCCAAGAGCGGGTAGCAGCCGCAGAGGATCTGATGAGACGGCTGAAGGGGTCATTTCCGGATCTTCAGTTTCTGGTGGGTGGCAAGGGATATGAGGAGGCTGCTCCGCCATTCTCTGAGGCGCGGTATGTCATGAATGAATCACCGGAGCACTGGCAGACGTGGTTTCAGGAAGTTTTTATGAAGCTGGAGATCAGACACTAAAAGTTAAAACAGGTATAGGGAGCCCTTTCGAATCTGCAGAGATTCGGAGGGTTTTTTTGCGTTGGCACCGCCTTTGCCCACAATCTTCTGCAACACTTGAACGGTAAGCAAATATGTAGTGTTTACAACCCCGTCTAAAGTATGTATGATATTTGTATCAGATATGTATAGTTATTGTATAAGGTTTGTTTGAGGAGGAAAAAGAAGATGACCGGAGCAAAACGAACGGCCAAGGTAGCGGTGATCGGAGCAGGTCCGGGAGGACTGGCTGCCGCCATGCTGCTTGCCGCTGAAGGATATGAGGTGGATCTGTATGAGAAGCAGGATGATGTTGGAGGCAGATCGGGAGAGCTGAGGCTCGGGGAGTACCGTTTTGACCGTGGTGCTACTTTTTTGATGATGCCGCATTTGCTGGAGGAACTGTTTGCTTCCGCAGGGCGTTCGTTGCACTCCTATATAGATTTAAAAGAACTGGATCCGCTGTATTCGCTGCATTTCGGAGATACCGTTTTTACGCCTTCGACGAATCAGGAGCATACGGCAGAGCAGATTGAACGTTTGTTTCCGGGGAATGGGGAGGGTTACCGCCGCTTTATGTCCGAAGAAGGGGAGAAGCTTGAAAGGGTAATCCCCCTGCTGCAACGGCCATTTCAATCCCTCAGTGATTATGTCAAAAAGGATGTGCTTCGGGCATTGCCCAAGCTGAACGCCGCGGACAATGTCTATAACCGGCTGTCCCGTTATTTTGATGATGAACGGCTGCGGTATGCCTTCACTTTTCAGGCTAAATATCTTGGCATGTCGCCCTGGGAATGTCCTGGCACGTTCACCATTCTCTCGTATATGGAGCACCGTTATGGCCTCTATCATCCGATTGGCGGCATTAACCGTGTGCTTCAGGCCATGGCAGACATCGTTCAGGAACACGGCGGGCGTGTCCATACCTCCACCGGTGTGAAGCAGATTATCGTGAAGAACGGCCATGCTGCAGGACTTCAACTGGAGAGCGGAGACAGGGTGGAAGCGGATTATGTGGTGATCGGGGCTGATTTTGGCTCCGCCATGACTAAACTGTTCGAACCCGGTGTCCTCAAAAGATATGCACCCGCCAAAATCGCCCGCAAGCGCTATTCCTGCTCCACAGCAATGCTGTACCTTGGAGTGGACGGGGACGTGGATCTGGCTCATCACTCCGTTCATTTCGCGCAGGACTACCGGCGCAATGTGGAGGAGATTACGAAGCTGGGCCGGTTATCCAAGGATGCTTCCATCTACGTTCACAACCCGTCGGTGATTGATCCTACCCTGGCACCGGCCGGTAAATCCTCACTGTATGTACTGATGCCCGTTCCCAATCTGACGGCCGGGGTGGACTGGTCGAAGGAAGGTGCAGCCGTAGAAGCCCAAATGATGGAGCAGCTTCAACATATCCCACAGCTTGCCGGTTTGTCAGGCCGGGTAGAGGAGCGGCTGTTCTTCTCCCCGCAGGACTGGCAGGATAAGCTGGATGTATATAATGGTGCGACCTTTAACATGGCCCATAATCTGGGCCAGATGATGTACCTGCGCCCGCACAACACCTTCCAGGAGGTGGGCGGCATCTGGCTGGTCGGCGGCGGTACGCATCCGGGCAGCGGCTTGCCGACGATTTTTGAGTCGGCTAAGATCAGTGCCCGGCTGCTGCGGGAGCACGACCGTGCCGCCCGCGGCAGCGCCTTTGTTCCGGCCGCTGCCGGAACGGGGGTTCCGCTATGAGCCGGATTGCCGTCGTCGGCGGCGGGATCGGCGGGCTTACCGCGGCACTGCTGCTCAGCCAGCAGGGCCAAGAGGTTGTAGTGTACGAGCGCGGCCCGCAGGTGGGCGGGCGGGTGGCCTTTGAAGAGAACGGGTCTTACCGGATTGACCGGGGCCCGACGATTGTTCTTCTGCCGGAGATGCTGCTCGGCATTATGAAAGAAGCAGGTCTGCCGGAAGGAAGCCTGGAGCTGCTGCGCTGTGATCCGCTCTACCAGATCCACTTCCAGAGCGGGCGCACCCTGACCAAGGTTGACGGAACCGAAGCGCAGGCTGCAGAGATTGACAGGCAATATCCTGGGGAAGGCAAGGGGTTCACCCGTTTTATGAAGGAAATGTCAGTACTATATCCTGAGGGCAAGGCCTCCTTTCTGGAGCAGGGGTTTGCACGGCGAAGAGATTTCTTCAGCCCTCGGAATCTGTCGTTGATGGGCCGGCTTCGCGCCTATAAAAGCCTGAGATCGGCAGTCGGGCAGTATTTCCAAAGTGAAGAGCTTAAGGATGCCTTTTCACTGCAAAGCCTTTACATCGGTGGTGCACCTTTCCGTACTCCGGGCATATACACGATGCTTCCGTATGCCGAGCATGCCTTCGGGATCTGGATGCTGAAGGGCGGGTATGGACGGCTTCCGCAGATTATGGCTCTTGAGCTTGAACGCCGGGGCGTGGTGATTCATACGAGTACTGAGGTAGAAGCGCTGGAAGTAAGCGGCGGACGTTGCCGGGGAGTCAGGGTTCATGGACAGAGCATCAAGTATGACGCAGTACTATACAACGGTGATTTTCCGCATCTGGAAAAGCTGCTCCCGCAGCAGATGTTCAAACAGGCCGGACGGCGCACCGATCCTCCTGGAGAGGCTGCTGCGGTAACATCAAAGCCCATCCGCCGCGGTGCATTCAAGCCCTCCTCGGGCTGTCTGCTGATTTATGCCGGAGTGAATACACGCTGGCCGGATGCCATGGTCCACCAGTTTTTCCTGCCGGACAGCCTGAATGACAATCTTCGGGAATTGTTCGATAAAGGAAGGATTTCAGACCACCCCTCCTATTATGTATTCAATCCGGTGGCGCTGGATGATAGTGCAGCACCTCCGGGAGAGAGTGTGCTTTATTTCCTGGTTCCGGTTCCGGCACTGCCTGAGCTGGATTGGAATAGCATTGCCGGACCGCTGGCTGACAAGGTGCTGGCGGATGCAGAGAAGAGAGGATTTCCGGGGCTGTCTGCCAGCATCGTCTGGCGCAGGCTGCGCACACCGGCGCAAGCAGAGCAAGAAGGGATGTTCGGCGGCGGAAGCTTTGGCATCGCTCCGGTGCTGAGCCAATCCGGTGTGTTCCGGCCGCAGGCGAAGCCCTACTCGATACGGGGCTTATACGCCGCCGGTGCCTCGGTTCATCCGGGTGGCGGGGTACCGATTGTAATGCAGGGAGCCAGACTGGCAGTGAATGAACTTTTGAAGGAGATGAGCGGTCATGGATAAAAGAATTATGCAGCAATGTGAGGAACTCATGAAGAAGGGCTCCTCTTCGTTTCACAAGGCCTTTGACGGCTTGCCCAGTCCGCGCCGGGAGGCTGTGCATGTCATTTATGCTTTCTGCCGGATGATCGATGACAGTGTAGACGAACCGGATGACTCCCTTTATACCATTCATGAGCTCCGCGCTTATTTCAAAAACCTGGAGCAGGCGGAGGGACATTTTATCTGGCCGGCTTTGCGCTGGCTGTTCGATACCTTTCCGCAACTGGAACGGGAGCCGTTTCTGCTACAAATGGAAGGCCAAACCAGGGACCTTACATTCACTCATTACGAGACACTGGAGCAGCTTGAAACCTACTGCTATCTGGTAGCAGGCACAGTGGGGGAAATGCTGCTGCCGGTCCTGCGGGATGACCATAATGAAGAAGCACAGGCCGCAGGAATTTCTCTTGGCATCGGGATGCAGCTTGTCAATATTATCCGGGATGTCGGCGAGGATTTAAGACGCGGGAGGCGTTATGTACCGCTTGATATTATGAGAAGGAATGGTTACCGGCAGCAGGAACTGGAACGCGGAGAGGTGAATGAACAGTTCGTGGCTGTGATTCATGAGCTAAGAAGAGAGGCACTGGCCTGGTTTGAAAAAGGCTTGGCAAACGTAGATACCTACCCGCCCGAAAGCGGGTTGGCTGTAGAACTAGCGGCTGCCTTCTATGCAGCAATTCTGGATGATGTTAAAGCCGCAGACTACGATGTCTTCCGCCGCAGAGCCTATGTCAGCGATGAGGCGAAGCTTCAAATGTTCCACCGCACAGCTGCGCGGTATGCCGACAAGGGCAGAGCGGCGGCGTACTAATGATCAAATATGTATTTTGGGTGTGGTATGCCGTTGGTGCCCTGCTGCTCATCCTATTCAGTATCCCTGACAGTCTACAATTTTCCAGTGGAATCTTTCTGATCCTGTATGCTCTATATGCTGCTGATCTATTGGCAAAGGGACAAACCTCATTATTTCTGTCCGACCGGTCAGTCATTTTTCTGAATGAACCGAAGGCGCATTCTATATGGCTCTCTGCCGGCCTGATCTGGACGGGTGGAATGACCGTGGAGTGGATAGGTGTCCACTCCGGGCGCTTGTTCGGTGAATACGAATATACCAATGTGCTTGGACCGCTGATCTACGGTGTACCTGTCACGCTTGGATTTGCCTGGATCGCTGTGATCTGCAATGCTGCTTTGATTAGTCATGATTTTGGGCAAAAGGGATTTCGGCTGCTGGCTGTAAGAGCGGTTCAGGTCGGCTTTTGGACGGTATTGCTGGATTTGGTGCTTGATCCAGTCGCGCATGCGCGTAATTTCTGGCAATGGGGGGGCAGCGGAGACTTTTATCATGTGCCATGGAGCAATTTTGCCGGATGGCTTATCGTCTCTGCCCTGCTGTCCCTATGTCTTCCGAAACTTCATGTATCCCGTTCAGCTGCACTGCGGGGGACGCGGCTCTATCAGGCGATTCTGATCCTGTTCGGATTGATCAGCCTGCGTGAAGGGCTGCCGCTATGTGCAGTGATTGCCGGAGTGGGAGCCGCGTTGTCGGAAGGGGGGCTACGCTATGCTGAAAGCCGCCAAATCCAAAAGCTTTAATCAATTATTCTACCGCTATAATTCGCTCTATCTGCTCCGTCGGCATTTTCATTTCCTGGGCATCTCCGGTGATCTTCAGCCCGAAGCTGCCGCAGGCCGACCTATTCTCTATATTATGAATCACAGCTCCTGGTGGGATGGCCTGCTGGCCTATCATGCCGTAGGACAGCTGAAAGGCAGCTCCCACTATTTCATGATGGAAGAGGAGCAGCTCCGCAAGTACGCTTTTTTCCGCAAGCTGGGGGCTTACTCGATTAACCGTGACCATACAGGCGATCTCAGAGCTTCATTACGATATACAGCGAGTCTGCTTCATGCAGGGGGGAATGTGTGGATGTATCCAGAGGGAGAGATTCTACCGCTCAGCAGTGCTCCGCTTACCCTAAAGGAAGGGGCAGCACTGATCTTGCGCATGTGCCCGCAGGCTGCCGTGGTTCCCGTCACTCTCTTTCATGGCTTGTTCCGGCATTCCAAGCCGGATGCGACACTTCTTGCCGGCGCACCGCTTAAGCATCCTTGGGCGGATATGGACCGAAGCCGCATCTCCGGCATGCTGGCAACGATTCTCCAGACACAGCTAGATACTCACAGACAGCTTATTTTTGAACATAAGGGGCATATGCCCAAGCAGTTCCGTCCGCTGATGAAGCAGGGAAGATCGACCAACGAATGGCTGGATGCTATGCGCGGCAGGGTTAGCCGATGATATTTTTTCTGCAATTTCTTTTTACGATTTTGCTGCTGCAGTTAATCTTTGCGCTATGGAATGCAGCGCAGCTTCCCATACTTGGAGACCGGCAGCGGAAGAAGCCTTCTGCTCCTTCTGTGTCAGTGTCCGATCAGCCTCTCAAACGGCTGTCTATCCTGATTCCCGCCCGTGACGAAGCGGTTAATATTTCAGCCTGCCTTGCGTCCGTACTGTCCTGTGAGGATGCCGGAGTGGAGCTTGAGATTCTGGTGCTGGACGACCGTTCCACCGATGGAACAGGGAAGCTTGCCGCTGCAGCCGGACGGGGGCAGGTCCGGGTACTCGCAGGCCGTGAGCTGCCTGAGGGCTGGGTAGGCAAAACCCATGCTTGTGCACAGCTGAGCGAAGCTGCGTCAGGGGAATGGCTCCTGTTTCTGGATGCGGACGTGCGACTGCAGCCGGGTGCGCTTAGAGCCGCTGTGTCTGCTGTCCAAATTCAGGGTGCGGGTCTGATTACCGGGTTTCCCCGGCAGGTTACCGGCACTTGGCTGGAGCGTCTGGTTGTACCCCTTATGGGCTTTACGATTATCTCGCATTTGCCGGTTCCTCTCGTCCGGGGATCGAACGATCCACGCTTCGTAGCGGCGCACGGAGGCTTCATGCTGATCCACCGTGGCAGCTACCTCCGCTGCGGAGGGCATGAGGCCATCCGCAGGGAGCTTGTGGATGATATGGCCTTGGCCCGGGCGGTGAAGCAGGTACGGGAGCCAGTGGCTCTGGTAGATATTACAGCTGTGGCTGACATGCGGATGTATCATCAGGCGGCTGAAGTCTGGAAGGGCTACCGTAAGAATATTTATGCCGGTCTTGGCCGTAATCCCTTACTCCTGCTGCTCATGCTTGCTTTGTATATGCTGCTGTATGTAGTACCAGTAGGAATGGCTGTCTACAGCATACTTAACGGTCTTGAAACAGCGGCGTTCTGGTCTCTTCTGTCCTATTTGGCAGGTGCTGCAATTAAGAGGACCAGTGATGCTTCAGGCAGACAGCCCATCTGGCTCTGTCTCTGGATGCCGGCCAGTATCTTGAGTCTGGCTGCGATTGCGCTGAGCTCCTGGAGGGGCAGCCGCTCCTCACAAGGCTACGAGTGGAAAGGAAGGCGGTACCGATGAAACAGAAGGCAGTGATTATTGGGGCCGGCTTCGGCGGGTTGTCGTCCGCAGTCACCCTGGCTGCCAAAGGCTGGGATGTGACGGTACTGGAACGTCAGGCCCATCCGGGGGGGAAGCTGCAGCGTATTGAGGAAGCGGGTTATACCTTTGATCGTGGGCCCAGCACCATTACAATGCCTCATGTGTTCCGTTCACTGTACGAACTGGCGGGTGCCAGGATGGAAGATTATGTGCAGCTATATGAACTCGAACCGCGTACACGCAATGTGTTCGCAGATGGTACGGTTGTGGACTTCTCCCGGGATAGTGAATATATGCAGGCACAGCTTGCAACCTTTAGTCCCGGGGACGCTGCGCGTTATCCAGCGTTCATGGCTGAAGCTGCACTTCTGTACAGACTCAGCGAGAAGCAGTTCCTGAACAGGCTGCTGCTCTCCTGGAAAGATAAAATATCTCCGGCTCTGGTGCGCGATCTGCTGCGGGTGAGGCCTTTTCTTAGTCTTCAATCCTTGCTGCAACGCTATTTCCGGCATCCCCATACCCTTGCGATGATGGGTCGTTATGCGACTTATGTGGGTTCATCCCCGTACAAGTCTCCCGCAATCTTTGCCATGCTTGGACATGTCGAGAGTCAGGGAGGGGTCTTTGGGGTCCGCGGAGGGACCTATAAGCTGGTCGAAGGCCTCGTCTCTTTGGCACAAGGGCTGGGCGTGCGGGTGATTACCGGAACGGAGGTAACACAGATTTCTGTGGTGAACGGCCGGGTCGAAGGGGTGGAGACGTCAAAAGGCTTCTATCAGGCCCATACGGTTATCGCCGGAGGTGATGTGCTGAGCATTAACCGGATGCTGCTTCCCCGGGAGAACCGGCCGCGAATGAGCGACCGCAGAATATCCGCCTATGAGCCTTCTTTATCGGGCCTGGTTACCCTTGCAGGGGTCAGGCGCAAATATACAGGCCTGCTGCATCATACCGTATTTTTTCCGGAACAGTATGAGCCTGAATTCAAGGATATCTTTATTCGCAAGAGGCCCCCGCAGGAGCCCACAGTCTACATCTGTCATTCGGGATATTCCGAACAGGATATGGCGCCTGAGGGAGGGAGCAATTTGTTTATTTTGGCGAATGCGCCATATTTGAGCACTGCGACAGACTGGAGCCGCGATACCGAATCCTACGGCGAACGTGTGCTTGAAGTGCTTGCTGATCATGGCATCGATGGGATTGCTCAGGCTGAAGTCCTGAGGCGCTATACCCCGCAAAATATCGCAGACGACACGCTGGCGCACCGTGGAGCCATCTATGGAATTTCCTCGAATTCCGTCCGCCAGACGTTTTTTCGTCCGGGGAACCGCTCCCAGGATATCCAAGGGCTGTGGTATGTAGGCGGCACAACGCATCCTGGCGGAGGAACTCCAGTGGTCTCATTATCCGGAAGGCTGGTTGGCGAATACATTGCCGATCATACTTAGATTAAGGTGCTACGCTAATGATTCAGCAGGCGAGCATGGATGTAGAATAGGGATATGCTATAATGAAGCTTGCTGGCAGGCGCCCAGTACATGGAAAATCTCATGGGGGACAGTATCTCTCTGCAGATTATAGATCGCTAGAACCGGGGGATGACAGTATGAATCAGATGCCGCAGGATGAATCACTATATAATGTACAAAAGAAATCCGGCACCACCCCGCCAGCTGCACAACCTGCCGGGCATCAGTCTCTGCTGCCTTCATCCACAACGGGAGAACGCAAGATTGAACACGTGAGGCTTTGCTTGAACGAGGAAGTTGGCGGCAGTGGGATTTCAACTGGCTTCGAGCATTACCGCTTCCGCCATAATGCGCTTCCTGAGCTGAATTTCGATGATATCTCCCTGCGGACGGTCTTTCTGGAGCGGGAAATGCGGACCCCGTTGCTGATCAGCTCCATGACCGGCGGCAGCAGCGCTACCGGCGCTATTAACGCCAGGCTGGCTGCGGCAGCCGAGCGCAGGGGCTGGGCACTTGGGGTTGGCTCCATCCGGGCAGCTGTGGAACGCTCCGAGCTCGCCTCTACCTTCAGGGTCCGTGATCAAGCCCCGGGAATTCCTGTCATTGCCAACATTGGAGCGGTACAGCTGTCCTATGGCTTTGGCGTAGATGAATGCCGGCGTGCTGTAGATATTGCCGGTGCGGATTGGCTGGTACTTCATTTGAACGGGATTCAAGAGGTCTTTCAGCCTGAGGGTAACACAGGATTTGCCTCCTTGCTGTCGCGGATTGAGCAAGTCTCCCGGGCACTGGAGGTCCCTGTCGGGGTGAAAGAGGTCGGCTGGGGTATTGACGGGGAAACGGCTTCCCGGCTGTATGATGCCGGCGTTGCTTTTGTCGATGTGGCAGGGGCTGGCGGAACTTCATGGAGTCAGGTAGAAAAGTTCCGCAGCAGTGACCCGGTCCGGCGGGCCGCCGCTGAGGCATTCGCCGATTGGGGAATACCCACCGCCGAATGCATTGTGGAGGTTCGGGCGGCATCGAAGCACGGTGCGCTCATCGGCAGCGGCGGGCTTAGACACGGCGTGGATGCGGCCAAAGCACTCGCACTTGGAGCAGATTTGGCCGGCTTCGGACGGAATCTGCTCGGTCCTGCAGTGGAATCCGAGGAGGCGCTGGATCAAGCGCTGGCTCAGGTGGAGCTGGAGCTGCGGACTGCAATGTTCGGTATCGGTGCACCTAACCTAGCTGCGCTGCGCAATACAAATCGCCTAGTCAAGCATTGAAGTGAATAGAGAATACGGAAACAAGGAAGGGCACAAAACGATGATTAGACTGGTCCAAATGGACGAGACCACATTTCAATTTTTCATGAGCCAATCTACCAGGGATTATGCAGAGGATAAAATAAAGGCTGGGGCCTGGGATACCGAGACGGCCATGCAGCTGTCACAAGATGAGATGAACAAAACTTTGCCCGATGGTCTCCATACCGAAGGGGCATATATCTTTTCCATCGTAGAGACGGATTCGGATACTCAAGCCGGGTATATCTGGTTCAACGTGATCGAGGGACGAAGCGGGCGTGAGGCTTTTATTTATGATTTTTATGTTTTTGAACAGTACCAGGGCAAAGGTTACGGCAAGCAGACGCTTCTTGCGCTGGATGAGGAAGCCCGCAAGCTGAACATTACCAAAATCGGCCTGCATGTGTTCGGACAGAATAACCGGGCCTTTGAGCTGTACAAAAAAATGGGCTTTCTCGTAACGGATATCACCATGTCGAAAGAACTTTAGAATGGTCCGGCCTAAGCTGGCAGGGAAGAGACCCCAGGCGGGGTCTTTTTGGTATTTTCATACATTAAGGCAGGGGTGAAGCGGATCATCCTTGGCAGGCCGCCCACTAACAGACACATCCGCCTGTTGCTGGCAGTTTTGTTCTAATATATAATGGTTGAGATCAAGCCCTGGAATTTATGCGGTGATCAATCCAACCGAAAATAGGAGTTGTCATATAAATGGCTTTGAAAGCAGGTATCGTAGGACTTCCGAACGTAGGGAAATCCACATTGTTCAATGCAATTACACAAGCGGGAGCAGAATCCGCCAACTATCCTTTCTGTACCATTGACCCGAACGTAGGTGTCGTGGAAGTGCCGGATGAACGTCTGGATAAGCTGACTGAGCTGGTGCAGCCGAACAAGACGGTCCCAACGGCTTTTGAGTTTGTGGATATTGCCGGTCTGGTGCGCGGTGCGAGCAAAGGTGAAGGCCTTGGCAACAAGTTCCTGGCCCACATTCGTGAAGTGGATGCGATCGTTCATGTCGTGCGCTGCTTCGTGGATGAGAACGTTACCCATGTCGATGGTAAAGTGAATCCGATCAGCGACATCCAGACGATTAACCTGGAGCTGATTCTGGCTGACCTGGAGAGTATCGAGAAACGGATCGAACGCTCCCGCAAAAACATCAAGGGCGGCGACAAGAAATACGCCCAGGAAGTTGAAGTTCTGGAGCGCCTTAAGGAAGCTCTTTATCAAGACCAACCTGCGCGCAGCGTGGAATTGTCCGATGACGAGCGTCTGATCGTGCGTGATCTTCACCTGCTGACCCTGAAGCCGGTATTATATGCGGCCAACGTTGGCGAGGATGAAGTGGCTACAGCCGAAGAGAACCCTTATGTTCAGCAGGTACGCGAGTTTGCTGTTGCCGAGAACGCCGAAGTGGTGCCGATCAGTGCCAAAGTGGAAGCAGAGATTGCTGAGCTGGAAGGCGAAGACAAGGCGATGTTCCTGGAAGAGCTGGGCCTGCAGGAATCCGGGCTGAACCGTCTGATCAAAGCAGCCTATAAGCTCCTTGGGCTCTACACCTATTTCACTGCAGGGGTACAGGAGGTTCGTGCCTGGACGATCCGCAAGGGAACCAAAGCGCCTGGTGCTGCTGGTGTCATTCATACAGACTTCGAGCGCGGATTCATCCGTGCAGAGGTTGTTGCGTACGCCGATCTGCTCGCTGCCGGTTCGATGAACGGTGCCAAGGAACGCGGACAGCTGCGTCTGGAAGGCAAAGAGTACCTGGTGCAGGACGGCGACGTCATGCATTTCCGTTTCAACGTATAACGTGCCTGATGAAACCCTTGTTTTACAGAAATTCATCGTTTTACTGGATAGATTGTTAGTATTCCATAATAGTTAATTAAGTTATAGAAGCAAGAGGAAGTCATCCGGGCTAGAGGTTCAACAGGCGGATGGCTTTTTTGCTCTTCCTGTTGGACTGTGTATATGCATAACATTTCTACTGTGCTTACATAATAAGGAGCGAATTTGGCGGGCTGCAAAAATATACGCGACTCTGTTCGCAGCCCTGTAGCCAATTGGCGGGTTCGGTGGTATAATATAAAGTCGTATATCTATTTTTATTGTATAAACAATTTAAAGTTTTAATATTGAATCTGAAATTGAATCAGGAGAGGTGAATTCCCTTGTTGGACCGATTGCAATCCCTGGCGGACCGCTATGAGAAACTCAGTGAACTGCTTTGTGACCCGGATGTTGCAAGCGACAGTAAGAAACTGAGGGACTATTCCAAAGAACAATCCGATTTGCAGCCCGCCTTTGAGGCGTATGCCGAATATAAAAATGTTATGGAAGAGCTTGAAGCCGCTAAGATGATGCAGGGCGAAAAGCTTGATGAAGAAATGAAGGAAATGGTCAAGATGGAGATTGATGACCTTTCCTCGCGTCAGGTTGCACTGGAAGAGAAGATCCGTCTCCTCCTGCTGCCGAAGGACCCTAATGACGACAAGAACGTGATTGTGGAAATCCGCGGCGCAGCCGGTGGGGATGAGGCGGCATTGTTCGCATCCGATCTATACCGGATGTACACACGCTATGCCGATGCCCAGGGCTGGCGCATTGAGCTAATGGATGTCAATACCAATGACCTCGGCGGATTCAAGGAGGTTATCTTCTTGATTAACGGACGCGGTGCATACAGCAAAATGAAATTCGAAAGCGGAGCACACCGTGTTCAGCGTATTCCGGCTACGGAGTCTGGCGGACGTATTCATACCTCGACTTCTACGGTATCTGTGATGCCCGAAGCGGAAGAATTTGAAATTGAAATTCACGATAAGGATATTCGCGTCGATACCTTCTGTTCCAGTGGTGCAGGTGGACAGTCGGTTAATACTACCAAGTCAGCTGTACGTGTAACCCATATCCCGACAGGCATTATGGCTACCTGCCAAGACGGCAAGTCCCAGAACTCCAACAAGGAGAAGGCACTGCAGGTACTTCGGGCCCGGATCTCTGACATGAAACGCCAGGAAGAGGAAGCGAAATACGCCGGAGAACGCAAGAGCAAAGTCGGCACGGGTGACCGCAGTGAGCGGATTCGCACCTACAACTTCCCGCAGAGCCGTGTAACCGATCACCGTATCGGTCTTACACTGCACCGCCTGGAGCAGGTAATGAACGGAGATATTACAGAAATTATCTCGGCACTGTCGATTGCGGAGCAAGCGGAATTGATGGAAAAAGGAGAATAATGCTTTGAAACACGACGCTTATGTCATGCCTAACGTGCAAAGCATCCGGGAAGCCTTTGCGGAGGCTTCTTCTTTTTTGGACCAAGCCGGGTGCAATGAGCCCCAGCGCAGCAGCCAGCTGCTGCTGGAGCATGTGCTGGGCTTGTCCGGGGCGGCCTATTATATGGCGATGGCCGATCCGTTTCCGCCTTCGGTGCGTGAGACTTGGGAAGCCGCGGTGACCCGCCGTGCGGCTGGTGAGCCAGTGCAGTATATCATCGGAGAGCAGGAGTTTTACGGGCGGGCTTTTGAGGTGACGCCCGATGTACTGATTCCCCGGCCGGAGACGGAGCTGCTCGTCGAGGCGATTCTGAAGTACGGCGCGGAGCTGTGGCCGGATGGTGTTGTGGCGGCGCCGGGTGAAGCGGCGGAGGACAATGTGGCTGCGGGCGGAGCGGCGCAGGACAATGCGGTTGCGGGCGAAGCGGCGGAGGACAATGTGGCTGCGGGCGAAGCGGCGCAGGACAGAGCGGCAACGGGCGAAGCGGCGCAGGACAATACGGCAGCCCGCCGGGAGAGCGGCGCAGCAGGCCCGCGCGCGCCGCGTCCGCTGACCGCCGTCGATATCGGCGCCGGCAGCGGAGCGATCTCCGTCACGCTGGCGGCGGAAGCGCCGGCTTGGCGGGTCTGCGCCGGCGACATCTCGCCCGGCGCGCTGGCCGTGGCCGGGCGCAATGCGCAGCGGCACGGCACGGCAGTGGACCTGCGGCTCGGCGACTTGCTCGAGCCGTTTGCGGGGATGGAGACGGATATTCTCGTCTCCAACCCGCCATATATTCCCGGCGCAGAGATCGCCGGGCTGCAGCGTGAAGTGCGCGACCACGAGCCGCGCACTGCTCTGGATGGCGGCGACGACGGGCTGGACCCGTACCGCCGCATGATGGAACAGCTGGCGCTGCTTCCGGCGCCGCCGCGTCTGGTCGGTTTCGAGCTCGGCCAGGGTCAGGCCGGGCAAGTGGCCGGGCTGCTGCGGGCGGCAGGCCATTGGAATGAGATCATCACGATTGACGATCTCGCGGGTATTCCCCGCCATGTGCTGGGGATCGCCAGGTAGCAGCAGGGAAGCCGTCACCGGATGAGGAATTCACCTCGTGCAAAGTTAACAGATAATTTGCCGGCCGGTAAATATCATATCTGAATTTATGAGCACGGAACGTTAAGTGGATTTTCTACCGCTAATTTGTTGAAATCAGGCCCCAATTAGGCTCCCTTTTTCCCGCTAATGACTCAGATACAGGCCGTAGACGCTGATTTAGTTTCACTTTTTCCACTTAAGCCATGGGGGATATCTCCTCCATTCATTAATATGTGAAATACTCCTGTTGAAGAGTGAAATCAAGCTTTTTGGTCGTGAACGCGTAGTCTATCGGTTGAAATTGTATTTTTACTGCCCCTTCCTTTACAATGGAATTGACGGGCCTTCGGTGCAGACAGAAATGAAGAAGACCCAGTACGGAGTAAGGAGACAGATTATGCTTCAGAAGATTAAAAAGATCGACGGTGTCATCGTACTCATTCTATTGCTGTTGATGGTGGTCAGCATATTTTCCATATACAGCGTCACGCATGGACGGGATAAGCTGGATGGGGCGCATCTTCGGATGATCAAGTTCTATGTGTTGGGTATTATCGCTTTTATCGGCCTAACGTTTGTGGATTATCGTCTGCTCGTGAAATATGCACTTTATGTGTATATTGCGGGAGTGGGGATTCTGGTGCTGGTCAGTTTTATCGGTAAAGAGCAGAACGGAGCCCAGGGCTGGATTAAGGCCGGAGGCTTCAGTCTTCAGCCGGCAGAGCTGTTTAAGCTGATATTGATTCTTTTCCTGGCAGCAGTACTTGTCCGTAAGCACAAAAATAAGCTGCTGTTCTGGAGAGATGTCGTCCCGCTCGGCCTGCTTACTATGCTCCCGTTCCTGATCGTCATCAGCCAGAATGACTTGGGTAATGCCCTTTCCTATATCATCATCCTGATCGGGCTGCTGTGGATTGGCAATATCAAGTTTTCCCATGCGCTGATCGGGCTGTTGGTAATTGGAGGGACGGCAGCCGGGGGAATTATGAGCTACATTCATTATCACGATGAAATCAAGGATTTCCTTACTGATATCGGACGTTCCCACTGGGTGGAGCGCTTTGATCCGTGGCTGGTCCCGGATGAAGCAACGGCCAAAGCCAGCTATCATACCAAAAATGCCAAGCTGGCCATTGCCTCGGGAGGCATGAGCGGTGAAGGTTACATGGAAGGCAGCTCTGTACAGACGGACCGGGTGCCGTACACCTATTCTGATTCTATTTTTGTGGAGATAGCCGAGGAATTTGGCTTTGTGGGTTCTGCGCTGGTATTGTTGCTCTATTTTATATTGATTCACCGGATGATTCTGATTGCGCTGGAGTCTAAAGACCGGGGTGGACCCTTCCTGATCGTCGGCATTGTTGCCATGATGCTGTACCAGATCTTCGAGAATATCGGTGCATTTATCGGCCTGATGCCGTTGACCGGGATTACGCTGCCGTTCATTAGCTACGGAGGAACTTCCCTGATGATCAACATGGCCAGCATTGGCCTGGTTATGAGTGTCCGGCTGCATGGTCAGGAAGTAGAAGAGGATCTGCCGGCTCCTTCTTTATACAGTCCTCCGGCGAAGCAGGGATAATATTTTAGAAGAAACAGAAACCGCTGAGGCACATCTGATGATGGGCTCCGGCGGTTTTTTGTATTGCAGCGATGATTGCAGGGATAGGCTCGATACGGCTCTGCGAATTCATGGGCGGCGATTGAAAAATTGTATTTATATTGCAGCTTGCTTTAAAATGGAAATTAACGGTTTTCCTCTGAATGCATACTCCAGCGGGCAAGCCAAATCCAGGTACAGTTAGGGGTTAGCTCCATGCTGCAGAGGATCAAAAGGATCGATGGTGTTATTGTCGTAGTTCTGCTAATGCTGATGGTCATTAGTATCTTGTCGATATACAGTGTCACGCACGGGCGGGATGACGACGGACTGCACATTCAGATGCTGAAATGGTATGGACTGGGCTTCTTTGTTTTCTTCGGATTGTCCCTGTTTGATTATCGTCTTCTGGTTAGGTATGCCCATTATATCTATTTGCTGGGCGTAGTGATTCTGCTGGTGGTCAGCTTTTTCGGTAAAGTTAAATATGGTGCGCGGGGCTGGCTGGAAGTAGGAGGATTAAGCGTTCAGCCGGCGGAGCTGTTCAAGCTGATTCTGATTCTGGCGCTGGCCGCGCTGCTCGTCCGCAAAGATAAAAAAGAGCTTCTGTTCTGGCGGGATGTCGTGCCGCTCAGTATGATTGCGCTGCTGCCATTTGTGATTGTCATCAGCCAGAATGATCTGGGCAATGCGCTGAGCTATATGGTCATACTCTTGGGTCTGCTGTGGATTGGCCGGATCAAAGGGTCTCATGCGTTAATCGGCCTGATTGTTGGCGCTGTGGCAGTGGGAGGTTTTATTTACAGCTACATTCATTATCATGAGCAAATGACTCATTTCCTCAGTGAAACCATTGGCCGCAAGCATTTTGTGGCCCGCTTTGATCCCTGGCTGGTGCCGGAGCTGGCAAGCAGTGATGACAGCTACCAGACGCGCAATGCCAAAATAGCCATTGCCTCGGGCGGGCTCAGCGGGGAAGGATACATGCAGGGCGGTTCGGTCCAGTCTGGTAAAATACCGGTACTGTATACGGATGCGATCTTTGCACAGATTGCGGAAGAATTCGGTTTCATAGGAGCAGCACTGCTTCTGCTGCTGTTTTTTATTCTCATCCACCGGATGATTCTGATCGCCCTGGGATGCAGGGACCGTGCGGGGCCTTTTCTGATTATTGGGATTGTGGCTATGCTGCTGTATCAGATTCTTGAGAACATCGGTGCGTATATCGGCCTGATGCCGCTGACTGGAATTACGCTTCCGTTCATTAGCTATGGCGGGACCTCCATTCTGATCAATATGGCCAGTATGGGCATTGCGATGAGTGTGCTGCTGTATGGCCAGGATGTAGAGGATGACCTGCCGTTGCCTGTGGTGCATTTCTAAAACCGGTATATTTAATAGATTGATAGGTTTGCAGTCTCTCTTTCCCGGGCATACTTGGGACATAAGCGTTTTGAGGGAGAGGGGCTGCTGGAGATGGAACAGAATAAGACTGGAAGACAGGATTCCTTGCGTGTAACTTTTAAGTATACTGCCATTTTAATTTGCTTTTTTATGATTCTTATGATGGCCTGGGAAGGGCAAAAAACCGATGCCGCCGTAGCAGACGGGGCGATTCCACAGGATTCCATCCGGCTGCGGATTCTGGCGAATTCAGATGCCGCAGGCGATCAGCTTGTCAAACGCCAGATCCGCGACAGTATTGTCGAACAGATGAACCAGTGGGTAGCTCTGCTGGAAGATCCGCAGAGTCTGGAGCAGGCCCGGACGCTGATCCGGAGCCATTTGCCGGAGCTTGAAGCGTTGGTGGCCCGGGAGCTGGAGAAGCGGGGGATTGATTATGGTTATAAAGTAGAGCTGGGAATTGTTCCGTTCCCGACCAAAATGTACGGCGGCACGGTCTATCCGGCCGGAGAGTATGAAGCGGTGCGCATTACGCTGGGCGCCGGAAAGGGACAGAACTGGTGGTGCGTGCTGTTTCCGCCGCTGTGCTTCATTGATGCGGGGTCCGGGGATGCTGCGGCATCTGCTCCGGCCAAGGCTAAGACTGTCTCGGCTGCTGCTGCCGGGGATGGAGCCAAAGTGAAGGCCACGGGTCAAGGGGAGGTAACCACAGCTTCTGTGAAATCAGACGTACCTGCCGTAAGCGGAGAAGCGGAAGCGCCGAAGGTGCGGTTCTTCTTCTGGGAGCTGCTGCAGTCGTTCTGGAGCTGGATTAGCGGATTATTCAGCTGAGATTCTATGAATCTATAACGGCCTATGTTACGATATAATGTGAACTGAATCGGATTTCCTGCGGCGCCACCCTGGTGGGGCCGCTTTTGTTGAACCTATAAGGCTTTAAAGGCTGAATGCTATACAGTCACCCTATTTAGAAAGCTTGTGATAAGAATGACAGAACCTCAAGATTCCATGTTTGCGGTCCAGCGGCACAGCGGATCCATCGAAGCAACCCAGTATTGGAAGCTGTCTCCTGCAGGAGAAAGCGAAGCAGATTGCGCAACTTATCCGCAAAGTGCGGCAGACCGGGAAGCCATAGAAGAGGCGGCGGCTTTGCTGCGCGGAGGGAGCACCGTCGCTTTCCCGACCGAGACGGTATACGGTCTGGGAGCAGATGCCCGCAGTACGGCTGCAGTAGAAGCGGTGTTTGCCGCCAAGGGGCGGCCTTCCGATAATCCGCTGATCGTGCACATTTCCGAGCGGAGCGATTTGGACAGGCTGGTTACAGAGGTACACCCTTCCGCGGCGGCGCTGATCGACGCTTTTTGGCCTGGCCCGCTTACCGTGGTGCTGCCTGTCCGCGTGGGCGTATTGTCTCCGCTGGTGACAGCGGGCCTCGATACGGTTGGCGTGCGCATGCCGGACCACCCGCTTGCGCTGGCACTGATCCGCGCGGCGGGCTGTCCGGTTGCTGCGCCTAGCGCCAACCGCTCCGGGCGGCCGAGTCCTACACTGGCCGCCCATGTGTTAGAAGACCTCGCCGGATACATCGGCGGGGTGCTTGACGGCGGCGCGGCCGGAGTCGGCCTGGAGTCGACCGTCGTGCAGGTGCAACCGGGCGGGACGGTCGCTGTGCTCCGTCCCGGCGGGATCACCGCCGAGCAGCTCGCGGCGGTGCTCGGTCCCGGGGCCGTCACCGCGGCCCCGGCCTCTGCGGAAGCGCCTGCGGCCGCTTCCGCTCATGCCCCCGGCGCGGTGCCTGCCGCCGGGGACAGCAGCCCGGCGCCGCGCGCACCGGGCATGAAGTACACGCACTACGCCCCGCGCGGAGCGCTTGGCGTAGTGCGCGGGGCTTCCGCGCAGCGCGTGGCGGAAGCTGCCGCGGGCCTGCTGCAGGCGGCGCACCGCGCCGGCGAGATTACGGGCCTGCTCCTCTTCGAGGAGCATAAGGCCCTATATCCCGCCAGCGTAGCCGCCTGCATGGTGTCTCTCGGCTCGCTGGCCTCGCCGGAGGAAGGGGCACGCTCCCTGTATGCCGCGCTGCGGCGCTTCGATGAAGCGGGAGCGACCTACATTCTGGCCGAGGCCTGCCCGGATACCGGCCTCGGCGCAGCGATCATGAACCGGCTGATGAAGGCCGCCGGCGGAACCGTCATCGACGCCGGATAAACGGCCCTGTTTTTTGCCGCTGTACTTTGTGATTTGTACTTAGATCTGCATGCGGATTCGCTGCACATTCTTTTTCTTATCGGTATCTCCGGCCGCTTGCTTCCACTCGCAGTCATGAATCCCTCCTTGTCCGCATATGGTTATGGTACAAGACTTTCGGACGTTGGGGGTATAGACATGGATGTAGGGGGAGTATATGCTGGCTGGGGCCAAATCGTAACGATAGCCATTATGGCAATCGCGCTGGGGATGGACGCTTTTTCACTCGGTGTAGGCATCGGGATGAAGGGGATCCGCCTTTTGCATGTGCTACAGCTCAGTCTCTTGATTGCTTTTTTTCATGTGCTGATGCCCCTGCTTGGCTTGTTCACCGGCAGTTATGTCGGACATTTTCTCGGACAAGTTGCCACTTATGCAGCCGGAGGGCTGCTCGTGCTACTCGGTGGGCATATGGTATTTAACTCCTTTCGGCCGGTTCATACCCGGCAGGAGCCAATGAATCACCGCAATTTTTGGGGGATGCTGCTGATTTCGCTCAGTGTGAGTATAGATTCATTTTCGGTAGGGGTTTCCCTGGGAATGTTTGTGAATAGCATAATGTTAACCGTGCTCGCCTTTGGGGCCTGCGGGGGGCTGATGTCGATATCCGGCCTGCTGCTGGGTAGAAGAGTCAGCCATGGGCTTGGTGATTACGGGGAGGCGCTGGGCGGAGGGATCTTGCTCGCGTTTGGCTTGCTGTTCATCTTCTGATACAATAACGGCACAACAATATTTTATATATCCAATTCATTTGTTCATGGAGGTGGAAAGGATGCTGCATATTTTATTCGTCTGCACAGGTAATACGTGCCGTAGTCCTATGGCTGAGGGGCTTCTCCGGAAGCTTGCGAAGGAACGGGGAATCGACGTGGAAGTGCGGTCTGCAGGCGTTTCCGCCATTTCCGGTACTCCCTTGTCCAGACATGCCGCAGCGATTCTGCGGGACGAAGGAATTCATGATCATATCCTGTCCACGCAACTGAGTGGAGAGACAGTAGCATGGGCGGATCTGGTGCTGACCCTCACGGGAGGGCACAAAAGCCATTTGCTGCAGTATTTTCCGGAAGCCGTTGCGAAGACATATACGCTAAAAGAATATGTCTACGATGAAGAAGCCGTGAATGCGGATATCCGCGAGCTGGATAGCCTGTATGCGGACGCAGAGCTTAGTCTTGCACTGGGGGCAGAACCGAAATCTGCTGATCTGCAGCGGATCATAGAAATTCGTCAGCGGATTCCAAGCTTTGATATTTCCGATCCTTTTGGAGGTCCCAGGGAAGATTATGAGCTGGCTGCTGCCGAGATCCGGACGGCGCTGTACAGTCTTCTGGATAAGCTGGAGTCCTTACGCCGTTTGTAATGGTGGTTGATTTTTCGCAGCCATTCCTTTAAGATGATATTAAATATTATCCGGTTCCGGTGTAACTGGCGACAGATGTGGATCAAACCACGATGGAGCACTGGAATAAACGGCCGGTCGCCTGGGCAAAAGAGCACATCCGCAGTAGGTTGCGGACTGCTCTTTTTTGTTTAAATTGCAGGACTGCGGTTAGGCTTTAGGAATCATCTTTATACTTTTCGCTGAAACGGGACTGTCTTTGTAAAGGGATGGCCAAGCCGTTTCAACTTGCTTGAGGGAGGCGGAAGTAATGGATCAAGTCATGAAGCAGCACTCGGATTCACTAACAGCTGCAACCGCTACTGTGGTGCGGGAATTGGCGGAAGCCGGGAAGCTGGGACCTGGAAAAATCCTAGTCGTTGGTGCAAGCACAAGTGAGGTAGCCGGGGTCCATATCGGTACCGGCGGTGCACTGGAGGTGGCGCAGCAGCTGTTGGAGGGAATTGTTCAGGTTGCTGTGGAGAAAGGGTTTCACCCGGTATACCAGTGCTGTGAGCATTTGAACCGTTCGCTGGTTATGGAGCGTTCATTGCTGGAGAAGCTGGGGCTAAGGGAAGTATCGGCTGTGCCAATTCCGGGAGCTGGGGGGTCTATGGCAGCAGCAGCTTATCGCTCGATGTCTGATCCGGTACTTGCGGAAACGTTGGAGGCCCATGCCGGTATAGATATCGGTGAGACGCTAATCGGTATGCATTTGCGCCGGGTAGCGGTGCCTTTCCGGCCAAGCTTGCGTTACATTGGTTCAGCCCGGGTGAATGCGGCCTGGAGCAGACCTCCACTGATCGGCGGGGAACGAGCAGTCTATCGGACTCCGGAGACCAGCGGTACAGGGAATTGCGATTAATTCGTCTTGCTTAACGGAATGCCCCTGAATATTGAGTTAGTCTTTTCACAACATACACTAAAGAGCACTAGGGAGGAAATGAAAATCATGGAACAATTGCGTAAGAATGACCCGGCAGTACTGGAAGCGATGGGACTGGAGCTTAGCCGTCAACGTGCCAACATTGAGCTTATTGCCTCGGAGAATATCGTCAGCGAAGCAGTCATGGAAGCGATGGGTTCTGTGCTCACAAACAAATATGCCGAAGGTTACCCAGGCAAACGGTATTATGGCGGTTGTGAGGATGTGGATATTGTTGAGAACCTGGCCCGTGACCGCGCCAAGCAGCTCTTCGGTGCGGATCATGCCAATGTACAGCCACACTCCGGTGCCCAGGCCAATATGGCCGTTTATCTAGCTGCACTGAATCCCGGTGATACTGTCCTGGGGATGAATCTGGCACATGGCGGTCATCTCACACATGGCAGCCCAGTGAATGCTTCCGGCCTCTTATATAACTTTGTGGCTTATGGTGTACAGGAAGATACCTTCCTGATTGATTATAATGAAGTCCGCAAGGCTGCTTTCAAGCATCGTCCAAAATTGATTGTTGCTGGAGCAAGTGCATATCCGCGTACGATCGACTTTGAAGCTCTAGGCTCAATAGCGAATGATGTAGGCGCATTGTTCATGGTGGATATGGCTCATATCGCTGGACTGGTGGCTGCCGGTCTTCACCCGAGCCCCGTTCCGCATGCCCATTTTGTAACTACAACCACGCACAAGACCCTACGCGGTCCACGCGGAGGGATGATTCTCTGCAGACAGCCTTGGGCAGCTGCAATCGACAAGGCTGTATTCCCGGGTTCGCAGGGTGGGCCGCTCATGCATGTGATTGCATCCAAGGCGGTTTCCTTTGGTGAAGCTCTTCAGCCTTCCTTCAAAACGTATGCCGAGAATGTGGTGAAGAACGCCAAGGTACTGGCAGAAACACTGATGGGTGAGGGCGTTAACATTGTATCCGGCGGTACTGACAACCACTTAATGCTGCTTGATACCCGCAATCTCAATATCACAGGCAAGGATGCCGAGAAGGTTCTCGATTCTATCGGAATTACTGTGAATAAGAATGCTATCCCGTTTGATCCAACCAGCCCATTTGTGACTAGCGGAATCCGTATTGGTACACCTGCTGTCACTTCACGGGGAATGGACGAACAGGCGATGGTTACTATCGGCCGCATTATCGCGAACGTTCTGAAGAATCCATCGGATGAAGGGAAGCTCGCTGACGCCGCACGTGAAGTGGCTGCACTGACTGAGCAATACCCGATCTATCCAGGTCTGCAATACTAAACAAAAGATAACAGCGGAGTAACGTCTCCAGCTTGTGGTACCAAAAGCCTTTACAGACATCGGTCTTCGGTGCTGTAAAGGCTTTTTTATGGTTCGAGAAATTAATACTATGTGGCTAATTCAGTTGTTGCATAATGTTCACATTTGATACACGTGTTTTTACCGAAAATACTCATGAAAAAATCATGAAAGTTCATGGAATTTTCAATAAAATTGGTGAAAGAAATGTGAAAAGTATGAATTGATTAAAATAGCATAAACTAAGCCGGATTACATTTTTAACGAAAAAGGACATTTTCCTGCCCTTTAGCGCAAGCCGGGTCGAACAGTAAGGCAATTCCGTTCTTTGGAACCAGCCTTTCTTAGGTGAAATACACCTCGGGTGATGATATAATAGACAAGATTTAGCCAGGGGAGAAAGCAAAAGCGCTTTCTGCGGCTATAAATAAGACTCACAATTACCGGAGGGACAAGAATGGGAAAATTGGTGATTTGCGATCATCCTTTGATTCAGCACAAATTAACATTTATTCGCGATGTGCGGACGAACACGAAAGAGTTCAGAGAGCATGTTGATGAAGTCGCTACACTTATGGCATATGAGATTACGCGTGACATTCCGCTTGAGACCATTACTGTGCAGACGCCTGTAGCAGAGACAGAAAGTAAAGTGATTTCCGGAAGAATGCTGGGATTGATTCCGATTCTGCGTGCCGGGCTTGGAATGCTTGAAGGTGTCTTGAAGCTGCTTCCTGCTGCCAAGGTAGGACATGTCGGATTGTTCCGTGATCCCGATACCCTTCAACCGGTTGAATATTACATCAAGCTTCCTACCGATGTTCAAGAACGTGAATTGATTGTGATTGACCCGATGCTGGCTACAGGCGGATCTGCTATTGCCGCGATCACCTCTCTGAAGAATCGCGGATGCACCCAGATCAAGATGATGAACCTGATTGCGGCTCCCGAAGGTGTTGCTGCTGTACAAGCTGCCCATCCTGATGTTGATATCTATGTTGCTGCGCTGGATGACCACCTGAATGAACACGGTTATATTGTGCCAGGGCTTGGAGATGCCGGTGATCGGTTGTATGGAACCAAGTAAAGCCTTATCAAGAGCAGTAGTATAGATTAACTAAACAGACGAAGTATAATGAAGTGTTTATGAAGAAAGGGTAGGGGTTATGTCCAAAATTAAAGTGATGACGATTTTCGGAGTGCGCCCCGAGGCGATCAAAATGGCGCCTTTGGTTCTGGAGCTTGCCAGACATCCTGAACACATTGAATCTGTTGTTTGCGTAACGGCGCAGCACCGTGAGCTGTTGGACCAGGTGCTGGAGGTCTTCCGCATCACTCCTGATTATGATCTGGATGTGATGAAGGACCGCCAGACGCTGAATGAGATTACCATTCGGGTACTGGAGGGACTGGAGCCGGTGCTTCGGGAAGCTAAGCCGGACCTTGTGCTGGTGCATGGCGATACACTTACCACCTTCCTTGCCAGCTATGCTTCATTCCTGCAGCAAATTCAGGTAGGCCATGTGGAAGCGGGACTTCGGACCTGGAACAAGCTGTCTCCTTATCCTGAGGAAATGAACCGTCAGTTGACGGGAGTTCTTGCAGACCTGCACTTTGCTCCGACGGATTGGTCAGCAGGAAATCTGAGACACGAGAACAAAAAAGAATCAAGTATTTATATCACAGGCAACACTGTAACCGATGTGTTTCAATATACCGTACAGCCGGACTACCGGCATCCTGTACTGGATTTTGCTTCAGGAAAACGACTTATTTTAATGACGGCGCACCGCAGAGAATCTCAAGGCGAACCGCACCGTCATATTTTCCGTGCTGTCAAAAGAATCGCTGATGAATTTGAAGATGTAGCCATAGTCTATCCTGTGCATCCGAGTCCAGCAGTCAAGGAACCGGCTCATGAGATACTCGGCGGACACCCAAGAATCAAGCTGATCGATCCGCTGGATGTCGTTGACCTGCATAATTTTTATCCGCATACCCACCTGATATTGACCGATTCCGGCGGCCTGCAGGAGGAAGCTCCCTCCTTTGGGGTTCCTGTGCTTGTGCTGCGTGATACAACCGAGCGCCCGGAAGGGATTGAAGCCGGAACACTGGAACTTGTGGGGACGGACGAAGAGAAGGTGTATCAACGGACACATGCGCTTTTGACTGATCAGAATCTCTATCAGTCGATGAGCCGGGCCGCCAACCCGTATGGAGACGGTAAAGCCTCACAGAGAATTGTCAATGCGATTTTGCATCATTTCGGTGTTGTCGAAGACCGTCCGGAAGAGTTTCACAGAATGTTCACAAAATGAACAGCAAAGCTTGAAAACGATATTCTGAACACACCAAAATCAACATACAGTAAAACTGTACGGTTTATATGGTTTTGGAATCTTTTGCTGTGATTATTTTCATACTTTCATCCGAAAAACCCATGATTTGCGCTGGATTGACAAACTCTTGTAACATTCAGTAAAATGAATGGGACTTCTAAGGATGTGTTGAAATGAAGGGCCCTGATAAGCCTGAGAAACCGCATAAACAAACGGGTCATGCGCTGAAAGCCATGAGTCTTGTCAGCGCTGTCGGTATTGATTTGGCCGCCTTTACATTGGGCGGTTATTTCTTGGGAGCGTGGCTCGATAAAAAGTGGAATAGCTCCGGTCTCGGTGTGGCACTTGGTGTCATTTTGGGTGTGCTGTTCGGGATAGCAGGTGTCATCTTCATTATTAAAGCTGTCATGGAGGAAAGTGATGGATGATTTGTCTCGATACCGCAAGGTATTGGCACTGGCAACACTTTGCTTCGTGGTTGTATGCGTTCTTGCTGCGTCTGTACTCCCGGATTTTCGGACTATAGGCTTTGGTATGGCGCTCGGCGGAGCCATTGGCTGCATTAATGTGACCTACCTGGGCTACAAAGTCCGGCAAGTGGCGGATACTATGGCAGGTGAAGGCAAGAGACGTGTAAGCCTGGGTTATCTAACCCGTGCTGCGCTAAGTCTCTTGGGTGTAATGGTAGCCTTTAAAGTACCGCAGATCTTCAATATGGTTGCGGTGGCTGGCAGTTTGCTCTTGGCTCCAATTCTTCTTATTATAATAGGAATTGGGTTTTCGCGTAGAGAAAGTTAAAGGCTGCAACGGAGAAAGGGGTGAGAATAAAATGCATAAATCACCAATTATTGATTTGGCCGGTTTTCAAATTGACCTATCTATCGTGTTTATGCTATTAGTGACCTGTACCATTGTTTTTGTGCTCGCGCTTCTGGCAACGCGCAATTTATCGGTTGAGAATCCCGGCAAACTGCAAAATTTCTTGGAATGGGCAGTTGAATTTGTACAGGGCCTGATTTCAAGTACAATGGACCTCAAAAAAGGCAAACCGTTTCTTTCTCTGGGCTTGGCGCTCATCATGTTCTTGTTTGTAGGCAACCTTCTCGGACTTCCGTTAGGGATTGTCACAGATTATCATGATGCGGAGCATGCCAAAGTGTTTGGCAAGGAGATTGTCTCCGTAACCAAAGAACTGGACAAACTTCATGCTGATGCTGAATCGGGAACGGGTTCTACCGACTCCCATGAAGAGATTGAAGTAGGTGTGGCTTGGTGGAAATCCCCTACAGCTGACCCTGCGGTAGCAATGGGACTTGCGGTTATGATTTTCCTGATGACCCACATTGTGGGTATGACGCGCAATACCAAAAACTATTTCAAACACTATTTTGAACCTTACCCGTTCTTCTTCCCGATCAATTTGATTGAGCAGGTATCGAAGCTGCTGACACACGGCATGCGTCTTTTCGGTAATATCTTTGCCGGCGAGGTCCTGATATCCGTTATCCTCAAATTGGCGGCGCTGGGTGTAGGGGGCTGGATCGCTTCTGTGCTTGGCTTGATAGTCTGGCAGGGATTCAGTATATTCATCGGTACCATCCAGGCTTTCATCTTCGTAATGCTGACTATGGTGTATTTCTCGCAAATGCTGGAAACCCATGACGAGCATTAGGGTGCAAAAGATTTACGAATACAAGATTTATGCCAAGGCGGAATCAATTTTCGAGTCTGGCTCATTAATACACACTAAAACATATCTTTGAGGAGGATTTACACAATGGGAGTTATGGCTTATTTGGCAGCTGCAATTGCAGTAGGTTTGGGAGCGCTTGGCGCCGGTATTGGTAACGGTCTGATCGTAAGTAAAACAGTAGAAGGTATCGCCCGTCAGCCGGAAGCGAAATCCACGCTGCAGACTACAATGTTCATCGGGGTCGCACTGGTAGAAGCCCTGCCGATCATCGGTGTAGTACTTGCGTTCATGTTCTATGTTGGAGCTTAATTAATTACACATGTTTGGCGGGGAAGGCCACAGCCCTCCGCGCCTTCTTTTTAGAAAAGACCTAAGATATGAACGTGCAACAGAAAGGAGTGTCTAACATTGTCTTTTGTATGGGAATCTTCCGTGTTGGCTATTATTGCCTTCGGGATTTTATACTTTTTGCTCAACAAGTATGCTTTCGGGCCGTTGTTTTCCGTGATGGAGAAACGCCGCGAGCTCGTGCTGCAGCAGATGAATGAAGCTGCTCAGACCCGCGAACAGGCTGTTTCTTATGTTGAAGAGCAGAAACAGGCGCTTCAAACTGCCCGCAAAGAGGCTCTTGAGATTATTGAGCAGTCCAGACAGACCAGCAGCAAGCAGACTGAACAGTTGATCGGTCAGGCTAAGGTCGAGGCTTCACGCATCAAGGACGAGGCAGTTCGTGATATCCAGAACGAGAAGAACAAAGCGGTTGAAGAACTGCGCGGCGAACTGGGAGCGGCATCTGTCAAAATCGCATCCAAGCTGCTTCAAAAAGAAGTCAGCACTGATCCTGCGCAAGAAGGGCTTGTTGACCAATACCTCAAAGAGGTCGGAGGCCGGTCATGAGTCAGGATACGATAGTCGCCAAAAGATATGCGAAGGCATTGTTCGAGGTTGCTTTTGAAGAACGGCAGACCCTGGAAATCGAAGAGGAACTGAAAAGCCTGGTTACTGCACTGAATACAGATGCAGAGCTCCAGAGATTTATCAGCTCTCCGCGAATCTCTGGTGATGACAAGCTTGCTGTGCTGAAAAAAGCGTTGGAAGGCAAGCTGTCGGGGGCGGTTATCAACACTCTGGAAATCCTGATGAAGCGGGGCAGAATGGATATTCTTCCGGATCTGCTGGACAGCTATATCAAGATTGAAGGGGATAGTCTTGGTCTGGCAGATGCCACCGTCTATTCAACCTATTCGCTCAGTAGTAGCGAGCTAACCCAGGTTGCCGAGGAATTCGGCCGTTTGTCGGGCCGGAATATCCGTATCACAAATGTGATTGATAAGAGCTTGCTTGGCGGACTGAAGGTCATTATTGGCGATACGCTGTATGATGGCAGCCTGTCCGGCAAACTTACGCGTCTTGAGAAATCTTTTAATGAGAAGCATAGAAGATAGGGGTGAGGATATTGAGCATTAGACCTGAAGAGATCAGCAGTTTGATCAAAAGTCAAATTGAGCAATATAAAGCCGATATCGAAGTGGCCGAAATCGGCACCGTCATTCAAGTCGGCGACGGTATCGCCCGTGTCTACGGTCTGGAAAACGCGATGGCAGGGGAACTGCTGGAGTTCTCCAACGGAGTAGTGGGCATGGCGCTCAACCTGGAAGAAAGCAACGTCGGTGTTGTTATCCTGGGTGAGTACACGGAAATTCGTGAAGGCGATCAAGTAAAACGTACAGGACAAATTATGCAGGTTCCCGTGGGCGAAGCCCTGCTGGGCCGTGTAGTAAATGCATTGGGGCAGCCGGTAGACGGCAAAGGCCCGATTGCAACAACGGAATTCCGTCCTGTGGAAAACAATGCACCGGGCGTTATCGACCGTAAATCGGTGCATGAGCCAATGCAGACAGGTCTTAAGGCCGTAGATGCGATGGTGCCAATCGGCCGCGGACAACGCGAACTCATCATCGGTGACCGTCAGACAGGTAAAACAGCAATCGCTATTGATGCGATTATCAACCAAAAAGGCAACGGCATGAAATGTATCTATGTTGCCATCGGCCAGAAGCAATCCACGGTAGCACAGGTTGTTGAAACCCTTCGCCGCCACGGCGCGCTGGATTATACAATCGTTGTAACTGCGTCCGCTTCCGAGCCTTCACCGCTGCTGTATCTTGCTCCATATGCAGGGTGCGCAATGGGCGAATATTTCATGTACAAAGGCGAACACGTTCTTGTTATCTATGATGACCTTTCGAAGCAAGCCTCGGCTTACCGCGAATTGTCCTTGCTGCTCCGCCGTCCACCGGGCCGCGAAGCATTCCCTGGTGACGTATTCTATCTGCACTCCCGTCTGTTGGAACGTGCAGCTAAGCTCAGCGATGCACTTGGCGGGGGTTCATTAACCGCTCTGCCATTTATCGAAACACAGGCCTCTGACGTATCGGCGTACATTCCTACGAATGTAATCTCGATTACAGACGGTCAAATCTTCCTCGAATCCGACTTGTTCAACTCCGGTCAACGTCCGGCGATCAACGTGGGTATCTCAGTATCCCGTGTTGGTGGTTCGGCACAGATCAAAGCGATGAAGAAAGTTGCCGGCTCACTTCGTCTGGATTTGGCCCAATACCGCGAACTTCAGGCGTTCTCCCAGTTCGGTTCCGATCTGGATAAATCTACGCAGGCCCGTTTGAACCGTGGTGCGCGCATGATGGAGATTCTGAAACAGGGTGTTAACCAGCCACTCTCCGTTGAACATCAGGTTATCAGCTTGTATACCGCTGTCAAAGGACATCTGGATGATATTCCTGTCAAAGACGTTAGACGTTTTGAAAAGGAATTCTTGGCTTATGTGGACAGCAATGCTGCTGATATTGCTAAATCCATAACTGACACCAAGGATTTGACTGCCGATAACGAAGCTGCTCTTAAGGCCGCTATCGATAAGTTCAAGAGAGCTTTCGCAACCAGCTAAGCTCTACAGTCATTCTATGGATATTTCAAACCGAGCTTTGGCCTAGCCAAAGCTCTGGAATATGCTTAAGAACGGGCTTTGAATATCGTCAAAGTTCAGATAAAGCTTGCGAAGTTAGCACTATTTCGTCAAAGCTCAGATTATGCTTACGAAGTTAGCTTTGACTTCGTCAAAGCTCTAAGGTGGTGAAATCATGGCAAGAAGCATGCGTGATATTAAACGTCAAATCAAGAGCGTTCAGAACACCAGACAGATCACTAAAGCCATGGAGATGGTTGCCGCCTCCAAGCTGCGCAAAGCACAGGAAAAGGCAGAAGCGGCCCGTCCTTATTCAGAAAAGCTGAAAGAGGTTGTAACGAGTATCGCTTCCGGCTCACAGAATGCTACACATCCAATGCTGGTCAGTCGTCCCGTGAAGAAAACCGCGTATCTGATTGTGACCTCTGACAGGGGTCTGGCAGGCGGATACAATGCGAATATTCTGCGTAAAGTGACCATGCTGCTGGCGGAGCGCCATAAATCAAAGGATGAGTATGCTCTGTTCGTTATCGGCCGCAAGGGCCGTGACTTTCTGCGCCGCCGTGAATATCCGATCGTGGAGGAAGTTACCGAGCTCTCCGATACACCTAAGTTTGCTGACATTAAGTCGATTGCTTACTCAGCGGTACAGCAGTTTGAAACAGGCGTGTACGATGAACTGTACGTCTGCTATAACCGTTTTGTAAATGCGATCAGTCAAGTGCCTACTGTTGATCGGCTGCTGCCTATGGAAGCGGTGGAACAGCATGACGGTAAGGCAGAAGGCTTACAAGCCACGTACGAATATGAGCCTTCAGCTGAAGGCGTGCTAGAAGTACTGCTGCCAAAGTATGCGGAAACACTGATTTACAGCGCTATTCTGGATGGCAAGGCCAGTGAGCTGGGTGCGAAAATGACAGCAATGGGCAGTGCAACGAAGAATGCGTCAAAAATGATCGGAGAACTTACACTTACGTATAACCGTGCCCGTCAGGCGGCTATTACGCAGGAAATTACCGAGATCGTGGCCGGAGCAAACGCGCAGTCTTAAAATATATGCGAAGCCAAACTCTTCAGCTTATATTTTCACAGGAAACGGGTGCCGTATAAGAGAGTTGTTCCGCTTATGCGGTGCGGTGATTTCTTTTTAATGCAACAGCTTTCGAGGAGGGAAATATTATAATGAACAAAGGACGCGTTGTAAGCATTATGGGTCCGGTTGTCGATATTGAATTTGAACGCGGCCAGCTGCCCGAGATTTTCAACGCTATCAAGATTGTAACCAGCCTGGCAAACGGCCGCACGATTGATTTGACCCTGGAGGTTTCCAATCACCTGGGTGACAATCTGGTACGTTGTATCGCCATGTCTTCTACAGACGGTCTGGTTCGGGGCTTGGAAGCACTTGATCAGGGAGGACCGATTTCGGTTCCGGTTGGAGCAGCTACACTGGGACGGGTATTTAACGTTCTGGGCAATCCAATTGATAACGGCGCTGAAGTGGTTGCAGACAGAAATCCGATTCACCGTCTGGCTCCGACATTTGATGAACTGTCGACACAGGCTGAAATTCTGGAAACCGGGATCAAGGTTATCGATCTGCTGGCTCCTTACGCAAAAGGTGGTAAAATCGGCCTCTTCGGCGGTGCCGGCGTAGGTAAAACCGTAACCATTCAGGAACTGATCAACAACATTGCCCAAGAACACGGCGGGATTTCCGTATTCGCAGGCGTTGGTGAACGTACCCGTGAAGGTAATGACCTTTATCATGAAATGACCGATTCCGGCGTTATTAAGAAAACAGCAATGGTATTCGGACAAATGAATGAGCCGCCGGGCGCACGTCTTCGTGTAGCTCTGACCGGACTGACCATGGCGGAGTATTTCCGTGATGTGGAAGGCCGTGATACGCTGCTCTTTATCGATAACATATTCCGCTTTACTCAAGCGGGTTCCGAAGTATCCGCATTGCTTGGCCGTATGCCTTCTGCCGTAGGTTACCAGCCTACTCTGGCAACAGAAATGGGCCAGCTGCAAGAGCGTATCACTTCAACCAAAAAAGGCTCGGTTACTTCCATTCAGGCGATCTACGTGCCAGCGGATGACTACACTGACCCTGCACCGGCAACGGCGTTTGCCCACTTGGATGCAACTACCAACCTGGAGCGTAAGATTTCCGAAAAGGGTATTTTCCCGGCTGTAGACCCGCTGGCATCCAGTTCGCGTATGCTGGCTCCGGAGATTGTTGGTGAAGAGCATTATGACGTAGCACAGGGCGTTAAGCAGCTGCTGCAGCGTTACACCGAACTTCAGGATATCATTGCTATCCTGGGTATGGATGAGCTCAGTGAAGAAGACAAAATCATTGTATCCCGTGCCCGTAAGGTTGAGCGGTTCCTGTCGCAGCCATTCCACGTAGCTGAACAATTCACCGGTTTCAAAGGCAAATACGTGCCGATCAAAGAAACTGTACGCAGCTTTAAGGAAATTCTGGAAGGCAAGCATGATGATCTTCCGGAAGCAGCGTTCCTGTTCGTTGGAACAATCGAAGAAGCAGTGGAAAAAGCGAAAACGATGTAACCCTGAACTATGGCTTTCGATGCGAGCTTTATTTCGTAAAGCTCTGAGGAGGAATGAAAGTGAATACCTTTCTGTTGGAAATTGTCACACCGGAGCATCTTGTCTACTCCAAGCAGGTTAGCAGCTTGACGGTAAAGGGTGCCGATGGTGATCTGGGTATTTTACCGGGACACATTCCGCTTGTAACTCCACTTCAGGTTGCTCCAATGTTCGTCAAAGCGGATGGTGCTACAATCACTATCGCTGTTCATGGCGGTTTCGTGGAAGTGCATAAAGACAAGGTGACCGTTCTGGCCGAAAGTGCCGAACTGCCTACGGAAATCGATGTTGAACGCGCCGAAGCGGCGAAGGAACGCGCCCAGCGCCGACTTCAGACCCGCAGCAAACAGGATGATATTGATCACCGCCGTGCGGAGCTGGCGCTTCAACGCGCCGTTACACGGATCAAAGTGTCCACCGGAAAAGGACAACAATAATAATTACGGTCAAGCCTGCGGCTTGGCCGTTTTTTTTGAGGGTATACTAAAGTATCGTTTATGCCATGCCCACTTTCTTTGCTGGGTTGCCCTGCCTGATTGCTGGGAAGTATGACTATTTTCTGCAAGTAAAGTGAACATCTCGTAAACATCGCAGCTTCCATTGCATGAAAAGTTTAAAAGTTTGTAAAAGTACTGGATTCTTTTCCCCTGCGCAAGTATGATATAAGAGTCGATTTCCGAGTAACCTAATAAACAGGGGGCTAACATGGATACAGGGCTATATGATGAGTTGTCAAGCTCAATCGGCAGCAGTGGTTTGGTGTCAATGGTTGTTTCTTTATTCTGTGTTGCAATATCTTGGTGGGCACTTCAGAACCTTAAGCTTGATTTGGTCATAAGATATCCCAAGAGCCCTCAGGCAAGGCTGCTGCATTTATTGCTGGCTATTGTACTGGGCCACTTCGTGGCTGGGTTCCTTCTGGATTATCTTGGATGGAGCGGGCAGATTCGCAACATGTTTTAAGAATGAGTGCTTTGGTTATATCTCTCTTAGGCCAAAGCGGTGAAAAAAGTGTCGAATAATACGGTTTTATTATGTCAACACTGATGTTTAAGGAGCGTGTCCGCACCTCGGGCGCAGGTCAGACAATGGAAACACAAGCATTCTATACTAAGCCTTAATTTAAGAAATAATGGACGCGGAGGGAAACCGAAATGAGCAAATTTATCGTCCGCGGTGGCAACAGATTGACCGGGAGCGTGAAAGTAAGCGGCGCAAAAAATTCCGTACTACCGATCATAGCCGCCTCTCTATTGGCAGAAGAAGGAGTCAGCGTCATTGTGGACGCACCTCCGCTAGACGATGTAATGACGATTAGCAAAGTACTGGAATCTCTGGGTGCGGGTGTTACATACCAGAACGATATCATCGAGGTTGATGCCAGAAATCTTACTTCCTGTGAAGCACCATATGAATGGGTGCGAAAAATGCGGGCTTCTTTTTTGGTAATGGGCCCTCTTTTGTCCCGACTGGGTCGTACACGCATTTCCTTGCCAGGCGGCTGCGCCATCGGTACAAGACCGATTGACCAGCATTTGAAGGGGTTTGAAGCGCTTGGTGCTGAGATTAGTTTGGGCCAGGGTTACATTGAAGCGAAAATAAACGGACGGCTGCGTGGGGCCAAGGTATATTTGGATGTGGCCAGCGTAGGAGCGACCGAAAACATAATGATGGCGGCGGCACTCGCCGAAGGTGTAACGGTAATTGAGAATGCGGCAAAAGAGCCCGAAATCGTGGATTTGGCCAACTATCTGAATGGGATGGGCGGTATCGTGCGCGGTGCGGGAACCGGAGTGATTCGCATCGAAGGCGTGGAGCGCATGCATGGCGTTAAGCACCATGTCATTCCTGACCGGATTGAAGCAGGCACCTATATGGCGGCCGCTGCGATAACCGGCGGAGATGTATACGTGGAAGGTGCAATCGCAGATCACCTCGGTCCTGTGATTGCCAAGATGGAAGAAATGGGCGTGACGATTATCCCGGACGAGAATGGGGTTCGGGTGATCAGCGACAAGCCGCTTAAGGCTGTGGATTTGAAGACATTGCCGTACCCGGGTTTCCCAACCGACATGCAATCACAGATGATGGCTTTGCTACTTCGTTCCGAAGGCACAAGTGTTGTGACAGAGACGGTATTTGAGAACCGGTTCATGCATGTGGATGAATTTCACAATATGAATGCTGAGATTAAGATCGAAGGACGTTCCGCGATCGTAACTGGTAATGCAGCATTGGTCGGAGCCAAAGTAACTGCTACGGATCTGCGTGCAGGTGCTGCACTGATTCTGGCAGGTCTGGTTGCCGAGGGCACGACGGAAGTCGGTGGAACCCATCATATCGACCGTGGATATGTGCATTTGGCCGAGAAACTGTCGGGCCTTGGTGCGGACATATGGCGGATTTCCATGGAAGAGTCTGAAGTAGCTGCTGCAGCTGTAAATGAAGAAGTGGTCAAACCGGAAACGGCCAAAGGCGAATCCTTCAAAAGCGAAGAGGTTAAGCCCCGCTTTCAGGTTCAGCCAACCTGGGTATAATAACCATTCATAACTCTCTAAGGCCACCTCAATCTGAGGTGGTCTTTTTTCTTTGTTCCAACGCCTGTTACGAAGGGAATCTCTCCAGCTATCGAACGTCTCTCTTTCTCTCAGAATAGCGTTCTAGCAGTTACACGTGATTCATATCTATAAGAATAACGGTAACTGACGGAAGGAGACATAGAGATGAAAGATTACCGCTACCTGCTATGGCGTAAAATGAAACCGCCGCGCCGCTTCGCGCGCGCGCGGCGCCCGGTGCCCCCGCTCAGGCGGCTGGCCCCCGCCGCCTGGCTCGCAGCGCCCCTGCTGGCGGCGCTGCTGCTGCCGCTGGCTGTTGTCCCGCTGCGCGGGGGACAACATGCGCCTCCGGCCGTGCCGCAGGCCACGGCCCTCCCGGCGGCGCCGGGGGCGGCTGCAGAGGAAGCCCTGCAGCCGAAAGTCGCCGTCTATTTGTCGCATAGCAGACAAATAGAGACATTGCCGCTGGAGGACTACGTCAGCGGCGTGGTTGCGGCCGAGATGCCGGCCGACTTTGAGCTGGAAGCGCTCAAAGCGCAAGCCGTCGCGGCGCGCACCTTCATTGTCCGCCGCCTGCTGGCCGGCGACCACAGCGGCGTGCCCGTTCAGGGTGCGGATGTGACGGATACGGTAAGCCATCAGGCTTACGTATCGCGGGCCGCACTGGAACGGGAGTGGACGCGCGGCGGCAAGAGCGCCGGGCTGGCCAAGATCCGCCGTGCGGTCCTGGAGACGCGCGGCGTAGTGATGACCTACCAAGGACAGCCGATCACGGCTTCCTTCTTCGCCTCCAGCGGAGGCTATACTGAAAATTCCGAAGATTACTGGAATACGGCAGTACCTTACCTGCGCAGTGTGGCCAGCCCATGGGATCAGGAAATTACGCCGAATCTGGCGGTGACATATACGTTCACATCTTCCCGTCTGCTGCAGAAGCTGGGGATAGCAGACAAGGATATTCCGGCTTCCGGCAATCTGGCTGCTGCTACTCTGGTAAAACCCGTCTCCTCCGCCTCTAGCCTGCCTGTGGAAGTGCTGTCGATGACAGCAGGACACCGGGTCAAGGAAATCTCCATCGCAGGCACCGTGTTCTCTGGACGGGAGGTACGCGAGAAGCTTGGGCTGCGCTCCAGCCAGTTCACCTGGAAGCGGCAGGGCGGCAAAATCGTTATTACAACTTATGGAAACGGACATGGTGTCGGCATGAGCCAATGGGGGGCGAACGGCATGGCAAGGGAGGGAAACACGGCTACGCGAATTCTCAAACACTATTACAGCGGCGTCTCTTTTAACCAAGTCTCAACTCTCCTGAAAAAATAACTTGCAAGATACGTATAAAAGCGAAGCGCCCGGTAACACTGGTTACTGAGGTGATAAACATATGAATGAACAAGACAAAATCAAAACAAACCATGATGAATCTCTCAAAAATAAGCAGGGAGATTCAGGCGTCAAGCCTTCTTCATGGAACAGGCTGTTGTCCAAACGGTGGGTATTTCCGGCAGTCTACACGGCGGCAGCGGCAATTATACTAACCTTGGTGTGGGTCTATCAGGACGCAGGCCAGAAGCCGCTGAAACCAGACAACGCCGCCGTCGTTTCACAGGAGTCCGCGGGTACAGGTGCTGAAGCAGGTACAGCAAAAGATGATCCTGCAGCACTTGAAGTCGTTGCTTCAGCAGAAAGCATGGCTTGGCCGGTAGCCAGTCCTGCAGATGTGGAAGTGGTTAAACCGTTCTACGATGAGAATGGGACCGAAGAAAATCATGTGGCGGCCATGGTGCAGTATAATGACACCTTTGTGCCTAACGCAGGAATCGACATTGCCCGTGAGGACAATCAGGCATTCGACGTCAAAGCTGCACTCAGCGGTGAAGTCACCCGTGTGGAAGATGTGGCGGTATTCGGCAAAGTGGTTGAGGTCACGAGCGCAGGCGATTTGAAGACGGTCTACCAGAGCCTTGGTGATACCAAGGTGAAGCAGGGTGATGAAGTGAAACAGGGCGACACGCTGGCAACAGCTGGCCGCAGTGAGATCGAGAAGAACCTTGGTAATCATGTGCACTTTGAAGTGTACGAAAACGGCAAGCCAGTCAATCCTTCCGATTTGCTGCCGCAACGCTAAGCATGAGAATTCCGCAGGAGGCCATAGGGCCTCCTGTTTTTTTGCCTCAGAAGCTCCTTTTCCATCCACATCTCCGCAAGGCAAGGTCATATTTAGGTTGTCCAGGAAATAAAATGAGCCTTCGGAAGCTTGTCACGTCCTGAAAGCGCGAATATATAGGCCCGCCCCTCATATAATGTACCAAACTATCCACAGTTGGGAGGCGGGAGCGTGCACGATTACATCAAGGAACGTACGATCAAAATCGGACGCTGCATCGTGGAAACCAGGCACACGGTCCGGACCATAGCCAAAGAATTTGGCGTTTCAAAGAGCACGGTGCATAAAGATTTAACGGAGCGTTTGCCGGAGATCAACCCTGATCTGGCCGATCAGGTGAAGCACATTCTCGAATATCACAAATCGATTCGCCATCTTCGGGGGGGAGAAGCCACAAAAATTAAATATAAAAAAACGACGGGGAAAAGGCGCGAGGTGGCCGTAGCCTCAAAGCCATAAGATTTTCGGAAATTTAAGTGATAATTCAGTTTTATTACATTGTATCCTTCCCCTAAAGTATGGTATTTTTAAATTTGGGACTAACTTACTATATTCTCATTTAAAATAACACTTTGGGGGCTCTTTCATTATGCTTAGCAAGGATATCGGAATCGATCTCGGCACGGCCAATGTGCTCATACATGTCAAGGGAAGGGGAGTCGTTCTGGATGAACCCTCCGTGGTCACGCTCGAAAGTGATACGAAGAGAGTCCTTGCAGTAGGCGAACAGGCGCGGCGCATGGTAGGCCGCACACCGGGAAATATTATTACGATCCGTCCACTTCGGGACGGTGTTATTGCGGATTTTGCGATTACGGAAATGATGCTGAAGTATTTCATTGACCGCGTAGGTGGCCGCTCGTGGTATGCAAGGCCCCGTATTCTGATCTGTGCCCCCACCAATATTACCTCCGTTGAACAGAAATCAATCCGGGAAGCGGCGGAACGCAGCGGGGCAAAAGAAGTATTCCTGGAAGAAGAACCCAAAGCCGCAGCCATCGGAGCGGGTATGGATATTTATCAGCCTAGTGGAAATATGGTCGTCGATATTGGCGGCGGAACGACGGATGTAGCCGTGTTGTCCATGGGCGACGTTGTTACCGCCTCCTCAATCAAAGTGGCAGGGGACAAATTCGACGAGGCCATTTTAAGATATATCAAACAGAAGTACAAGCTGCTGATCGGCGAGCGCACGGCAGAGGATATCAAGTTATCCATCGGTTCTGTCCGTCCGGGCGGCATGAAATCCGAAATGGATATTCGTGGACGCGATATGGTAAGCGGACTTCCGCAGACGCTGACCATTACTTCGGGTGAGGTAAAGGAAGCGCTTTGGGACCCGGTTTCTTCCATCGTGGCTGCAGCCAAATCGGTATTGGAGCGGACACCGCCTGAACTGTCAGCAGACATTATAGACCGTGGGGTCGTATTAACCGGCGGCGGCGCCTTGCTTAACGGATTGGACGAGCTGCTTTCTGAGGAGCTGCATGTTCCAGTCTGGGTGGCGGAGGATCCCATGCATTGTGTGGTTAAGGGAACCGGGATTATGCTCGATCAATTGGACAAGAATGTTAAGAAAAAATTCTAGTCTGCCGATAATAGTAGTTAACAGCACAATCAGGAAGGGGACTTACCCTCATGCTTAGAGGATTATATACAGCCGCTGCCGGAATGGTTACACAGCAGCGCAGACATGATACGGCAACGCAGAACATTGCTAATTTGAACACAACAGGGTACAAGCAGGTAGACAGTGTCAGCCATGCTTTTCCCGAGGTGCTCATTTCCGCAATGAGCGGCGGCATCGTCAAACCCGTTGGTAAAATGAATACAGGTGTATTTGCCGAACAGTCGGTCTCCCAATATTTGCAGGGAGATCTCATTGAAAGCGGCAAGCCGGCCGATTTTGCATTATCCACGGATCTGCAGGTGGCAGACCCGGCTACCGGCGGGAATATTAATTTTGACGGCTCGGGTAAGTATATAACTCCGGAAGGTGAGGTTATCTACCGGCCGCAGGCTTTTTTTACGGTACAGGACAATGATGGCAACAACTTATATACACGCAACGGCAGCTTCACAGTAGATTCAACAGGGCAAGTGCTCAGCGCGGGCGGTTTTAAAGTGCTCGACAGCAACGGCAACCCGTTAGTCTTGACAGGTCCTCAGGACAATCTTAAAGTAGACGGACAGGGCAATCTGCTAAACCCAGTAACGGGGCTTCCTTCTGGAACCAAAATGGGTATCAGTGTAGTTACAAGACCGCAGGAGCTCGTCCGGGACGGTAACGGTGTTTTCCATGCAGAGGATGTTGCAAATGCAGAGATCCGCTTCGCCAACGGCACGGATAATCTTCAGGTGCGTCAGGGATATCTGGAGAATTCCAACGTTGATGCGACTCAGGTAACGGTGGATTTGAATGCAGCTTACCGGGCGTATGAAGCGAATCAGAAGGTAATTCAGTATTATGACAGCAGCTTGCAAAAGGCTGTAAATGAAGTCGGCAGAGTCTAGGACAGGAGGAGTAGCTAATGAATAACTCAACAATAGGTGCATCTGTCTCTTTGTCCAGTCTCCAGCAGCGTTTGGATATTATCGCTAATAATATCGCCAATATGAATACTGATGGTTATAAGAGCAAAGAAGGTTCTTTTGAGGATGTGTTGACCCGGGTTCAGCAGCAGTCCAAGGATTATGACCAGCCTGGACGCAGCACACCGCTTGGCTTTAACATTGGCTTTGGGGTCCGTGTGCCCACGGTCACAAGCAACTGGGAGGAAGGTACGCTTAGAGAAACTGGGAATCCGACAGATCTGGCCATTCAAGGTAACGGGTTGTTTGGAGTTCAGGTGAACGGTGCTACTGCCTATACCCGCCAAGGGGACTTTCACTTTGTGCCCGACAGTGCGAATAAGGACAAAATGATGCTGGTGGACAACACGGGTAATCCTGTTTTGAATACAGAGGGCAAACCATTGACTGTACCGGTGAATGTAAGTGCGGCTATTGATGAGAGCGGACGGGTGCTGACTAAGACGGATGAGAATGCGCCTGCTCAGGTAGCCGGTACTATAATGATTGTAGAGCCTCTCAGCAAGAGTGCTCTTCAAGCTGTAGACGGAAATTTCTATGTGCTCGCTGACGGAGTTACCACACAGCAGGCTTTTAAAGCGGCTGGAGTACCTTCGACAATAGGTGTACGGTCCGGGTATCTGGAACAATCCAACGTGGATCTGAATAAAGAAATGACAGAAATGATGCAAATTCAGCGCACTTATCAGCTTGCCGCAAGAGCACTATCATCTAGTGATCAGATGCAAGGTCTGGCTAATAACATGCGCGGGTAGGTGAAGGAATGGCTCGTCAGAACAATGGTAAGCCGGAATCAACCGAAGCAGAACAGCAGCAGCCAGTAAGACGCCGGGGGATTTCCAAATGGACAATTGTTCAATGGTTTCTCATTCCAGTGCTGCTGGTAGCAGCACTAGCCGGTGGCATGGTGGTTGGCTACGTGATCCTCGGCAAAAAAGAATTCAGTGATGTGCTTCAATGGAGCACCTGGAAGCATGTCTACGATTTGGTGTTTGCACCATGAATTATCGTTAATATTCAAACTCCCTTGTTGTACAGGGGAGTTTTCTTTTTTATACTGGAAAATGTATAATGATGGAGGCCCCTGAGACAAAAAGGGCCCTCTCCGCCGTTATGGTGGAGAAAGCCCCTTATCTCAACCTCCACTGCTGCAGGTGGTGAAGGATAATATAATTTTCCCCGTAACTGTCCATATTTATGCAGTATGGTGAAGAATTTTAACGAAATGCTGCAGCAGCAGGGCAGTATAGAAGATGTGGCTTATATCCGAAAGGAGCTTTGTATCCATGCTGAATATCAATGAAATTCAAGAAATAATCCCCCATCGGCCCCCATTTCTGCTGGTGGACAAAATTACCGAAATAGAGATGGGCAAGCGGGCAGTTGGCATCAAGAATGTTACGGTGAATGAGCCATTTTTTGCAGGCCATTTCCCGGGATATCCGGTCATGCCTGGTGTCTTAATCACGGAAGCACTCGCTCAGGTAGGCGCTGTAGCGATTCTTGGCGTGGAAGCCAACAAGGGGAAGATCGGTTTTCTGGCAGGTTTGGACGGGTTCCGGTTTCGTGGTCAGGTTGTTCCAGGTGACACGCTTGAGTTGGAAGTGGAGATTACGCGTCTTAAGGGCAGCATAGGTAAAGGCCAAGCTACAGCGAAGGTCGCTGGCAAAGTGGTTGCTTCCGGGGAAATAATGTTCGCACTCAGCTAAGACCTGTTATAAAATCATATATCATAGATAGAGAAGGAGAGATTTTGATATGACTCAGTTAAGCCCGAAAGCCGCAGAGACCCTGTCACGCTGGCTGCAGGACCCATCCGTTGACGAGAACACCAAAGCAGAACTTCATGCATTGGAGAATGAGCCGCAGGAACTGGAAGAACGCTTTTACAGAGATCTGGAATTCGGTACAGGCGGTTTGCGCGGGGTTATCGGAGCTGGCAGCAACCGGATTAACCGGTATACTGTTGGCAGAGCGACTCAAGGCTTTGCGAATTATATCCTGGAGCAGCATAATGGCGAAGGCAGACCTTCTGTAGTAATCGCGCATGACTCCCGCCGCTTCTCGCCGGAGTTCACCCTTGAAGCTGCATTGGTATTGGCTGGAAACGGCATTGAGGCTCATTTGTTTCCATCCTTGCGCTCGACCCCACAGCTGTCTTTTACCGTGCGTCATCTGAAGGCTACTGGAGGCGTAGTCATTACGGCAAGCCACAATCCTCCGGAGTACAATGGCTACAAAGTATATAATGCCGAAGGTGGACAGCTTGTTCCGCATGAGGCTGAAAAAGTCATCTCCTACATCATGGAGGTAGACTCTTTTAATGGCGTAAAGCGCATGTCACAGGAAGAGGCAGAGGCCGGAGGTCTGCTGCACTGGCTGGGCGAACAAGAAGATGAGGCATTCACGGATACAGTAGCGGCTGTGAGTGTAGCCCGGGATGAGATTTCATCTGGGCTGGGACGTGATTTCAAAATTGTCTACACCCCGCTTCATGGGACAGGCAATCTGCCGGTCCGCAGTGTCTTGAAGAAAATCGGCTTCACAGAAGTGCATGTGGTGCCTGAGCAGGAGCAGCCGGATTCAGAATTTTCTACAGTGAAATCCCCCAATCCTGAAGAAAGGGAAGCTTTCACTCTTGCGATTCAGCTTGGCGAGAAGCTGGGCGCTGATCTGCTGATTGGTACGGATCCGGACGCAGACCGTATGGGTGCAGTAGTGCGCGACAACGAAGGTAATTTCATCGTTCTTTCCGGCAACCAGTCTGGAGCGCTCATGATTTATTACTATTTGAGCCGTCTGCAGGAGCAGGGCAAGCTGCCAAGCAATGGTGCAGTCGTTAAAACGGTTGTAACGAGTGAGATGGGTGCAGCTGTTGCTGAGCATTTCGGTGCTACCGTATTCAACACGCTTACCGGGTTCAAATATATCGGTGAAAAAATGACTCAATTCCAGCAGTCAGGTGAATACACGTATCTGTTCGGGTATGAAGAGAGTTATGGTTACCTTGCCGGCAATTATGCCCGTGATAAGGATGCCGTGCTTGCTTCCATGCTGATTGCTGAAGCAGGTGCTTATTACAAAGCCCAAGGCAAGACACTGTATGATGTTCTTCAGGAACTTTACGAGCAGTTCGGGTATTTCCTGGAAAGCCTGGAATCACGTACATTGAAGGGCAAGGACGGTGTGGCGCAGATTCAGGGTATTATGAATGACTGGCGCAGCAATCCACCGCAGGAAATTGCCGGTGCGGCAGTAAGCGAGATATTGGATTATTCCCTGGGACTTAACGGTCTCCCTAAGGAAAATGTTCTGAAATATTTGCTGTCTGACGGTTCATGGTTTTGCTTGCGGCCATCGGGCACTGAGCCGAAGATTAAAGTGTACTTTGCAGTTCGCGGTGAATCTCTGCAGAATGCCAAAGACAAGGTTGCTACGCTTACAGCTCAGGTTATGTCCCGCGTAGACGGGAAATAAATAATAGAAGAACAGGATTCAAGCGAAACGGATACCGCTCCTCTAAGGACGCGCATCCGTTTCTGCTTGAAATTAGCCTTGAACAGGCTTTAAGTGAAAGAGGAGGTACTTTGAAGTGCAGCAGAAATGGCAACGTTGGAACATCGCTTCACGGAAGTGGTTATGGATCGTAGTGGTGATTGGTGTGCTCGCTGCATTGCCTGTCGTCTATGACCGTCTGCAGACCGAAAAATCTTCCAAGACCGTGGAATTTGTTTTTGATTATCGCGACTTGGTGGAGGTGGCCAGCTACCAGGCGAATCCGCAGGATTACATCTCGCAGCAGCTTGACCGTTTGAAGGCTGCGGGAGTAGGCAGTATGGCTATCTATGAGAATACGCTGGAGGATTATCGCAAATCCCGCCGGCTGATGATATGGGGAGCGGCGGATATCGCCAACCTTATGAACACCGTGATTCCGGAGAATGAGAACTATACATATGTCCTCTTTACCAGCCCGGAGAACAGTGAAGCTCTTGCACCTATCATCCGTGATGGCTTCGGCAGTCTGGAGATAGCTACTGAGGAGTGGAGTTTCCGCGGACAACAAGGGCTAATTATCAAAACTCCGCTGGAGGATGCCACACTCAAGCCGTTGCAGCCGGATCCGTTTACCCTGGAGATGCTTCACGATAAAGGGTTTAATATTGTACCTCGTCTGGTGGATTCCCTGCCTTACAATGAGGCCGCCGTTACCAGACTGCTGGATAGATACAAGGAGCTTGGTGTCAAACGTCTGCTTTTTGAAGGCGAGTCTGTCAAAGGATTTAATGATGACGCTGATTTGAAAAGCATTACTGCCTTTGCTGATCTTCTTAAGGAACGCGGAATGGGAATTGCCGCCATTGAGAATATTAAAGCACAGCAAAAGGGCTTCAATAAATTAGCATATCTGCTGGATTACAATGTAACCCGGCTATACTCGCTCAGTGAAGGGGATTCAGCCCTTTCTCCGGAAACAATCGCTGACCGTTTTGCACTTGCAACCAAAGACCGCAACATCCGAATGATCTATCTTAACACCATTCCGTCGCGTGACACATCCAAGGCTCAGATAAAAGACACTTTGGATAATCTCATTACGAGCCTCAGTGATCCCGGCGGTGCGGTGGAGAAAATTGAGGGCAATGGATTTACATTGGGTCAAGCCACTGCTTTTGATGTTGTGGATTCCTCATTCCAGCGTTATTTTAAATTGATTGCAGTTATAGGTGCTGTGGCGATGGTGGCCCTATTGGTTTCTTATTTTATACCTTGGCTCACGTTGCCGGCCTGGGCACTTGGCCTGGTAGGAAGTGCCGGGCTGATGTTATTGAAGCCGCAATTATTCGAACAGGCTTTGGCACTTGCGGTAGCTATTAGCGCACCGACTGTGGCAACTATATTGGCCATACGCAAAATCAATGAAATGGGTCCACCGCTTAGGGTCAATCCGTTGACCTTTGCAGTGATGACACCACAGCGCCGCCTGACCCACAGTCTTGTACTCTATATCAAAACAGCGTTGATCTCCTTGAGTGCCGTGCCTTTTGTGATCGCGCTGCTAAACAATATCACCTATAGTCTGGTGCTTAATCAGTTCCGCGGTGTCAGTCTGCTGCATCTGGCGCCTATTGCGCTGATTGCTGTATATGTGTTGCTATACCGTGGTGAGTTTGTTCTGAGCAAGACCGGAAAACTTCTGCGGACGCCGATTACCTTAGCTTGGGTGATTGCAGCCGCTGTACTTGGGGTAATGGGGATGTACTATCTGAGCCGAACCGGTAATAACGGCAATGTAAGCTCTTTGGAAATGTCATTCCGCAACTTCCTTGAGAATGCAGTCGGGGTCCGTCCACGCAATAAGGAATTCCTGCTGGCCCATCCGCTATTTATTCTGGGTGCTTTTATGGCGTATAAATACCGTAATGCTGCGTTTATCATGATTATTGCTGTGATCGGTCAGCTCTCCATGGTTGACACTTTTGCCCATATTCACTCTCCCGTGCTGATTTCACTGGTCCGTGGAGTGCTGGGACTGGCACTAGGCCTGATTGTGGGCCTGATCGCAGTAGGGGTATGGCAGCTTGTGGAAGGGTGTTGGAAACGATGGTCGCCGCTCCTCAAAAAATAATTATTTCAGGCTATTACGGTTTCCGGAACAGCGGGGATGAGGCGGTGCTGCAGTCTATTCTTATTGCACTGCACAAACACGCCCTGGCAACGGGAACCGTCATTGAGCCGGTTGTTTTATCGATAGACCCTGAATGGACGACAGCGACATATGGCGTGAAGTCCGTGCACCGTATGAAGCTTGGAGAGGTACGAAGAGCCATTGCCGGAAGTGCAGGGTTGATCAGCGGGGGAGGCAGCCTGCTGCAGGATGTGACCGGGAGCAAAACGATTCCATACTACCTGGGCATCATCAAGCTGGCTCAATGGATGGGCAAACCAACCTTTATTTACGCTCAAGGAATTGGCCCGGTCAACCGCAAGCTTTTTCATCCGTTGATCAAATCGGTTTTCCGCAAATGCAGTTATATCTCTGTACGGGACGAGCAGTCACGTCAGCTGCTGCTGTCCATGGGGTTAGACAAGAACAAGATCGAAGTGGTCCCTGATCCGGTGATGGGTTTAAGTCTTCCGGAAGATGAAGCTACAAGAAGCAATGGGGCTCATTCACAGCCTGCTTCTCAAACTGTCGGGATATCTGTCCGCTTTTGGGAACAGGGGCGGGGAGATCTGGACGCGATTTCGGATGGCTTGCTACAAGCCTGTAAGCAGGCTCCGCTTCATCTGAGATTCCTGCCGTTCCACCATCCTTCTGATATTGAAGCCTCACGGTATATCATGCAGAAGCTGGAGCGGGAAATCTCCCAGTACGGTGGAGTGGTCAGTATCCGTGAGGATGCCCATCACCCGCAGCAAATGCTGCGGGAAGTAGAGGGATGTGATGTCCTGATCGGAATGCGGCTGCATAGCCTGATTTATGCTGCAGGTAGACGTGTGCCACTCATTGGCATATCTTATGATCCGAAGATTGATCATTTTCTGGAACGTGTCGGCTGCCAGCCGATTGGAACCACGTCTTCACTGGACAGCGGCAAGCTTGCTGCGGAAGTGCTGGGACTTTTGGCAGCAGGGGATGAGTGGAAGCTTACACGTGAACCGCTTATTGCTTCACTAGTTCAGGAGGCCGAGGCGCCAGCCCGGCAAATTATTGAATATTTCCGCCATAAAGGGTGATTGATACATGAGAGCAGACAGTGTGATTCCCACTGTGCCGATTTTTGGCATCCGGGTATCCAAAATCGATATGAAGGCGACCGTATCCTATTTAACCGATGCCATCCAACAACGTGTGCCGCATCAGGTAATTACAGCCAATCCCATCATGGTTATGACGGCATTAGAGAATCCTGCTTATATGGAAATAATGAAATCAGCTGAACTGGTTGTTCCCGATGGAACAGGTGTCGTGTGGGCAGCGGAATATTGCAAACAGCCCGTAGCTGAGCGTGTTGCTGGTTTCGATCTGCTACATGAATTGCTGCATCGAGGAGAAAGCTACAATTGGAAGGTATATCTTCTGGGCTCTACACCTGAAGTGATTCGCGAGACGGCCTCCCGGTTACAAACTCAGTATCCGGGTATCCTCATCGCAGGATATCACGACGGTTATTTTGGTCCTGAGGCAGATGAGGAGATCATTAGTGAAATCATCAACGCAGAACCTGATCTGCTTTTTGTCGCCAGAGGAGCAGATAGTCAGGAGCCTTGGATCGCCAAGTACAAATCCCGGCTGAATATACCGGTTATGATGGGTGTCGGCGGGAGTTTTGATGTGATCTCCGGCAAGAGCCGCAGAGCCCCCAAAGCCTTCCAGAAACTTCGTGCAGAGTGGCTGTACCGCCTTCTTAAGGAGCCTACTCGCTACAAAAGAATGCTTGCGCTGCCGAAATTCGCAGTAAAAGTGCTGCGTGAGAAAGATAAAGTGACAAAAGCTCAGTAAAACGCGGTTTTTTAGTGTGAAAATACGATTAATAGCCTAAAAACAGAATTGGAATTTGTTTTACGTTCAGCGTATAATTCAATGCGGTAGAGAAATGGAGGTCGACTGGTCAAATGTTAATCATATACATCGCCGGATTCATTGTGTGCATGGGACTTGCACTGCTTTTGACACCACTGGTGAAGAAATTCGCAATTAAAATTGGTGCCACGGATGTGCCGAATGCCCGTAAAGTGCATACTAAGATCATGCCCCGCCTCGGCGGATTAGGTATTTTTCTGGCGTTTGTGTTAGGTCTGCTTGCCGTATTACCGCTTGTCCCTTATGATTTTACTCCGCGGGAGGCAAGTTTCATCAAAGCGCTGCTCTCGGGTGGCGGACTGATCGTGCTTATCGGTGCACTGGATGACCGGTTCGAGCTTTCAGCAAAAGTGAAACTGTTGGGCCAAATTGCCGCAGCTTGTATTGTTGTTTTCGGATTTGGAATTACCGTTGATTTTGTAAACATTCCATTTAATAATACGTATTCCTCACTGGAAAGCTGGATTGCCATTCCGCTGACCATCTTCTGGATTGTCGGGGTCACGAACGCCGTTAACCTGATTGATGGGTTGGACGGGCTTGCTGCCGGGGTTTCCGGTATCGCGATTGCTACTATTGCCGTCATGGCTTTTTTGATGGGCAATACGATGGTTGCACTGCTTTGCCTGCTTCTGCTGGGTAGTATTCTTGGGTTCTTGTTCTTTAACTTTCATCCCGCCAAAATCTTCATGGGTGATACCGGATCGCTGTTCCTGGGCTTTTGCCTGGCACTGCTTGCCTTGCTGGGATTCAAACAGATTGCCGTGGTTTCCTTTATTACACCGCTATTGATCATTGGAGTTCCGCTATCGGATACGTTTTTTGCCATCGTCCGCCGGAAGCTGCAGAAGAAACCAATCTTCGCTCCGGACAAAGGACATTTGCATCACTGCCTTCGCGAGCTTGGCTTCAGCCATCGCCAGACTGTTCTGATTATTTATGGGATTGCCGCATTCTTTGGAGTTTTGGCTGTAATTCAAACGTCCGCATCGTTATATGAAGCCAACTGGGTAACCTTCGTCGTTATTTGCGTAATGCTCTTTTTCCTGCAGATCGGTGCAGAGATTACGGGTGTCATCAGCAAGACCAAACGTCCGGTTCTCAACTCCTTGGCGAGACTCCGGTTGAAGGTAACTCAGGAACGCGGTTCTAAACTTTAAGGTTTATTTCTTATCGGGTATAGCAATTATTATATTTATGAAGAGCTCATCCTATAGTGGGGTGGGCTTTTTTTGCATTTTTACAGCTTAATAATGAAGAAAGCTGACAAAGTAAGAAATAGGAGTGTTTAGGAAATTCGAGATATTCCTTCAAATAATCTTCTGCCGGACCGATAAAATAATTAATATCATCAAAAAGGGAGAGATTAATGACATGCAGCGCATGAGAAAGACATTTGTATGGACGCTTCTTTTCGCTTTACTAGTATCTTTAATTCCTACTGGCCTTATGAATACTGCAGTGGCTGCCACCGTTGTGCTTAAGCCTACCAGTTATTTCACGCCGGATAATACGACATTGCGCAACACTGTCGATCTGACATTACTGCCTTCAACTAGTACAACTAATCAAATCACAAGAACGAATGTATTACCTGTAACGGATGCTAGTTTAGTTGTTACAGGAACGTTCACGAAAGTGACCAGTTCTACGCTGGGAGCGAGTGTACAACGTCTAAACTGGGAGAATGGGACTTGGGTAGAGGATGCTACTCATGTCACACCTGGTGTTGTTCAATTAGATGTTAATAGCCCTGACAACCGCTTTAGCGCAAATCTGACTTTGTTTCCAGGGATGAACCGTATCACTCTAACGGGATCTCAGGGAAGTAATGACCGTTCTGAGTCATTTTATGTGCTGTTTGATCAGGTTCCATATGTAGAGAAACTCCAAGTATTAGGCGGATCATCGACGCTTAATTTGAACGAAGGAGCACAGTTGGTTGTAGCCAACGAAGAAATCACTCTTCAAGGTAAAGCAATGAATGCAACAAAGGTTACTGTTGCCATCAATGGCGGATCAGCACAAGGCACTTCCTTGCTGCAGGATGGAACATTCTTCTCACAGCGCATGAAGCTTAATCCAGGTGTCAATAACCTGAAATTAGTAGTACAGAATGGCTCAGATAGCTTGAGCTTTGAATATTCGATCTTTTATTATGATGACAAGAATCCCATAGTCAAAATGTATCTGGTTGATTCGTCCACAACCCCACAGGGGCAGGATCTGCTGTACGGGGATCAGCCAGTGATGACTGAAGATAAGGACACTGCGACGGTAATGGTCCAAATGATGTGGCCTGACAATGCAGGGATTCCATTTGAAGGTTCGGCAGGCGTGAATTTGGATAGTGCAGTGGTAACAAGTGTAACTTATGGGAGCGGTATTACGATTGATAGTTCCACTGGTATATCGTTAACTCCCGGCAAGGAAGTTCTGGTACCTTCTCCTATCAAGAATGCCCCTTCTTATAGGCTGGTGTCATTTGCGATTCCTTTGACACTTAACAAAGACACTGCAGGCAACAGATTAGAGACGCAAACACATAATCTATCCGTTGGTTACGGCACCAAGACCGTTAACAGATCTTTTGATTTTCAATATATGAAGGGTAAAATCGTAATCACAGATATGAAATATCTGAATGGATACGATGGAACAGGTGTTATTCCACCCGGAGTACCACTGAATGGAGCCAAGGTGGATTCCAGTTCCTTCTACATCTCGGTTACAACAAATACCGCAGTGACAACTCCAGCAGAACTGATTGCAGGCTATTTGCCTATTTCCACTACAGGACTGACACCAGTACTGGTGCAATCATCTACAAGCGGTACGCAGCATATTTTTAAAATATCGGATTTCCAGAATGGTAACCAGACCGTCCGATTCAATATTAAGGGTTCAACTGCCTATAAAGATGTTAATATTTCCTTTGCTTCTAAGAACTATATTTATGTATCAAACCTTACAGATGGACAGACTATCGTTATAGATTCTAAAGCCAGCAAAATCTTGAATGTTAAGGGCAAATACATTGATTTCAACTTGACAAGTACTCATTTTCTGGCCGAAATGTATGCAAATGGTACAAAAATAAGACCAACGGGTACAACAACGAATTGGCTTGATCCTATTGATGGTGGATTTTCAGTTGACTTAGCTATAGATGCAACCAATGGACCCTTAGTGTTCGGGGAGAATAAAATCGTCCTTACGGGCACAGGGACGGACGCCAAAGGGCAAACCCGTCAAGTGCGCAAGGAATTGATCATTTACATTCTCGACGAGAACGTATCTACGATCAGTAAGTTTCAACCGGCTGTGAGTACGGGCAGAAGTACATTCCCTGACCCGGCTTATGGACCTACCGATATTGCACTGACCAAGCTGTTTAACTTAACCCCTGATTTTATTTATAAAGACAATAAGTATACTACCAGCTTGAAGACATATGATTTGGTGTTTAGAGGTAGCGGTGCGGTTAAACTCAATTTGAACCTGGGAACCAAAAATATACTCTCACTCGATATTCCAGCGAATGCGAGTACATCAACTACACCAAGCCCGGTTTTTTCAGGTACAACCTATACCACTAGTTTTGCCGGAAGCCAAAAGGACTTTGTCATGCGGATTCAGGATTTTGTGAACGAAACACCAGGAACGTACATTTATACGCTTGAGCTTATTAATAGTACAGGAGCCAAGACCAGCCAGAAGTTGGAGATTGTCAGAGAGGTAAGTGCCTATCGTATTCTTTCTCCGCAACCTTCTGTTGGTACTCAGTATGTTGTGAATAAAAACTTTGTTCACTTTGATATTGATGCTGAGGGAGCAACTGGTGTCATCATTGACAAAGATCCAGCAATCAGACGTACGGATCTGGGACCAGGACGTTTTGCACTCGACTATGTAGGGTTGAAACCAAATAAGGCGAACACGATCAAAATTCAAATTGTTCGCGGTGCTACCACAAGTACAGATACGATTTCAATATTCTATACCGGTACAGTAGCAGTTGATTCGCAATACATGGCACCTAAGGTAGCGGATAAATACAGTGTGTTCGACAAGGCGTTAGAATTAAGCTTCCCTAAAGGAACGGTCATGGAAACTACGGATACACGTAATTTGACGAAGTTCTATCCAAATACCAAGCTGCGGTTTGGGATAGCGGAGCCAACCAGTGGTGTTGTGGAACGGCGTAATGATTACGGGAACGTCATTGGCTTCCCAGAAACCTTTACAGAGAGCGGCATACCAACCTGGAGTATTCCAGATGAATTTATGCTTCGCTTCGGTTCGAATTATGAGAGCAGCAACTTTGGCCGCATTTCGGATGTGTATTGGATCAGCGGAGGTTTGGGCGAGCTAGGGAGCTCATCATCAGCAGGATATGTGCCAGCTACGAACGGTTTAGCGCCTTATTCAGTAGACGGATTGTTCGGTGATCCAGCCACTCCTGCAGAGCGCATTATTACACCTTCCAAACGCGGAACGCTGAAATTGGCTTTTGACCCCAATGTTGTGAATGAAGCAGGAACTATGATTACAGTATTCAAATACAGCAATAAACGGGAATGGGAAAATATCGGCGGTACTGTAGATACAGGTAAGCATACGATCTCGGTTCCGTTTGATGAATTTGGTTACTACAAGGTCATGAAAATGAGCCGCGGCTATAATGACGTGACTAATCATCAATGGGCAAGAAATATCCTGAACGCCTTGTACTCCAAAGGAATTATGAATAATCTTCGTTTTGAACAGTTCGGAACAGATGATCAAACGACCAGAGGTGAATTCGCTACCCTGCTTGTTAAGGGATTGAATCTTCCGCTTAACTATGACGATAACAAGACTTATGCCGATCTGGTTCCTGGAGCTAGTTCAATTACCTGGGACTATGCACATATTGAAACTGCATCCAGAGCGGGTATAGTAACAGGTCTTACAGATGGTGTGTTTGGCCCGGATCAGCCAATTACACGTGAGCAGGCAGCCGTAATGATTGCCAGAGCGCTGAAATTGAAGCTTGCTACTAACGATCAGAAATTAAAAGATGCGGTAGCCAAATCGTTTGTAGACTCCGGTAAAATTGAATCTTACGCCTTGTCCGCAGTCCAAGCGGTTTCGAAGGCTAAGATTATGAACGGAACTGAAGTCACCATCAGCGGTCAAAAGAAGCCATCTTACAACTTTAATCCTAAGTCCAACATGACTAGAGCAGAGGCTGGTAAAATTGCCGTTGAGTTGCTGAAGAAGAGTACCACTATCTTCCCTAAAACTCTAAGCTAAATACAAAATCTAATGGATTCAGTTGGATTACAGGGGGGCGATTTAATCGCCCTCCGTTTGTTTATGATCAACTATGTTCAGGATAAGCTTTATTAATCAAACCTCTTTAGATATAATGAATTACGGTTCTTGTTGTTTTTGGGGGATATGACTTCACACTGGTTAATTACCATATAGACATCTTTGTAATTCGCTCCCATTTACGTTACAATAATTATAGAAAATAATATTTATTTGAAAGGTGTTTGCTATCGATGAAACCGATTTTATCAAAAGCACAGCTGGATTACATGAAAGCAAAGAATTCGTTTGAGAATAGAGCAAAAGTTATGGAAAAGGAAATTGCTGCAAAACGTGCATTGCAGGAGATCACGCAGGAGGTTATGGAGGAGCTTGTGCAGGCTACAGGGTTCCATGATGCATATAATGATCTTGTTGTTGCCGAGAATGCGCTAATCGAATGGTCGCATACTACAATCAAGCATGAGAAGAGCTACCGTGAGAATCGGGAGGCAATTGATGCTATGTACGAGAACGTAAATGCCAGCCCTGAGAAGCGGCAGGAATTGATTCAACTATCGATGAAAATCCGTTAGACCAGTATCTATAGAGACAAGCGCCGGAGACGGCGCTTTTTTGTTTGCCCAAATCCTCAATTAATGGTTTAAACTAGGATAACTGTGTTTATTTACTTAACAAATATTGTTTAATGACGGTTAGAAACTGTCTATGCTATACTGATTCCCGTAGCCACTAAGCATTAACAATACTTAGTAGAAAATACATATGTATCTTCTATTGGAACGGGGCAGGGTACAAGATAAAAAAATAATTTTCCGGTAAAGCGCAACTTTCTCGAAACTTCTGCGTTTAAGGTGTAGAGTCATTTACACAAGGCATTTGATAATCTCTTGTAAGTCTGTAAGGGTGAAGAGAAAATGCCAAATGGAAAAATTAGCTTTACGTGACTTGAGGCACATTGTATAATACTTAGGTAGAATTAGGAATCTAGTATTACTCTGTCCAAAACCTGTTTACAAGTTTCTGTGATACCCGTCACAGACATTATTTATACTTAACATGCTCAACTCGGGAAAGGGGGTGCATCGGCTAATGAGTAACATGAGCTACCCAACTAAAGAAGAAACCCAGTTCATGAACGTCCAAGGAGGAGAAAAAAAGGTTATGAAGAAAATTTTATCCGTAGCATTATCTACAGCAATGGCATTCTCGATGTTTGCCTCTGTAGCATTTGGTGAAACTGCAACAACTCCGCAAGCGAAATTTGATGCTTTGGCAGCTAAAGGTGTTCTTAACGGATACCCAGACGGTCAAGCTCATCTTGAAAAAGATCTGACTCGTGCTGAATTCGCTAAGATCGTAACTAAATTGTTCGGTCTTACTGAAGTAACTGGCAAGCTTTCTTACAAAGATAAAGGTTACACAGCCAGCAACTGGGCAGTTCCTTACATCGAAGCTGTTTCTGCAGCTAAATTGATGCAAGGTAAAGATACTGTTAAAGGTATCTTCGACTACAACGGCAAAGTAACAGTTGAAGAAGTAGCGGCTGTATTGTTCCGCGCTTTGAAACTTGAAACTCCTGCTACAACTGACAACACTGCATCCGCATGGGCTAAGGGCTATGCTCAAGCAGTAATCAACGCTGGTCTGGTTGCTCAAACAACCAACTTCAAAGCTAACGCTACTCGTTCTTTGGTAGTAGAAACAGCTTATGCAGTTGACCAGAAACTTACTGTTCCTACATTGACTGTTGCTTCTGCTGAAGCAGTAAGCCCAACAAGCGTTGTAGTAACTTTCTCTGACAAAACAACTGAAACTGTAACTTTGACTACCGCACTGGTAGAAGGTGTTGAAACAACAATCAACTTCAAACACCTTAACGTTGATTACAGTACAAAAGTAACTTTGGCTGCTCCTAAGGTTGTTTCCGTAACAGCTCCAAACAGCAAACAAGCCGTGATCAAATTCAACCGTGCAATTGATGCGGATACTCTCACTGAAACTGTTAGCGGTGTAACTACACTGGTATACGGAACAGTACAAGTAATCGCACTGAATGGCGCGCCAGTAGTTGATACTGATGCTGCAACTGTTGTTCTGTCTGATGACGCTACTTCAGCTACTGTAACTTTTGCTGGTGCTGAATACCTTAAGGGTCAATACACTGTAGTGGTAACTGATGCAGTAAGAACTGCTGCTGATAAAGCATTCCCTGCTTACACTGCATTGTTGAGTGTTGCTGATACCACTGCTCCTTCTGTAGTGTCAATCTCTGCAACTGCTAAAACAACTACTAACAAAGTTTACATCAAACTCAGCGAGCCTGTTAAAGGTGTTGGAACTGCTGTAGCTTATGTCAATGGTGCTGTTGCTACTATTGCTGCACGCAATGCTGGTGCTCCACTTGATGAGCTCACACTGACAACTTCTAGCACATTGACAAGTGGCGCTACTTATGATGTTTCCTTGCTTAATCTGACTGACTTTGCAGGTAACTATGCTACTCCTAACCCATTGAAAACATCGGTTGCTGTAGTATCTGATGTAGTTGCTCCTGCAATTGCAAGCGTAACTGTAACTGGTGAGCGTACTGTCAAAGTAGTGTTCACAAAGGCTATGGATATCAACACTTTGAACAACAACATTACTTTGCTTGATGCAAACGGGGTTTCCCAAGGTGTGTTCCAGGTTACTGCTGGTAGCGATGCTAAAACATTCACATTGAAGCACTATTTCTCCTACAATACAGCTAGTACTTTCAATGGTACGATCTCATTCGGATCTACTATTAAAGATACTCTGGGTAACGTAGTTGCAGCAGCTTCCACACAAGCTGTTACCTTCACTAAGGATGTAACTGCACCAACTGTCACAAGTGCAACATACACTAGCAGAGGTTTGGTAGTTAAATTCTCTGAAGCTATCAATGTTGATACAACTATTGCAGCACCTGTGCTGATCAATGATGCTACAGGCGTACCAACAAACCTTACAGTTACACCTGTGAAGTCTGCTGACGGTACTTCCTTGACTTACGGTCAGTCCCTGTCGGGCGCTACTTACACACTGCGTCTTGCAGCTGGCTATGTTAAAGATACTTCTGCAGCAACAAATGCTCTTGCAGCAATTGCTGTACCAGTGACTATCACAGCTTCTTCCAGCACTGATACTACTAGACCTGCGCTTGTTACAAGTGTAGTTAACACTACTTACGGTGCAAGCTATCATGAATTTGACTTCACAGTTAAAGATGCTGGTGGTCTTACACTTACAACTCTTCGTGATGTAAACAACTACACATTGGATGGAACAGTTCTTCCAGCTGGTTCTTACATCATTACGGACTACTCCGGTAGCAACACTGCTCCTATTAAAGTAACCATCTTTGTACCTAACTCCGCTATCGGAACTAAGGGTACTCTGGAATTGGTAATCAACGGTATCACTGATACTGCTGGTAATGTTATCGTTGCTTTCCCTTACCAAGTTGCTGTTAAGGATAGCGTAAGTCCTAAGCTGACTGCTGCTGCGATTTCCGCAGGTGATGCAAACAGACTCGTTCTTACATTCTCTGAATCCGTTGATGGAACTAAGGTTGATTCTTCCGACTTTAAATTTGTTATTAACGGTATTACTATTCCTACAGCATCTGCTCATGTGAGTGGACCTCAATTGACAGGTACTGATAAAGGTAAGTACTATGTTACCTTCGATACCAAATCCGGCACTTACAATTCTCAACAAGTTCTTTACATTGATTTGAACGGTGATAATGTCGTACAATTCAACGAAGTTCTTGGATACACAACTGATGCTGCTGGTCTGCTTGATTTGAGTGCAGCTTATGTGAACTCGATCAGCGTAACAGTTCAAGCTAAGGAAACTAACTCTTCCGGCGTGGTTACAACACCTGCATCTGACATTGTTGACCTGAGCGGAAATGCCATCACTACTGGCACTACTGTATACGGTAAATAATATCAGCTTCCTTACCGAAGCAAAGAATAGCCTCTTCGGAGGCTATTCTTTTTTTTATAGCCATTTATCCATATAAGAGGAGGAACTTCGTTGAAAATAGCTTGGAAAATTACAATGACTACGATGGTAGTAGCTGGTGGAGTATGGGCAGGGTCTTTACTTAATCTTACTGCTGAAGGCGCAAGTGTAGGTTCTCAACCAGGTACTGCAGATGATCCGGTTGTTACCAAAAGTTATGTGGATCAACAGATTCAGAGAGCACTCCAAGGTGGTACTGTTGCCACACAAGCTCCTTCAGCAACAGCTACTCCTGCACCCACAAGCGTTCCAACCAGCGCTCCAACAAGTACTCCTGCACAGAGTGCTTCTACTGCCTTTGTTATCGTTGATGTAAAACCTGGTCAGACTCTTATTGCCGGAGCAGGGGCTGAATTTATAGTTCGGGCTGGCAAAGCAGTAATCACTACGCAGGATAGCAATGGCGTGGGTGATTTAACAGATGGCGTAGATCTTACCAATGGTGCTTCAGCTCCGACCAACCATTTATTATCTTTTCCACGTGCGGGCCGGGGTATAACAGTTCAAGATGGTCAGACTTTAGGCCTGGTTGTAATGGTACGCGGCACTTATACATTGAAATAATGTAAGAATAAATTGAATCTTCAAAATAAACTATCTATAAAATAGAATGCCCCAGCAATGGTTAGGTCATACCTTCGGAACGGATTACCACGTCTGACAAACATTGAGGCGATTCAAAGCGGTGGATCAGGCGCACAATACTTCCTGTAATCTTAAAAATTATCAGGAGGTGCTTGAATATGGCACGTGCTAATCGCACAGTAGTACCGGAAAGCCGGGCAATGCTCAAACAAATGCAGTATGAAATTGCTTCGGAGTTTGGGTTGTATGGTGTTCCTAATAGTGGGGGGGCAGATACTGAATTTGCGTCTGAGCTTGGTGTAACAGGTGGTTCAATGGGATATGGATCTTCTTATCTGGGACATCTTACTTCCCGCGACAATGGATCTGTTGGTGGAGAACTAACCAAGAGGCTTGTGAAGCAGGCCGAACAGTCTCTTTTCAAATAAGAATGTCTTGAATTGACACCATCTTGCAAATAAGTTAATATGACTTTTGAGGAAAGCCATAAACCTTTTCCAATCGGGAAAGGTTCATTTTTTGAACTTATCTGACTAGATTAACTATGATTATGGAGCCGGAAGATTTGCTAATGATAGTCTAGGTGGACAAACTTGTCTTATTGTTATCTGGAAATCATTAGGTCTGGTATCCGCGAATAATCCCTTTACAGTGTCAGATCAACCATATGGGAGGTTGTTGTATTGTCTATTAAAGGACGTCATTTATTTACCTCAGAATCCGTAACCGAGGGGCATCCGGATAAAATCTGTGATCAGATCTCCGATGCAGTGCTTGATGCTTTTTTGGCTAATGATCCTAATGCCCGTGTGGCTTGTGAAGTTGCTGTTGCAACCGGTCTGGTGTTGGTCATTGGGGAGATCAGTACCAAATCGGAATATGTGGATATTCCGGCAATTGTTCGCAATACCATCAAGGAAATTGGCTACACTCGTGCTAAATTCGGTTTTGACTATAATACATGTGCTGTTTTGAGTTCACTGAATGAACAGTCGGCAGACATAGCCCAAGGGGTTAATGCTGCACTGGAAAACCGCGACCCTGCACAGGTTGCTGAAGAAACAGCGAATATTGGTGCGGGTGATCAGGGATTGATGTTTGGTTTTGCTACCAATGAAACTCCCGAATTGATGCCTCTGCCGATTGCGTTGTCTCATCGTATTGCCCGTCGCTTGTCTGAGGTTCGTAAGAATGGTACTTTGGAATACCTGCGTCCCGATGGCAAAACACAGGTAACCATTGAATATGATAATGAAAAACCGGTTCGGGTGGACACCATTGTTGTGTCTACACAACATGCAGAAGAAATCTCTCTCGAACAAATTCAAGCAGATATTAAGGAATATGTAATTCTGCCGGTAGTTCCTGCTGAGTTGCTTGATGAGAATACAAAGTACTTTATTAATCCTACAGGCCGTTTTGTCATTGGTGGCCCACAAGGTGATGCAGGTCTGACCGGACGTAAAATAATTGTCGATACTTATGGTGGCTATGCCCGTCATGGTGGCGGTGCGTTCTCTGGTAAGGATCCAACCAAAGTCGACCGTTCTGCGGCATATGCAGCTCGTTACGTGGCTAAGAATCTGGTCGCTGCCGGCCTAGCTGACAAATGTGAGATTCAATTGGCTTATGCCATTGGTGTAGCAAGTCCTGTATCGATTAATGTGGATACATATGGAACAGGCAAAATCAGTGAAGAAAAGCTGGTTGAGTTAATCAGCAGCAATTTTGATCTCCGCCCAGCTGGAATTATTTCGATGCTGGATTTGCGTAAACCGATCTATAGACAAACCGCAGCTTACGGCCATTTTGGACGGACTGATGTGGACCTTCCTTGGGAACGTGTAGACAGAGCGGATATGCTGAAAGCTCAAGCAGGTATTTAATCATAAATTTATAAGTAAGCCCGCCGAACGAACCTCACAGATGAGGGCCGCTCAAGCGGGCTTATTTGTGTTATGGTAGATTTCACTAACCGCTGAAGTCCCCTTTCTAAACTTTGGAAGCCCTCCAGCCGAAATATAACAATATAGGTTGGATGATAGAATGGCTTGAGAGGAGCTTTTTACGGGATGAAGAAGAAGGTAACAATAGGGGCAGTTATTATCATTGCAAGCAATTTGCTATTCGGTTTGGGCAGTCCAACTATCGGAGTACATACATCGGCGGTATTCGCCGCATCTGAATTTGGAATAAACACATCACCAACTGCAGGTGCAGCTTTTGTGAATGTGGGATCACCCTTGGGACTAAGCTTTGACCGGCAGGTTATACCGCAAAACGGAAAAATAACAATCACTACCCGTGATTCAGGCGCTCTTTTTGCAGAAATTCCTGTAGGCAGTTCTGGATTGATCGGGAATTCGGCAGGATATGAGATTAAGTTAGACGCTGCACTGAAGTATGCTCCAAATACGACGTATAGTGTAAACATTCCTAAAGGGTTGTTCATAGATGCTTCAGGGAATGTTTCAGCGGAGACCAATTGGTCTTTCACTACCGCTCCAGAAACCAATCCTGCTATATTAGCAACCAGCTATGCCCCTGCTGCCAATACTAGAGTGGATGCGGGGACTTTAACACAGCTGACAATGAAATTGACAGGAGTCCTTGCGAGAGGCGGAGGTTCTGTTAAACTGCTGTCTTCTGCGGATAACTCAGTCATTCAGGAATTTATAATTAAGGATAGCGAGCCCAAAGTAGATTTGCAGAGCGACGCCACTTCAACTACAGTTACACTAACGTTATCCAACAAACTTCCGGCTGGCGGGAATTATTATGTGCTTATCGATTCCTACGCGTTTAAAGATGCAAGCAATAAAACATTCCAGGGAATTTCCAGTGGAAGTATCTGGAGCTTCTCTACGATCGGAAGCAGCGCTATTACAGCATCGACCTCTCCAGTGAACGCATCTTCTGGCGTACCGGTAAGTGGAGCATTAAAGCTGTATTTTGATCGTCCAATGAGCCCGGCATCCGGGTATATCTCTGTCTCCCCAGGTGCGCAGGATGACTCCAGAACGAGATGGCTTAATGTTAACTCAACAAGTGTCACGGGAGGAGGGAGTACGGTCATTACACTTCTTCCTGCTACCACTACCTCGCCGCTATTAAACGGTACATTATATACGGTTACTATTCCACAAGGAGCTTTTTATGATCAGGATGGAAATGTCTTTCCTGCCTCTGGACCATATAAATGGACGTTCACAACGGCCTCCCTTACAGGTCTATTGATCACTTCATTAACACCGGCGGACCGGAGCGAATCGGTAGACATCTCCAAAACCATCTCCCTTAGCTTCAATCGGGATGCGGTATTCAATAGTACTGTTGCCAATGGAGTCAACCTGTATAAAAGCAGCGGGACAAAGGTTGCTACATCTGTACTGGCGGGTGCCACGGCTAAAGATTTTGTGATTAAGCCGGCAGCAGCGCTTGAACCGGATACCATATATTATGTGGATATTGCCAAGGGCGCTTTCTCGGATGCAATTGATTCTACCTCGCAATATGAAGGGCTGTCAGGTGCGAAAGCCTGGAGTTTCCGGACAGTGGCAGTAGACAAAACGGCTCCGGTGTTTACCTCAGCTACACTGGACAACAATCGGACGATCCGCTTGAAATATAATGAGACACTCAATCCATCCATAGCTTTGCTTACTTCGAGTTTTGGAGTTACGGTAAATGATGAAAGCCGTTCAATAGACAGCGCCTATGTCCAGGGTGACAGTGTCTTAGTCGTTCTTGGTACAGGTATAGCGGTTGGTCAAAATGTAAAAGTAAGCTATGCTGGAGGTCTAAGAACGATTCAAGATACTAGCGGGAATGCAGCTTCTACTTTTTCAGCAAAACAGGTTACTAATAGTATAGATTCAGCACTTCCTACTCCAAAAGAGGGCAGGATCTCAGGCAGAACCGTAACCTTGACTTTTAATGATTCGTTGAAAACAGTCTCTACCTATGCCCGAGAACAATTTGTGGTGACATCAGGTGGATATTCCCTCAGAGTGGATTCTATCGGATCAAGCGGGAGTAATGTATATTTAACAGTTGGTAGTGAGGCGGGTAACGGAGAGCCTGTGAAGGTGTCCTATTATGCCGGTTCTTATCCTTTGCTCAGTACACTGGGTCAAAATATCGCCAATTTCTCAGACTTTAACATCCGGAATAGTAATGATACCGTCGCACCTGTCTTCCAAAGTGCTTCCGGAGCCGGGAATAAAATGACTCTGACTTATAATGAGGGTCTGGCAAGCAGTAATCTGCCGATGAATAGTCAATTTTCAGTACTTGTCGACGGCAAAGCAAACTATGTAACCAATGTAGCAGTGAATGGTGCGCAGGTTACGTTAACTCTTCAAAGTAATCTGCCGCTTAACGGGGCAGTTACCATATCTTATGTTCCTGGTACTCTGGGGCTAAGTGATCTAAACGGAAATCGTGCAGCATATGTTGATCTGCAGCCAGTAACGGTAACTTCAGACACGGCAGTATCTCAAATTAGCGGGGCTGTGGTGAATGCCGATGAACTTATCGTTACGTTCAGCAAGAGCATGCAGGCTTCTTCGAAATTATATGCTAATCAATTTGGCATAAAAGCAGATGGCAGCAGTGTGGATATTCAGGATTTCACTTTGTCAGGAACCACCCTGAAGATTAAGCTCTCAAAAGCAGTGAAAGCGGGGCAGAAGGTTGATCTGTCATACCTGTCTGGTGCGGGGATGATTACAGACTCAAGCGGCAATTCACTTCCCTCCTTTAACACATTGACTGTTCAAAATCTGACAACCGAATCTTCCGGGAATGGAGGACGCCCGTCCTATCTTGGAAGTCTGGCATCCGGTGAGTTTGGTCAGGAGTATCCACTTCTGAAAAGCGATTCTGCACTGGCAGTATCCGATCTTTCCGTCTACAAGCAATTGGTTAAAAGATATGATCTGAATGCCGATCGGGTGGCCGCCAGTTATGAATATTTGAACCTTACCGGGGCGGACACATTAGCATTTGAGGTTCCTTCTACAGAAAAGTCGGCCTATGTTACCGTAGGGCTAAAAACTTTATCTGATGCGGTGAATCGCAATAAAAATGCCAAGCTGGTCATCCGTTATGGTGACAATATGTTTAAAGTGGCGCTAAGCGATATTGATATGAATGCACTTGCTACTAATCTGGGATCAGATATTAATAAAGTATCACTTGTTATGCGGATGGAGAATGTACCGAGCGGAACGTTCTATTCATTTGAACAAAAGATTGAAAGTCAGGCTGTACGCAGCGTTACTGGTCTTGTCGATCTGCGTTTGACGGGATCCCTCAAAGATAATTACTCCAATGCAAAGGAAACGAATGTAAAAGTTGACTATACAGTGCGTAATGCAGCTATCCTGAATAGTGCGCAGACGATGGCTGCCAGTGTAGATTCAACGTATAATGATGCTATTCATCTACCGGCTCAAATCAGTAGAGTTGGCAATTATACTGTGATTGGTACACGTACAAACGGAAACCAGGTTGTTGGAATATTTATATCCTTGCGCACCTTTTCAGATATGGCTTCGCATTGGAGCAGAACAACTGTAGCAGAGCTGGCCGCTAAGAACATCATTGATAGTAGCTATGGGATAGCATTCAAGCCGGATCAAAAAATCACCCGTTCCGAGTTTGCTGTGATGTTAAGCAGGGGTCTTGGACTACAGACGGTGCGTGGATCAGTGCAGCAGTTCAGAGATGTTCAGCCCTTTAACCAAACTAGTGATTTCATTGACGCCGCTGTTACAGCGGGGATCATCATGGGGAATACAGATGGTACATTCCGGCCGGGAGATTATATTACCCGGGAACAGATGGCGATCATGATGGTCCGAGCTATGGATTATACGAAACATCCGATTACATTGAACGGAACAGCTTCATCCTCTCTGTTAAAGTTCAAGGATAGTTCTAAGATTCATAGTCAAAATACAGCATTCGTAGCCAAGGCCATACAAGCAGGTATTATCCTGGGTATGACCCCCACGGAGTTCCAACCGCAAGGCAATGCTACACGTGCCCAGGCAGCTGTAATGTTAGAACGAATGCTGAAGCAAGCAGAATCCCTATAAATTCAAAAGACTATTGTTGCTATGGCGTCCGGGGAATGGTCCCTGGACGCTTATTTTATCTTGTCCAGTTTCTTGAAGAATCTATCAGAATCGCAACTTTCTGGTCTAAAATCAGTCTATTAAAGATGTAATGGTAACGCGGGAACTAATAGTATGAGTTTGATTACGAAGTTTGTGAGTACAAAAGAGATGGGAGAGTTACGCTGAAATGAATGAAGTTTTCATGGGGAAGAAGAGTAAAGAGCAGTTGCAGGGAATGAAGAAGCTGCAAGCTAAAAAGTGGATTGCGGCATCATTAGCAGGAGTATTATGGATCATGCCTGTTTTGGGCAGTGAAGGTTTGCCGCAATTAAGCTTAGGAAAGGCACCTATCGCGAAGGCGGCCTCATCCTTTGCCGTGACCAAGCTGGGTGAAGAAGTAATTACTTCAGGCGCTATTATGATGAAATACAAATATACAACAGCCCGTTCCGGGAAGAACGTAACAGGTCTTGCGGATGTGATCCGCGTAGATCTTAATAATCCCTATGTATCTCTGGATGTAATGACAGGCAAGAAAGGCCAATTAACCACACGGCAAAGCACCGGTGGAATGGCGACAGAGACTGGGGCGGTAGCCGCAGTGAACGGAGATTATTTTAATACAGGAGGAGAGGGTGCTCCTATCGGTGGTCAGGTTTCTGGCGGAGTTGTGGTATCCACACCTTCACAGCTTGAAGGCATGTATGCTTTTGCCGTTACCAAAGACCGCAAACCTGTAATTGATGAGTATTCGTTCGAAGGACTGGTTACTGCGGAGGACGGAGCCCAGTTTCCATTGTCAGGTATTAATAAAGGCGCATACAGCCCGGAAGGCGGGAGCTCGACCTATAGTCATGCAAATGCGGCTTACATCTATACGGATGCCTGGTCTGCTCTGGACCGGCCAAAGAACAGCTCGACTACACCCACCGAGGTGCTTGTGGAGAATGACACCATTACCCAGATTTCAGTAGACAAAGCTTTACCTATAGCGGTGCCCAAGGGAGCCTACATTCTGCGGACACATGGGCTGGGAGCCCAGTTCGTCAAAGCTCATCTGACTGTAGGACAAAAGCTGAGCAGTGTCTATACCCTTCGTTCCAAAACCACCCAGCAGGAGCTTGACCTTGCCAGTCTGCAGATGATGATTGGCGGGCATACCATTCTGGTGAATAACGGCCAAGCGGCAACGTTTTCTCGCTCCATCTCCAGTATTGGGGGCTACCGCGCACGTACAGCACTCGGCTATTCACAGGATGGAAGATATGTGTACGTGATCGCTGTCGAAGACAATGCCAACAGTGCGGGCATGTCACTGACCGAGCTTCAATCCTTCATGAAGAATATTGGGGTCTGGAAAGGATTAAATCTGGATGGAGGCGGATCTACAACCATGGTAGACCGGCCGCTTGCCGAAACCTCGACGAGCCTGACCTTCAATACCGAGTATGGCACCGAACAGCGGAGTATTGTCAACGGAGTGGGTGTCTACACCTCAGCTCCGCATGGCGAAGTGAAAGGGATTAAGATTAGCGGCAGCTCAGTATTGCTGATCGGACAAAAGGCAGCCTATTCTTTAAAGGGCTATGATACGTACTACAATCCTATTGACGTAGCTGCAGGGAATCCTTCGTGGACTTCAAGTAATGGCAGTGTAACCGTAAGCGGCGGGGTCGCTGCCGGGGTTAAAGCAGGTACAGCCACATTGACAGCAGCCAGCGGTGCCGCCTCAGCCTCGACAAGGATTACAGTACTGGGTGGAGAAGACCTGTCAGGACTAATGGTAGCCACAGCTACAGCGCCGCTGACGGTCGGGGCATCCGTATACGTGCCTGTGACTGCTTTGGCTAAAAACGGCGCGTCGCTTACCGTTCCGCCAGCATCACTGAAATGGGAGCTTATCGGTTTCAAGGGTAGTGTTCAGGATGGCAGACTGAAGGTTGATTCGGTTGATGCAGGTGTTACGACAGGATATGCAATCGCCCGTTATGACGGCTTCAGCACGGCAGTTGTATTGTCTGCAGCAGCGGCTACGCCATGGGAGAACTTCGAAAATGTAGGTTATCCGATTGCCTTCACATCCAATGTGGGCAGTGTGACCGGAACGGCTGCAGTTGTGGCCGGTAACGCTGAAAAGGCAGGTTCTAAGGTACTTTCACTCAGCTATGATATGACTGCAGGCAGTGGGAAGATGTATGCCTATGCCCAATTGAACGGGACGAGTGGTAAACAGATTCCGGCAACGGCAACGTCGATGTCACTTGATGTGATGGGTGATATGAGTCTTAACTGGCTCCGGGCTGAAGTTGTAGATGGTAGTGGGACTACCTCCTACATTGATTTGGCCAAAGTAATAGACTGGAACGGCTGGAAGAGTCTCAATATTGATCTGTCAGGCTCAGGGATCAAGTTCCCGGCAACGCTGAAACGCTTGTATGTAGTGAATGTAGAAGAAGGCCAGGATGAACGGGCGAAGACAGGAACGGTTGCTTTTGACAACTTGTCATTCATAATGCCTTCTCTATCCAGTGAAGCCGGACTTCCAACAGGAACTGCTGCGATGAGTATCGGGTCTAAGTCCATAACGGTCAACGGTGTAAAGAAGGCGATTGATGTGGCTCCTATTGTTAAAAATGGAAGTACCTATGTGCCGATAAAAGTAGTCTTGGATGCATTTGGCGGGAGTGCCTCTTGGGATCAGATGACCAAAAAGATTCTGGTGCTTCGCGGGGCCAAAGCGCTTGATCTGACGGTTAACAAGAAGGAATTCATACTGAATGGTAAACGTCAGAGTGCTGAAGTAGCGCCTTTAATCCTACAAGGCAGGACTTTAGTACCGCTTAGATTGGTTTCGGAGCAGCTGGGACTCACCGTAAAATGGGAACAGAAAACGAAGACCGTAACTATCGAATCATGATATGGTAATATTAAAGGAAAGTCTTTAATACGATCCGATAGAAATGGGGCAAGCATCCGTGGAATTTCAAGCCGATGCGATAGATCGCGTCATTAAGAATACCATCGACGTGATGGAGAGCAGCAAGTATCAGATTTTTGAAATATTGCAGGTTGCACGGGATGAGCTTGTTGCACTCAACAAAGAACTGCAGCGGGTCATGGATGAAACGGATGAAACATTGCAAAAGGTAGACAAGCTGGAGCTGCAGTATCACCGCTCCCGTATCCGGCTGACAGAGGTCAGCCGGGACTTTGTCCGCTACTCCGAGAAGGATATCCGAATCGCTTATGAGAAAGCGACAGAGCTTCAGCTTGAACTGATGATGACCAGAGAGAGGGAGGTCTATCTTCGGAGCAGGCGTGACGAGCTGCAGCTTCGGGTCCGCAGTGTCGAAAATTCGGTAGAGCGGGCAGAATCGATTGGTTCGCAAATGAGCGTTGTTCTGGAATATCTATCCGGAGAACTAGGACAAGTGACGAGGATTGTCGAATCTGCGAAGAACCGCCAGATGATCGGGCTCAAAATAATCCTGGCTCAGGAAGAGGAACGCAAAAGAATTGCCCGGGAAATTCATGACGGTCCTGCTCAAATGCTGGCGAATCTAGTCCTAAGGACGGAAATTGTAGAAAGAATGCTGGTAAAGCAGGAATTTGGGCTGGTACAGGACGAAGTATTAGACTTGAAAGGGCAGGTAAGATACAGCCTGGAAGAAATGCGGAAGGTGATTTTTAATCTGCGTCCGATGGCGCTTGATGATTTGGGTCTGATTCCGACACTCAGGAAATACGTACATGACTATGAGGAAAAGACAAAGATCCGGACCTCTTTTGAAACGAGGGGTAAGGAGCACCGGCTGTCATCAGCTATGGAGGCAGCCGTATACCGTTTGGTCCAGGAGGCATTGTCGAATGCGGCCAAACATGCTTTTCCGAGCTACGTATTAGTGGAGATCACTTATCAGGCACAACTGATCAAGATTGTCGTGAAGGATAATGGTCTTGGGTTCAATGTGAAGAAAATCAGTGAACAGGCAAATCGTGAAAGCTTTGGGCTGGTCGGCATGCGGGAACGCGTGGAACTGCTCGAAGGAAGAATGGAAATACTATCAGCCGAGAATCAGGGTACAACAATCGTAATTCACATTCCGACGAATGTGGAAAAAGGGAAGGAGTAATGTGATGGAAAACCAGAATCCTGGCAAGTCGCCCATTAAAGTTCTTTTGGCCGATGATCATCAGTTGTTTCGTGAAGGGCTAAAGCGGATTTTAAATATGGAGGAAGATATTGAGGTCATTGGGGAATGTGGTGATGGTATTCAGGTGCTTGAATTTTGCAACGAAACCAAACCAGATATTGTCCTGATGGATATCAATATGCCCATTGAAAATGGTGTGGAAGCCACACAAAAGCTGCGGGAAATGTTCCCGGATGTCAAAGTCATTATTTTATCGATTCATGATGATGAGAGTTATGTATTTGAAACGCTGCGCAAGGGTGCCAATGGCTATTTGCTGAAGGACATGGAGGCGGAATCGCTTATTAATGCCATCCGTTCGGTCTGTGAAGGCCATGCCTTTATTCATCCAAAGGTTACTGGCAAGCTTATTAATCAGCTGCGCCGTATGACATATCTCAATGAAACAGGAGCTATTGCTGAAACTGCAGTTAAAGAGGCTGGAGTTAAATTTGTTGCCGGTGACAACAATCCGCTGACCCGGCGTGAAGCAGAAGTGCTTCGTCTGATGGCTGAAGGCAAGAGCAATAAAATGATCGGTGAATATCTGTTTATCAGTGAAAAAACCGTCAAGAACCATGTGAGCAGTATTCTCCAAAAAATGGAAGTTGATGATCGTACTCAAGCTGTTATTAATTCGATAAAGTATGGGTGGGTAACGCTGTAGATAGTAGGTTAAGCTATTACATATAATGACTGCAGCACATTAGAAGGAAAATGCAGTCTGCCCTGGGCAGTCACCGACCTTTTATCACCGGCATATAGTGTCGGTATAAGAGGAGGTGTATCTCCATGGTAGCCCAGTTAATATGGATTGCGGCCATCTATGTTTTTGCGGTAGTGTTGGTTCATATGCTAAGTAAACGGGAGCGATCCCGGCAGGGTAGCCCAACAGGCAAACGGATTCAATATATTCTCATTACTCGTAATCATGAATATGTAGTGGAATGGTATATCAGAGCGCTGACCTTCCATTCTTTGCTGAGCGGTAAGATACTGCAGATAACCTTGATGGACGACGGATCGAGTGATGCAACATTGGACATAGCTACACGGCTTGCACGGAATGGTTCCGCACTGGAATTGATTCCGGCTAGGCCCATCTGTTCTTTGGAGTCAGATCACGAGCTCCAGTCTGGAGTCATAGTGGATTTACGGGGGACTGGACAACCGGTACCGCTGCCTTTTCTGCAAATGCCGTGGAGCAGGGGATGCAGATCAAAGCGAGGCGAATAATCATAACATATGCAGTTAAAGCAGGAAACGGGTGAAGCACACTCTTCAGAAATGGGGGAGTGTGCTTTTTTGTGCTGTTATGAGACAGCTGGGAGGAAATATTTTGAGGAGGTGCAGCAGATGCAGGTGGCTGTATATGCAGTGGAGCTTGGGGGGGACTGGAGTCTATGGGTTTCACTCGATATGAATGTAGACAGGTTATGGTGGAGTAGTAATGGAGCAGAACAGGATGGGTGGAGTAATTGTGCTGCGGACAAGCGGGTACTCCTCTCTATGGCTCTTCCTCTGGGTTGGGCGGTGAAGCTAAGGGAGCAATGGAGCTCCTTCCCGTCAGTAGGGCATTGGCAGGAGCAGGACTGGGGGAGATATATGGCAGATGTACTCAGAGCAGAAATCGATGAAGAGAGGAGAGCCGGCGGTAGCTGGAGTGTAGGTAGACTGTATAATGAAGTCTCTTTCCGGGCGTTATTGGAAGAGGAGGTTAGAACGGCCGGAGGCGACCCAAGGGCCTACATTAACTATAAAGAGTACAATATAGCTAATGTAATGGAAGAAGACAGAGCGAAGGCTGCTCTAGGAGATGCGGCTGATCAGTTGATACAAGCGCTTAATGGCCGTTCATTACTCCAGCCTGAAGTCGAAGCGCTCCTTGCAGAGCAGCTTCCCGGACTTACTGGGCAGTGGCGGGCGGCCGTACAGCTCTGCCATTTGCAGAGGCGGCTGAGCTTGGAAGCCGCTGTTGGCGTGTTACCTGCTCTGCGCAGCGCAATGGCAGGTTCTACGGTGCGTGGCGCAGGCCGGTTCCCTGCGGTCACCGGCCGCCTTCTCCGCGCGGCGGCGCTCCGCCTGCCGCAGCTGCGCCTGCCCCGGCGCGGCTCTGCCGCCCGCCGCGCCGGGGAACGCTGCCTG